>JAEWHU010000230.1 GCA_023387635.1 Bacillota bacterium
AAATGATCTATATTATAAACAGATATGGTTTCACCAGTATTCAAATATGGTATATAAATAGTATATTTATTATCCATTATTGTTATATCTGTCTCTATTATATTTTTATCTTCATCATATAAATCTATAGCAGCCATATACCTATCTTTTCCACCTTTTTTAGCTACATAAACATCATCACCAACGATCGCTATAATAGTAGCATCATCATCATTAATATATCCCGTTATTGTCTCTGAAATATTGTATACATAATCTATTTTAGGTTGATTAGGTCCAGTACGTTTTACTTTAACGCTTACCTTTTTACTTTCTCTGCCTGTTTTTTCATCCTTAGCATAAATTGTTATTTTACTACCAGATGGTTGTGATGGAAGTGCGTAAGAAAAACTACCATTACTTAATACTAATGTCTCGTAAATACCTGTACTAGCAGATATTACAATTCTAGTATTAGGCTCTTCTGTTCCCTTAATAGAGGCTTTACGATTCGTATAAGTTTCAACCTTTGGTATAGCAATCACTTGGTCACTTATGTTATCAATCACTATTTTTTTTACTGTTTTATTACCATTATTATCTTCTGCTAGAACACTATATGTTCCATTGTTATTTGCCTTAAATAAATTATCTTTTAACTCACGTTGTATATCCCAATTTTCAAAATCTAATCCATAATCACCACTCATGTAACGGATTTTTTTAATACCAGATACATCAATGCCGTCAACTACTACATCATAGCCCGTTCCTGTTGAATCTATCACAGTAGGTACTATATATAAATTCGGTGGTGTTGTATCTGAACTTGCTATTACACTTTTTGCTTTATAATAAGTATAGCCGTTCTCTGTTTTTAAATCTTTGATATACCATGGGCTTTTTTTAGCATCTACATCACCAATAGTTGGTAACATAATTAAAAATTCTCTATCTGTTAAATTTACTTTCCAATTATTGTCCGGTGTTGGTAAAATACTTCCTGTTTTACTTAATATCCTAATGTAATCACTTAATATAGCTTGAGTTCGATAGAAACTTTTAGAAATATATTGTGTTTCAATACCTTTATTTGCTTCTTTGGGCCCCGTAATTTTATTAGATGCCATAATTAATTTTGTATCGTTTGTAACTTCTTTACCATTATAAGTGATATTAGTAACCCTATTGGAATTATTAATCTTGTTACCTGATATGTCATAACGAGGTTCGAAGGTAGGATTTATAGTGTAGTCAACTCCATCAAATATATAAAAACTACTCCAATCAGTTAACCATTCTTCTTTAATTAATGACCTTAATCCAGACGATGACATAAGTTCTGACATGGTCTTATTACTCCACTTCTTTGTTCCGTTTGTAGTTTCAAATGCACTCGCTGTCCATTCTAACCACTCCTTTAATTGAGCCCCTGTTATTTCATACAAATACAAATAGTTATTATACGGTTGAATAATAGCAAGATCAGCCTCTGTGAACTTATCACTGATATTTACATAATCTGTTTCTGATTTTAGACCATAACTATAATAGCTAGATACTGAAACTACTGGATAATCTTTATATTGTTTTGCTTGTGTGTTAATGTATCTAAGTGCATGACTTCTTTTCGCATCATTAATTAATTGGATAGCAGTTGTATCTTCTAGTATCCCAGTAAAATTGCTAATCTTTTCACCTTTACCTAATTCTCCAATAATATCGTTTGCATATTTCAGAAATTCAGTTTCCCAGCTACCGTATAAAGTTCTCATTTCTTCATTTTCTGTTGTTTTATAATCACTTACATATCTAAGATTAGACTCTCTATTAACAATTTTAACTTTATCTCCACTTACATCAACTTTTAAATCAACAAGACCTATGGATCTACCTCTATCATTTGCCATCACTAGATTTTTGCCATTCACTAAAAATGTAGTTTTATCTACCCCTGGCAGACTTAGATATGGTGAAGTTTTATCAGTCGTTGGAAAGTTTCTATGCTCATGTCCACATAAAATCATATCTACTTCGTCAATTTTTGTTAATGCATATGATACATTTTTAAAGTTTAATTCAGGATTTTCATCACCAATTCCTGAATGAGCTAAAACCACTATAATATCAGCACCTTGCTCTTTTAGTTTCACCGCTTGTTTTTCTACATTAATAACGATATCTTCCGTCTTCAAAATACCAGTATAATTATCTGTTTTTCCATTTAAATGAGGAATTGTTTCACCAATTACACCAATCGTTACCTTAGCTTTTTTTCCACTAGTGGTCTTAACTTCTCTAGTGATAAGCATATTCTCAAGAAATGGATATTCATCTGTTTTAGAATCTACGACATTAGATACTATTGTCTTATTCATTAACCCTGAACCTTTTAACTGTCTTAAAATATAGGAATATCCATAATCAAAATCATGGTTTCCTAAAGTTATTGCATCATATCCCACTAATGCCATAGCTCTATAAATTGGTTGAATTTCGTTCTGATCTTCCGCGAATATATATTCTGTCGTATAATCATACAAAGTATCGCCTACATCAAAAGTGAAAGAATTATTCCCTGGTAATTCATTTCTAGCCTGCATGATAAGATCATAAGCTCTAGCTAGTCCTCCGATACCATAATCAAGACCAGTCTCATAGTCTTTACTGTTTAACTGCCCGTGTATGTCTGTTGTAAATATAAATCTTAGTTCCGCTTCCTCTTTACCGCTGCTTTTTGCATGTATATTAGATGGATTCATATTCAAGAAGAAAATAGAACCTATCACAGACGCCGTAATTCCGACTTTAATAATGTATTTAAAAATTTTTTTCATTTTGACCTCTTTCTTTCTAAATCACTTGTATTAACATGTCATATTTTACTAATCTTGGATAATTATGATGAATTTTCATAATTATTACAGTATTTTATCAATAAAATTAGTCAAAAGTAAGTCATTTTTCTTAATAACATATAAATTAGAAAATATATCCATCCATTTATTGACATAAATAGAGAATTATGATAAATTAGTCTTGTTGTAGATAATTACACTTAGAATTTTAAATGTTTTAGGAGGGTTTTATGAAAAAGGGAACTGTTAAGTGGTTTAATGCAAAAAAAGGTTTTGGTTTTATTTCTGATGAAGAGGGTAATGATGTATTTGTACATTTTTCAGCTCTTAGAATGGATGGATTTAAAGTTTTAGAAGAAGGACAAGCAGTGGAATTTGAAGTTGCAAATGGCGAAAAAGGTCCTCAAGCTGCAGACGTAACTGTACTATAAAACAATATCCAAAAAGGCTACACATTATGTGTAGCCTTAATTTATTTTAATGATTATAGTTTATTGCGAAACACTTTATTGTACGAATTTCATATGTACTTTATAATAATTCCTCCGCTCCAACGCTCATTCCGCTTAAGCGATAATCTCGCTTTAATTCCGCTCCGGAATTTTATAAATCACATATGAAACATTGACTTTTTTGACGTTTCGCAATATCTATCTTAATGCTTAAAATGTCTAGTACCAGTAAATACCATGGCGATATCATATTCATTGCATTTTTCGATGGAATCTTTATCATTTATAGAACCACCTGGCTGTATAATAGCACGAATTCCTGCTTTATGGGCTGCTTCTACACAATCATGAAATGGAAAAAATGCATCTGAAGCTAATACCGCACCATCACTTACACCTTCACCTATTAATTCAATGCTATGTTCAATGCTTTGCTTTGTTGCCCAGATACGATTTACTTGACCAGGTCCAATCCCAATGGTTTGTTTATTTTTACCTAATGCAATACCATTAGACTTCACATGTTTTACTACTTTAAGAGTAAATAATAAATCTTCCATTTCTTTATCCGTAGGTTTTCTATTAGTAACAACTTTTAAGTCCTCTTCTTCATATAAGTTATTGTCAATGGTTTGGACAATCACTCCTCCACTAATCTTCTTTATATCATAAGAATTCTCATCTTGTTTTTCTGAAATATTATCTAATCTCAATATACGAATATTCTTCTTTTTTGATAAAACAATAAGAGCTTCTTCCTCATAACTTGGTGCTACTACTACTTCTAGAAATATCTCGCTCATTTCCTTTGCTATATCTAGAGTAACCTCCCGATTTAAAACTACAATACCACCAAATATTGATGTTTTATCTGCAAGATAGGCTTTACTCCAAGCTTCATAAATGGAATCAGAACTACCCACTCCACATGGATTACCATGCTTACAAGCAACTACTGTAGGTTCATCAAATTCTTTTAACAAAAGAAGTGCACCATTGGTATCATTGATATTATTAAATGATAATTCTTTACCATGTAATTGAATGCAATCCGCTAAAGTACCTACCGTATGTCCTATTTCACGGTAAAATGCAGCTTTTTGATGAGGATTCTCACCATATCTCATATCTTGTACTTTTTCATATGTTAATGTTAATGTATTTGGTAAAGTAAGGTCATTTCTTTCTTTTCTTAAATAATCAGCTATCATAGTATCATAATTTGCAGTATGCATAAATACTTTTTGCATTAAATAAAACTTAGTATCTAAAGATACAAAACCTTCTTTTAACTCTTTTAATACTATCTCATAATCAGTAGGATCAACAATAACAACAACATCTTGATAGTTCTTTGCAGCGGAACGAAGCATGGTTGGACCACCAATATCAATGTTCTCAACAACTTCTTCTCTTGTAACGCCATCTTTAAGCATAGTAGATTTAAATGGATATAAATTAACAATCACTAAATCAATGGTTTCAATATTAAGTTCTGCTAATGTATTCATATGTTCTTTGTTACTTCTCATAGCAAGTAGTCCTGCATGAATACTTGGATGTAATGTTTTAACTCTACCATCAAGACATTCAGGAAATTTAGTTACCTCAGATACTTCCTTTACTTCTAAGCCTTCTTCATTTAACTTTTTGTAAGTTCCACCAGTTGATATAATACTAATTCCAAGAGATGTTAATTCCTTTGCAAATTCTACAATTCCTGTTTTGTCTGATACACTAATTAATGCTCTCATTACTGTCCTCCACTTTATCTTTATATATAAAAAAACCACCTAGGTAACCTGATAGTAAACTTACATTAATGGTAAGGTTATCTAAGGTTGCCCAGGCGGTCGGCATATATAGTTTGTACTCCCCATGGGTTAATTCCCATCTTCCGCCAGTCGTACAAATCTATTCTTATCTTACTATATTATCATAATTAGGTCAATAATTTTATGAACATGAATGGATATCTTGTGTTTTTCTTGCCAATTAATTCATTACAAAGTATAATGCAACTAAATAGATTTTATGTAAAAGGGCGTGCAAGACACGCAGACGGGATCAACCCCTTATCTTTATGCGTGCTAGGCACGCGGACGGGAGCGAATTTATATGAAAAAGTTTAAACCTACAAATATTTTGATTGGTATTATTTTTACTTTATTTTTTATATCCATTGGTGTAATTGCCGCAGTTAATTTTAGATTTATTTATTACTTTGATATTAATTATTTAGATATACCAGCCTCTTCAGGCTATGATGTAGAAACCATTAAAGAAAATTACGATGCTCTAATTGATTACAATTCCCCCTTCTTTAAAGGCGATTTAGAATTTCCTAGTCTTCCTTCTTCTAAGGAAGGATTACAGCATTTTGTAGAAGTGAAAAATATTTTTGTTTCTATCTATGGAATTTTTGGTGTAACTTTAATATTACTTATTTTCATTATTATTTATAAAGCAAAGAAAAAAGATACTAGTTACTTACTAGTATCCTCGATCACAGTTTTAGTTTTACCTATCATTATATTACTAGGTTGTATGGTAAACTTTGATGCAGCGTTCGTTTTATTCCATAAGCTCTTCTTTCGGAATGATTTTTGGCTTTTTGACCCTGCCCTAGACCCTGTAATTAATATTTTACCTGATACCTTTTTTCTCCACAGCTTACTAGTAATTATATTTTTTGTATTTTTAGGTAGTATTACCTTATATTTATGTTCTATCATAGAAAAGAAATCATTAATTAAAAGGTAACCTAATTACAAACTCTGTTCCACTGTTAGGTTTACTAAGTACACTAATATTACCATTATATAATTCTACTATATGTTTTACGATGGATAGGCCAAGTCCCGTTCCACCTTGTTTTCTAGACCGCCCCCTATCCACTCGGTAAAACCGTTCAAATATTCGTTCTTGGTGTTCCTCGTCAATACCTATTCCTGTGTCCTTAATCTTTATGACAATTTCATTCTCAAACTCTTCACAGCTTATTCTAATTTGCCCATTCTCTGTATACTTGATTGCATTATCGAGTAAATTGATAAATAGTTGTTTCATTCTGTCTGGATTGCAATAAAAAGGTTGCTTTAGCTTACTTTGATTAAATATTATTTCTACATCATTTGATAATTTAGGTTCTAATAATTCTATAACACTTTCAATACATTCGTTTAAGTCACATGCCACTCCCTTTTCTTCCCTCTTAGATTCAATCTCTGACAACATTAATATGTCCTTAATAAGAACAAAAAGCCTTTCTGCTTCTAAATCTATGATATCTAGAAATCTATTAGCAACCACTTCATCTTTTATTGCTCCATTTTTTAACGTATCTATAAAACCTCGAATGGAGGTTAAAGGAGTTTTTAACTCATGTGTTACATTAGACACAAAATCACTTCGCATATTTTCAAGTTTTTTTATAATTGTAATATCTTCAATAACAATTAACACACCAAAATATTCTCCCATTTCACTAACAAGAGGCGTTGCTGTTACTTTAATATTAGTCTTATTATTTATATTCCCTTCATTTACAATACGAGTTGACCTTTTCCTTACTTCTTCAATCGTCCCAAGAACAGTCATATTACGAAATATGCTATATAGAGACCTTCCCTGTATTTCTTCCATTGGCGAATTAATTATGTCTAAAAATCCTTTATTATAAAATAATATTTCATTAGAATCGTTAATTGCAACAACACTACCACTTATGCTAGTTAGCATGGCCCCTAACTCTACATTACGTTTTGTGAGACTCTCAATGGTTTCCTTAAGGTTAGCTGCCATAACATTAAATGCTCCTGCTAATCTGCCAATCTGATCCGTTTCTCTAGTATAGATACGAATTCCTAATTCCCCCTGGGAAATACGAGTAGCTGCCTTTGATACTTCTATGATAGGTTTTGACAATACCCTTGTAAATATAATAGCTGCTATAATTGCAATTACAAAACAAATAATAAGTGTGTATATAATAGAATCTGTAAGTTGGCTATTAAGAGCTTTTATTTCGGATAATGGAAGTGATATTCGCATTACGCCAGAAAACTCCCCATTTGTCACAGGAACAGCGCTGTAGGAGTATTGTTGCCCCATGGTATTTGAATACCGATTAATAATAACGCTTTCACCATCTAGTGCCTTTATAAATTCTTCTCTATTTGCATGATTTTCATTGGCTCCACTATGACTTGAGTCTGCATATACATTACCATTACTATCAATAATTGTTATTCTAATCTCATATTTGTTACTATAATATGAAACAAACTTATGGTAATCTTCTATATTATTAAATTCTTCTTCTGCAAAAATATCTCCTATCATCTTAGCCTGTGAAAGATAGTAGTTCCTACTTTGGTTATATATGAATTGATATCCCTTTGCCCAAAAAGTGAACCCAGAAATACATATTGCAAGTAAAATAATTGTTATATAACTAATTAATAATTTTCTTCGCATAACTGTTCCTACTTCCTAAGGTTTAGTTCCTATTATAAAACCCATTTTAGTAATTGCAACGAAACACGATTACATAAATTTATATCCAATCCCTCTAACAGTTCTTATATATTCAGGATTATTCTCATCTTGCTCTATTTTTTTTCTTAAATTACTTACATGCACATCTACTGTTCTTGTTTCACCTAGATAATCATATCCCCATATTTTCTCTAGTAAATTATCTCTTGAAAAAACAATGCCCCTATTTTTAGCAAGCAAATATAGTAACTCAAATTCTTTTAATGATAAATCAATTTCATTTCCATTAGAAATAACAGTTCGCCTTGCCCTATTAATTTCGAGGTGATTTATCTTAATGATTTCCTCTTTTTCCACTGGAACTATTCTCTCGTTTCTTTCACTTCTTCTTAACACTGCCTTTATTCTAGCTAGAAGTTCATGTACTCCAAATGGTTTAACAAGATAATCATCCGATCCTACTTCTAGGCTTACTACTTTACTAATCTCATCCCCTTTGGCGGTTAGAAAAATTACCGGAAGTGTCCCTGTTTTTTCATTTAATCTTATTCTTTTTAAAACTTCAATCCCATCAATACCTGGTAGCATCCAGTCTAAAAGGACCAAATCGATTAAATCTTTTTCTATAATCTTTAAAGCTTCTTCACCTGAACTTGCCCTTATTACCTTATAACCATCGTGTTCTAAGTTATAGGTTAGAAGCTCCAAAATATGCTCTTCATCATCAACTGCTAAAATAGTCTTCATTTAGCTTCCCCCCCCGTCTGCGTGCAACGCACGCTTATAAATCAAGACAAGTGAGCAGTTTTTGCTCACTTTAACTAAGTGTTTTGCTCAGTTTAACTGAATGTTTTGCTCAGTTTAACTGAGTGTTTTGCTCAGTTTAACTGAATGTTTTGCTCAGTTTAACTGAATGTTTTGCTCAGTTTAACTGAATGTTTTGCTCAGTTTAACCCAAGGCTAAGTCTCCTGTTATAATAAATATAATCCACTCTGCAATATTAGTTGAATGGTCTGCCATTCGTTCTAAATATTTTATTATCATTAAATAATACATACATTGTTCAACATATTCCGTATTCTCTTTCATTATAATAATTAATTCTTCTGTTATTGTTTCAAAATAATTATCTACAATATCATCTTCTTTAATTACTGTTCCAGCTTTTACAATGTCTTCATTTACAAAGCTATCAATTGTGTCCCCAACCATCCTTTTTACTTCTTCAATCATATCAAGTACATGAGTTGGTACAGCAAGTTTTGGTAACTTGCTTAATTTAATAATATATTCTGATATATCTGCACATTGATCTGCAATTCTTTCTATATCCGTAATGATTTTCATTATAGATGTGATTTTTCTAAGATCAGTTGCTAATGGTTGTTGCTTTGCAATAATATTAATACACTCTCTCTCAATTTGTTGTTCTAACAAATCAATTTCATCATCTCGTTTAATAATATCTTCCGCTCTTTTAACATCTATATTTTTTAGAGCTAAGATTACTTCGTTGGTGGACTCTTCTAATATACTACCCATTTTTATTACATTGTTATTTAAATCATTTAGTTGTGCAATAAATCTTTGACGCATTCTTTTATGCTCCTTTTTTTCTACTTATGCCTATATTAATTATAAATCGTAACATTTGCAAGTAATATTTAACCAAATCTTCCAGTAATATAATCTTCTGTTTTTTTACTCTTTGGTTTATTAAATATTTGTTCAGTATCTCCATATTCAATAACTTCCCCAGTTAAGAAAAATGCTGTTTTATCAGAGATTCTACCAGCTTGTTGCATGTTATGAGTTACTATAATTATAGTATAAGATTTTTTAAGTTCTGATGCTAAATCTTCTATTTTTAAGGTAGAGATAGGATCAAGCGCTGATGTTGGTTCATCCATTAATATAACTTCTGGTTCAATTGCTAAAGTTCTTGCAATACAAATTCTTTGTTGTTGACCACCAGATACTGCTAATGCGCTTTTCCTTAATTTATCTTTTACTTCATCCCAAATTGCTGCTTGCTTTAAGGATCTTTCAACGATTTCATCTAATTCATTTTTTTTCTTTATTCCATGTATTCTAGGTCCATAGGCAACATTGTCATAAATGCTCATAGGAAACGGATTAGGTTGTTGAAAGACCATGCCAACTCTCGTTCTTAATGAAATGGCATCCATTTCCTTATATATATCTATACCATCCATGGTAATAGTACCATTTATTCTTACCCCTTCAACTAAATCATTCATCCTATTAATTGTTTTTAAAAATGTGGATTTACCACAACCTGATGGACCAATAAAGGCTGTTATTTTTCCTTTTTCAATATCCATATTTATATTTTTTAAAGCTTGAAAATCGCCGTAAAACAGGTTCAAATCCTTTACCGAAAATTTTGTATTATTAACACTCACTTTGTTTCCTCCAATTTATAGTTTACTATAGCTTTAATTAGTTCCTCTTTTCTTTAAAAATCTTTTTGTAACTAATTTTGAAATAATATTTAAAATTATAATTAGTGCTATAAGAACAACTGCTATAGAACTAGCTTCTTCTAAATTACCTGTTTCTTTTATTATCCAATATAGTTTGGTGGTTAATGTAGCAGCTCCTGCCTCACTACCAACAAGTGCTTTTGGTATTTGTGCCACCGTTCCCGCAGTCCAAATCAGTGCAGCGGATTCACCAACAATTCTGCCTATACTTAAAATTACGGCAACTAAGATACCTGGTAATGCTCCTGGTAGAATTATTTTACTAATTGTTTGTAATTTGGTAGCACCTAGTCCATAAGAAGAATCACGATATGCTTTAGGAATCTCTTTTAAGGCCTCTTCTGTAGTAGATATAATAGTAGGCAAGAGTAGTATACTTAAGGTCAGAGACCCTGCTAATATTGAGTACTCCATTTTTAACAAACGAACGAATACAAGCATACCAAATAAACCATAAATAATGGATGGAATACCTGCAAGGTTTTGTATTGCAAACCTTATTAGGCGTAATATCTTACCTGGTTTTGCATATTCATTTAAATATATAGCCGAACATATTCCAATTGGCGCTGCTATAGATAAGGATATAATAATAATATACACTGTTGATATAAGCATAGGTAATATCCCACCGCCAGGTCTTGTTACTTTTATTTTAGAATTGACTGTAACATTGTTAAGTACTTTTGCCGCATCACTTATAGATGCATTCTCTAACTTTACATCATCAACTTTTGTGATAATATCATTTATTTTTAGTCCATATTCTTGATTTTTTAAGTTGGATGCTTTTCTTACAGGTGAATCCTTATCAATTTTAGTTATTATAACTTCATTATTTTCCAAACCAATATTTATACCCATGGAGCTAATATAAGTTTCATCTGTTGGATTGCTATTTTTTTGTTCTGGTTCCACCTTTACAATGGTGGTCTTATCGTCCCACTGCCTAGTTAAAAAACTTAAATTTATACCAGGAAGGCCTTTATATAATACAAATCCTATTATTACAAATAAAATTGCAACTGTTAGACCTGTAGACAAATAAATTAGCCCCCTACAAATGAAATCTGTAATTATTCTTTTTCTTTTCTGATTAACTTTCATTTATTTCGTGCCTTTCCGTTTATTTGAACCTTCTACCTTTTATTATCACCTAGGGAACTAGTTATTTTTATTAATGTAATATTAATTACCATTATAAATAGAAATAAAATTACCCCTGTAGCAAATAACATATCTTGATGTCTTCCAGATGCATATCCCATTTCCATAGCAATATTGGTAGTCAAAGGACGTATTTTAGACCATATACTAGTAGGCAATCCCCCAATATTATTCCCCGCTATCATCATAACTGCCATAGTCTCACCAATTGCCCTACCAATGCCTAAAACAGTAGCTGATAAAATACCGGAACGCGCTGCAGGTATAACAGCTTTAAAAATAGTTTGTATTTTTGAACCTCCAAGACCGAAAGATGCCTCCCTATATGATTTTGGCACAGCACGTATACTAGTTTCACTAAGAGATATAATTGTAGGTAAAACCATAATTGTAAGTACAATAATAACCGCAAGTAATGATTCACCTTGACCTGTAGGAGACACTTTAGTAATCATGGGTACAACTACACCAAGCCCAAACGCACCATATATAACGGATGGAATACCAGCTAATAATTCAATAGCTGGTCTAATAAAGGATACTATTTTTTTAGGAGCTATTTCAGCCAGATAGACTGCAGTCAATAATCCAATAGGGACCCCTAGCGCTATAGCGCCTAGGGTTGCTAATATTGATCCAGCTATCATATAGAAAACTCCATATATATTGTTGCTAGGACTCCACTTAAGTCCTGTTATAAAGGCTGTAAAACTATAAGCGTCTTCACCAAAGAAAGGTTTCAGACCTTTTGAAAATACAAACACGATGATTGATATAACACTTAAGACACTTACTAAAGCACTTCCTAAAAAAATTATGTGAAATATTTTATCTAACGGGTTATTATTTTTTTTAAGTGGATTTTCTATAATTTTGCTTTTTTCCATTAGTCTATTTTAATTCCTCCATGTTCTGCTACAAATTCTTGCCCTTCCTCGCTTACGGCAAAGTCTAAAAATGCTTTCACTTCATTAGATGCCCTTGATTCTAAATATACAAGTAAAAATGGTCTTGATAAACTGTAAGTTCCTGCCTTTGCATTCTCTGCAGTAGGTTCAACAGAATCAATTTTTACACTACTTACGGATGAATCTATAAAAGCAAAAGATACATATCCAATAGCATTTGGATTACCTGCCACACTTGATTGAATGGTACCATTACCTTCAACTACAGTTGCAGATTCAACTAATCCACCTGCATCTTCTAGCTTGATTAATTCTTCAAATGCATTTCTTGTACCTGATGCATCTTCTCTTGATACTACTATTATTTTAGCATCGTTTCCACCAAGTTGCTTCCAATTTGTTATCTCACCAGTATAAATTTTGGCTAGGTCACTTATACTAATATCTCTTACTGGATTTGATGGATTTACAACAACGGCAATACCATCGTGAGCAAATACTACTTCTTTCAAATCATCTGTTTTTTCAGTATCTTTTATCTCTCTTGAAGATACACCTATATCATTTGCTTTTGATAATGTATCTGCTATACCAGATGAAGAACCTGTACCAGTATAATTTATCTTAACTTCTGGATTATATGCCATAAATTCGTCTATCATATCATTCAATATTTTTTCAACAGACGTGGAACCTGTTATTGTTATTGTACCTGCTAAATCTACCTCATCAGAAACTTCTCCTTTATTATTATCAGCCTCTGTTTGTTCATCACCATTTTTATCTTTTGTTGTATCTGTACTACATCCTCCAATAAGTAAAATTCCAATTAATAAAAATACACTCAAAATCCTTTTATTTAATTTCATAACTATCCTCCTATAATGAGCCATGCTCAAATATTTTCTCTACAATGAGAATAATATACCCATTTTGTTATACCTTTATTTTTGTATTGTAAACTTTATGTAAAGTCCATCTATTTTTAACTTTTATAGGTAAATGCTATTTATAGGCCTAAACTAAGGTTTTACAATTTATTTTACATATGTTATTATTTTAGTACCAAAACAAAACAATCTATTATGTACAAATAAATGTGATTAGCAAAGTTTTATGATAGCGTAACAGTTATGATTTAAAGTTGAAAGAAAATAAGAGAAAAGAAAGGATGCCACACTTCATTCTTTCAACCAATTATTTGTGGCAAAACACACTGTAAGCAGTGTGTTTCAATGGGTGTATTGATGAAAAAACAAGAATACTTAAAATGGGACGAATATTTTATGGGGATTGCTCTTTTATCAGCGGAACGTAGCAAAGACCCAAGCACATGCGTAGGAGCATGTATTGTTAGTGAAGATAATAAAATACTTTCTGTTGGATATAACGGCATGCCTATTGGTTGTTCCGATGATGAATTCCCTTGGGAAAGAAATGGTGATGCACTTAATACAAAATATTTATATGTTTGCCATGCTGAAATGAATGCCATATTAAATTATACAGGTACACATATGAAAGATTCTAAATTATATGTTACCTTGTTCCCTTGCAATGAATGCACAAAAGCTCTAATACAAAAAGGTATTAAAGAAGTTATTTACTTGTCTGATAAATATAGTGACACAGATGCCGTAAAAGCGGCAAAGCGTATGTTTGATGCAACGGGGATTATCTATCGTTCATATAAACCAATACATAAAGATGTTGTTTTATCTTTATAATTATTCGTAAAATAAAGTGTTTTATTCTCTTTTATAGAAGTAAATAAATTTTATTCAAAATTATTTACTCATGAATTGAATAAAACACTTTATTTATACATTCTAACTTAGCTTACAAAAATTTCTTAATTTATCTTCATAAAAAATTAATAGAATAAAAAGTATTATTAAAGTTTTACTTCTTGCAACTTAATGGTATTTATGGAAAAATAGAAGAAGCAAAATATAAAATAGGAAGGAAACTAGTATATGCCCATATTAACAAAAGAGCAATGGATAAGAAAACAAAGGAAAAAGCGTTTCACCATTAAAATAATCTTATTCCTTTTGCTATTAATTCCTCTATTCCTAATTGGTAGCACATTATTATCACATCTAAGGATTTTTCCTCCAAATAAAATAGTGAACATTACAACCCTTGATGGAATATCAGTAGATGAGATGTTTTTAACACCTAATAGCTATTCAAGACCACAAACTCCATTATATGAAGTTAAAAACATTGTAGTACATTATACAGGTAATCCAGGAACCACTGGAATAGCAAACAGAAATTACTTTGAAAATTTAATGACAAAAAAGACCACTTCTGCAAGTAGTCATTATGTAATTGGTCTAGACGGTGAAATCATTCAATGCCTTCCATTAAATGAAATATCCTATGCCACCAATCATCGCAATAATGACACCATATCCATAGAAACTTGCCATCCCGATGTAACTGGCAAATTTAATGACAAAACATATAAGTCTTTAGTGGCCCTCGTTGCTAATTTAGTTAAGGAGTATAATTTAGAAATAAATGATGTTATTAGACATTATGATGTGACAGAAAAAAAGTGTCCACTATATTATGTTGACCATCCAGATGAATGGGATGCTTTTAAAGATGATGTTTCTTCATATATAAAGAATAATTTTTTGTGATAAAGTATAGAACATAAAAAGAGGCTAGAATGATTATATTGAACTGACCTCCTATAAGTTAGATTTTTTAGGTTTAACTTATAGGGGCAGTTCATTTCACTCTAGCCTTTTAATTTATATAATATTTTTTTTGTTATTATCTGTAAAAACTGATAAAATCATATTTCTTATTCATCCATTGAATAATTAGGTGCTTCCTTTGTAATATGAATATCATGTGGATGGCTTTCTTTTAAAGAAGCTGCAGAAATTTTCACAAAACGTCCATTTTCTTTTAGTTCTTCAATTGTCGCTGTTCCACAATACCCCATACCAGAGCGAAGACCACCCATTAGTTGGAATACAGTATCTTCAACTGTTCCTTTATAAGCTACTCGTCCTTCAACACCTTCTGGAACTAATTTCTTAGCATTTGCTTGGAAATATCTATCTTTACTACCATTTTCCATGGCAGCGATAGAACCCATTCCACGATAAACTTTATATTTTCTACCTTGATATAATTCAAATTCTCCTGGACTTTCGTCACAACCAGCAAATATACTACCCATCATACATACGTTAGCACCAGCTGCAATCGCTTTTGTTATATCTCCGGAATATTTTATTCCACCATCTGCTATAATTGGAATTCCATATTTTTTACCTGTTTCATAACAATCCATAATTGCTGTTATTTGAGGAACACCAATACCAGCTACAATTCTTGTTGTACAAATAGAACCTGGTCCAATACCAACTTTAACAGCACTTACACCTGCTTTTATTAAATCTTCTGTCGCTTCTTTGGTTGCAACATTACCTGCAATTATTTGAAGATCTGGATAGGAATCATGTACCATTTTTACTATCTTTAATACATTAGCTGAATGTCCATGAGCTGTATCAATTACGATAGCATCAACTTTTACATTTACTAAAGCATCTACTCTCTCAAGTATATTAGCAGTAACTCCAACTGCTGCTGCGCAAAGAAGTCTACCTTGTGAATCTTTTGCTGATAGTGGGTATTTAATTTGTTTTTCAATATCTTTTATTGTAATTAAGCCTTTAAGATTACCATTAGCATCCACAATTGGAAGTTTTTCCTTACGTTCTGTTGCTAAAATACGTTTAGCTTCATCTAATGTTATACCTTCTCTAGCAGTTATTAAATTTTCACTAGTCATACTTTCTTTAATTTTTTTACTAAAGTCAGTTTCAAATTTTAAATCACGATTTGTAATAATACCAACTAATTTTTTGCCTTCTGTAATTGGTACTCCAGAAATTCTATATTTAGCCATTAGCTCTGTTGCATCATTTAATGTATGATCTGGTGATAAAAAGAAAGGATCCGTAATAACTCCATTCTCTGAACGTTTTACTTTATCTACTTCTTCAGCTTGTCTTGCTATTGACATATTCTTGTGTATAACACCGATACCACCTTGCCTTGCCATAGCAATTGCCATCCTATGTTCAGTTACAGTATCCATCCCTGCACTCATCATAGGTATATTTAATTTAATAGATTTAGTTAATAACGTTGATACATCAACTTCATTTGGTATTACCTGTGAATAGGCTGGTACCAAAAGGACGTCATCGAAGGTAATACCTTCACCGATAATTGCTCCCATTGCAAAATGCCTCACTTTCTTATGTTTAAACGGTTAGTATTAATTTTTAAAAGTATAACCAATAAACAGATCCTTGTCAACTACAAAAAATCAATTCATTGTCTTTATTGGGTAAACACTTTACTTTTTTATTCTGTAACCTGCATACATATCATGATATAAGATTTTGATCATTTTTTATCTATATATTAGAAAAAGTACTTATATTGGTATGTCCAAATATAAGTACTTCTATGCTTATTTTCAATTATGTTTTAAGCGGATATTCATGTCCCGCATGACTTTTAGCCACAAAGCTACAGGCTCTACCTCATACCTACTAAGTAATTTATATAGTAACTTTTCTTGGATACTTTGATCGTATAATATCAATCATTTTTTGATTTGGCTCAAACAGAATTTTAGTAACTTTATCACCTTCTTTTGTAACAATAACATAAGGTTTTTTACTTTTATCTCTTGATGAAAAATCTTTGACTTTTGTCTGCACATAGGTATATCCATCTAGAGCATGTGAACCTTCTGGTGCCATCGTTACAACTTGTTCAAACTGAATCTTTAGTAAATTCTTACGACTAGATTTACCCATTATTTTATCAAAATCCAACTGACCATCGCAATATACATATTCATATTCTAAATTAAGTCTAGGAAATAAATAAAATAATCCAGCAATAAAGATTGCTGTTAGAATAAATAATATAGAATTTGTAAATGTTAGAAAAAATGCAAGTACAGCTATTAAAATTAGTGCTACGCGTATTGCCATAGTACTAGCCGTTTCTTTGCGTTTAACCACTACCTCTGCATATGTTTCATTCATCTGTAAAGCCTCCTGCCAAATAATTTTCCTTTAATGTAGATACTTTATCACTTAACCTTATTATACTAAAGATAACTGTAAATAGAAAGGCTTTCTACCAAATAATTTCTTATATTTTTATAAACACTTGTATGCGGGTAATAATCATTAAAATATAAGAATATGATTATAATTGCACAAATACCACAGGGTAGACTATAATCTCTTCCCTGTGGTATTTTATTAATTCTATTTTATTTTTAAAACCTATGCTTCTTAGGTATAATTTAAATTTAATGATTATATTACATCATGCCCATTCCGCCTGCACCTGCTGGCATTTGAGGTTCATCTGATTTAATATTAGCAACAACTGATTCTGTTGTTAAAAATGTAGATGCAACGCTTGTAGCATTTTGAAGTGCACTTCTTGTAACTTTAGCAGGATCAAGTATTCCAGATGCAACCATGTCTACATATTCTTCTTTTAAAGCATCAAAACCAATTCCTGGTTCCTTATCTTTTACTTTACTTGTAACAACGGAACCTTCAAGACCTGCATTGGAAACGATGCAATGTAATGGAGCTTCAAGAGCTTTTAAGATAATGTTAACTCCAGTTTTTTCATCTCCCTCTAAAGTCGCTGCTAATTTAGCAACTTCTTTGGATGCATGAATATAAGCAGAACCACCACCTGCAACAATACCCTCTTCAACAGCCGCTCTTGTAGCTGCAAGAGCATCTTCCATACGAAGTTTCTTTTCTTTCATTTCTGTTTCAGTAGCTGCACCAACACGAATCACAGCTACGCCACCTGCTAATTTAGCAAGTCTTTCTTGTAATTTTTCTTTATCGAATTCAGAAGTTGTTTCTTCAATCTGAGCTCTTATTTGTGCTATTCTAGCAGCGATTTCTTCTTTGTTACCTTCGCCATCTACAATAATTGTATTCTCTTTTTGAACCTTAACAGATTTTGCACGGCCAAGTTGTTCAATTGTAGTTTCTTTTAGATCTAATCCTAATTCATCAGAAATTACAGTTCCACCAGTTAAGATAGCAATATCTTGTAACATTGCTTTTCTTCTATCGCCATATCCAGGAGCTTTTACAGCTGCTACAGAGAATGTTCCTCTCAATTTATTTATAACTAAAGTTGTAAGTGCTTCACCTTCAACATCTTCTGCAATAATTAGTAGTTTAGAACCTGATTGAACGATTTGCTCAAGTACAGGTAGTATTTCTTGAATATTTGAAATCTTTTTATCAGTGATTAAGATATATGGATTCTCTAGGTTTGCTTCCATTTTATCCATATCAGTTGCCATATATGCGGAAACATAACCTCTATCAAATTGCATACCTTCAACTAAATCTAATTCTGTTTTCATAGTTTTAGATTCTTCTATAGTTATTACACCGTCGTTAGATACTTTTTCCATTGCGTCAGCTACCATTTCACCTACAGCATCATCTCCAGCAGAAATTGCAGCTACTCTAGCTATTTGAGCTTTTCCAGTAATTGCAGAACTCATACTAACAATTGAATCAACAGCTACGTCTGTTGCTTTTTGCATACCTTTTCTTAATATAATTGGGTTAGCACCTGCTGCAAGATTTTTAATTCCTTCATTAATCATAGCTTGTGCTAAAACAGTTGCTGTAGTAGTACCATCACCTGCTACGTCATTTGTCTTTGTAGCAACTTCTTTTACTAATTGTGCACCCATATTCTCAAATGCATCTTCAAGTTCTATTTCTTTTGCAATAGTAACACCATCATTTGTAATTATTGGAGCACCAAAAGATTTGTCTAAAACTACATTTCTGCCTTTTGGTCCCAATGTAACTTTTACTGTATTTGCTAATTGATTCACACCAGCTTCTAAAGCTCTTCTAGCTTCTGCGCCATTTTTAATTTCTTTTGCCATAATAATTCCTCCTATATCCCAAATTAATCTTCTACAACTGCCACTATATCATTTTGTTTTACAACAATAAATTCTTCATCTTCTAACTTAACTTCTGTTCCTGCATATTTAGAGTAAATAACCTTATCGCCTACCTTAACTTGCATTGTTACTTCTTTCCCATCAACAACACCACCTGGTCCAACAGCAATTACTTCTGCTTGTTGAGGTTTTTCTTTTGCTTGACCTGGTAATACAATACCTGATTTTGTTGTTTCCTCAGCAACCAATTGCTTTAAAACTACTTTGTCTCCTAATGGTACTAACTTCATATTATTTCCTCCTTATTATTCAAATTTAACATTTTAATAAATATTATTTCATTTTTGTTATTAGCACTCTCTCTGATTGAGTGCTAACTGATAAGCTATATATTAGTAAATTTAGTTCCAATATGCAAGCTTACTTCTGTTTCAAATTCATGTAAATACCCTTTAAACATCAACTTATCTAAGTTATAGTCTCTATATCTCTATTTTACTAACTTTTTTATGTATTTACATGATATATTCTTTATAAAGTAAATATATCCAACATTCAATCATTTAATACACATTCTTTTCGACTATTTCTTAATTCATTGCAGGAGTGCTTCTCCTATGTTATAATAAAAGAAAAAGAGAAGGTAGGGGTATCAATTGAAAGAAAAGTTATTCACCATTCCGGTAAATGAAGCATTTGATGTAGGCCTTGAATGTCCTCTATGCCAAATGAAAAAAAAGTTAGAGCTAGATGCCATAGATTATACTATGGGTTCCAGTTATATGGAAGATTATATCCGTTTAGAAACAGATAAAATAGGCTTTTGTTCTCATCATGTTCCACACCTTTATGCGAATCAAAACCGTTTGGGCTTAGCGTTAATACTGAAAACCCATATGGACAAAACGGTTTCCGATTTAGAAAAATTAACAAAAAATGGTGTTAAATTATCTACTCCACACCTTTTCAAGAAGAAAAATAATCAAAATGCAATAACCGATTATATTAATAAACTTAATTCTTCTTGCTTTGTATGTAATAGGGTAAACGATTTTTTTGAAAGATATGTTGTTACTGTCTTCTATATGTATAAAAATGATGCCGATTTTCGTACAAAATTAAAAAATTCCAAAGGTTTTTGCACTGGTCACTATGGCTTGTTATATGAGTTAGCTCCAAGTAATTTAAGCGGAACTATGTTAGAAGATTTTATCAGTGATATTAACAACTTGTATATAGAGAACTTTAAGCGCGTTCGTGATGATTTAGATTGGTTTATTGACAAATTTGATTATCGTTATGTAAATGAGCCATGGAAGAATTCAAAAGATGCCCTAATCCGCGCTATGCTAAAAATAAATAGTATCACTGACAATGAAATTACATAGTAATGATATTACTTAATAATGTAATTATTTAATAATGAAATTACATAGTAATGAAATTATTTAATCCAGATTACTAATCTAACTATAATATTACAAAAAATCAACCTCACAGCAAGTAATTTTTTAACTTCTTAATGTGAGGTTTTATGTTAATTAAGCTTTAAACTATCTTTTAATTCTCTGGCTTTTGCTTTTATTCTCTCATTGGCATCTCTAGATACTAATACTTTTGAAATCCATCTACTTGCTTCTTCATATTTGCCAATTCGATTAGCTAAATCAGCTACTAAATATGTCATCGTATGTTCGTCCATACCGCACATAGGAAACATTTCTTTTGAGAAAGCTTCTGTAAAGCCTTCATAAGCATTTGTTATAAATTCCATTTCTTCCTTTTTTAGAGTCACTAACATTTTCTTATCATTGTCGGATAATGGTTTGTTGTCCTCTTGTGCTGTTATCACCATAAACTCTTGTTTTCCGCGTAAAATCCATGCAGTTTTTAAGCAAGTATATGCGCGTTCACTTAATTTACCTCTCTTAACAATGGTGTTTACTAATGCTAATTTATGTCTAGATATGGCATCATCATAACTTATAATATCATTTTCTGTATTTATACCTTTAAATGAAGCAGAGATCTGCTCACGGATAAATTTTGATTGTACGCTAGTCATATAGTTAAAAAATCGATTTAATGCAGCATATCCACAATGTGGACATACAATAGCATCATATTTTAATGAATCTAAATTTTGATACTTTGGTCTTAAATCAGAATCAGCAGATACTAATTTAACTTTACCTGTTTTAACTGTTTTAGATTTAAATTCCTTATCACACACGGGGCAAGAAAAGCTTTTATCAAATAGCAAATCAGCTTCTACAATACCCTTATCTACTACAGAATTCCCCCCTATTGCAGGCTTTTTTTGTTTTTCTTCACTTGAATAGACTTCCAAATTTGACATTTTCCCAAGTCCAAATGCTTCTAATCCTGAGAATAAATTCGCCATATTAGTTTCCTCCTTATACAGGTTTATATGAGCTCTTTAAAATACCATTCATTATTTTTATCATATGTACGTTGAACTATATTAATATCACCTGTTTCATCTGTAATATAATCTGTGACCGTTACAAAATAAATAACTAAGCCATACGAAGGTACTTTACATATAGCTTATATATTACCACATAATTTTTTAATAGTCAAAAGCGAGATTAATATATTTTATACAAGTTAAACTATAATTACTTATAAAGAAAAATTGTACACAGTGGGATGTTTTTGCCCATCCTTGCGAAGCATTTTTTACTTTATAGGATGCTATTACCATAAATTTAAAAAAGGTTTACAGCTTTTACTGTAAACCTATGTTACTAATTTATTTAATATTATAAAATATGTGATCTCCAATAATAACATGATTGGAATATTTATTTGCTAAATATTTTGAAGATCCATTGAAATTTAAGTAGTTTCCAATATTGTTATCCCCATTTAACGCTGCTTTCGCTGCTTTTATACATTCTAACATGTTTTCCTTCACAGCTCCACTTACACTTGTTCTAGAATCATATATACTTAATGCTTTAGTTAATGGGCTAGTGCCATTACTGCCTTTTTTAATAACACTAAATTGGATACCCCATTTTTTATCATAAATAACTTCTTTTACACTATTCGCGTGTGAAAATGAGCTACTTTTAGCTCTGTTTAATACTATATTCCCAACAGCCAATTTACCTTTATATGATTGATTGCCTGCTTCTGCATATATAAGAGCTGATAAAAGCCTAAGTTCTGAACTTGTGTATTTCTTTACTACGGCTTTCTTTGTTGTAGCCTTGGTAGCCCTTGTAGTTTTTACTGTTTTTGTAGTTGTAGTTTTTACTTCTGTAGAAACTTTCTTTGTTTTAACTGCTTTTGCTGTTTCTTCTACTTCTTCTTCTACTTCTTCAACTTCTTCAACTTCTTCTTCTACTTCTTCAACTTCATCTTCTTCTATTTCATCTGTATCTTCTACATCTACTACATCTTCTATATTATCTGCATCTTCTATATTAGAGTCAATTTCCGCTATCTCATCAATATTAGCAACTTCATTTAAATCTTTAGTACCTTCATTCATTGTTTCTTGAATTGCTGGCATTCCGTCTGCTAATACATCTGTTGTTCCTATTCCAAAAGAAAAAACCATCGCAATAAGTATACACAACATTAACTTCTTAGATTTCATACTTTACTCCATTTCACAAGTTTTTATTATACTCGTTATTTTTTCATTGATATGATTAATTGTTACAAGTTGTAATGTTTTCTTACAGGTTAGTAATAACTTGTTAATAATTACTTAATAAGTATAACATATTACAGGGAGAAATCAACCATTTTCTCCTCCTAAAATTAACCTTTTTTTCGATATTTTTCAACTTGTCATGAAACCTAGTGTTTTTTTGTATATTAAGTTGTGTTTACTCTATTATTTCTTATGCATTATGCACATTGCAATTTATTAATGAATTGTTTCAACATTGTATATGTTAATTTTTTAAATTAAAAATTGTATATTTTTACCCTGTTATTTATTTACATATCCTATTTATTACATAAAATTTGTAACTTTTTAAGTAAAACGTCCATTTCTTGCCTCGTACCTATTGAAATTCTTAAATAATTATCAATTCTTGGTTTATTAAAATAGCGAACATAAATATTCTCTTTTCTTAAAGATTCATACAATAACTTAGCAGGAATTCTCTCATGTGTGGCGAATATAAAGTTAGTCATGGAATCAAAATAAGTAAATCCTAAGCCACATAATTCTTCTTTTACATATTCTCTAGTTTCAATTATTTTATTAACACATTGGAGGAAATACTCTTCATCCTCTACTGCCTTAACGCCATAATAAAGTGAAGGTAGATTCATAGTATACGAATTATAGGAATACTTAACATCATTTAATGCTTTAATTAACTTTTTTGAACCCATTGCATACCCAATACGCATTCCTGCCATAGATCTTGATTTTGAGAACGTTTGAACTACTAATAAGTTGTCAAACTTCTTAAGAAGATTTTTAGCACTAACCCCTCCAAAATCAATATATGCTTCATCAATAATAACTATAGAATCTTGATTATGTTCTAAAATATCCTTTATAAATTCTAAATTTTCATAGATAGAAGTTGGTGCATTGGGGTTTGCAATAACAATACCACCATTTTCCTTAAAATAATCTTCTTTTATAATACGAAAATTTTTATCAAGTAATGGCATTTCATATGGGATCTGAAATAGTTTAGCCCACACTTCATAAAAGGAGTAGGTTATATCAGGAAATAAAATGGGTTTTGTTGAATTAAAAAAGGTTAGAAAAGCCATTGCTAAAACATCGTCCGAACCAACCCCAACAAATATTTCATCCTTATCTAAATCATAATATCTTGCAAGTGTATCTACTAAATTAAAAGCTGTTGGATCCGGATATAATCTTAGATTTTCATATGAGAATTCATTCAAAGCCTTTTTAACTTCTTTTGTTGGTGGATATGGGTTTTCGTTGGTATTTAACTTAATCATTCTTTTACCTGTTGGTTGTTCGCCCGGTACATATGGTTCTACTTCTCTAATAAACTTCTCCCATTCTCTCATAATAATCACCATTTTCTCTCTTAGATATTTTTGCTTTCATATTTTTTAGCTAATTGTTTGAATCCTTCTAAAGAGCCTTCAATTACAGAATAATCGACACAATATGCTATTCTACAATATCCTGGGCAACCAAAGGAAGAACCTGGTACAATCAAGATATTGTATTCTTTTGCTTCTTTTACAAAGTTTTTATCATCCTCTTCTAATGCTTTAACAAAGAGATAAAAAGCTCCTTCCGGTTTAATACAATCATATCCGTACTCTGTCAAACTATTATATAGTAATTCACGATTTCTATTATAAATCTCTACATCAATTTGCAAGTCAATACATTTTGGTATTATTCTTTGTATTAAAGATGGAGCATTGACAAAACCAAGTATACGATTTGCTACATTTGCTGCTTCAATAATTTGCTTTGAATCATCTAATTCTTTTGGCATAACTAAATACCCTATTCTCTCTCCTGGTAAAGATAATGATTTACTAAAAGAATAGGCTACTATTGTATTATGATAATATTTTGTTAAATATGGTACTTCTACGTTATCATAAACTAATTCCCTATATGGTTCATCAGATATTAAGTAAATTGATGTATTAAATTCCTTTTCTTTTTTAAGAAGAATCTCTGCTAATTGCTTAATAGTTTCTTCTGAATACACAACACCAGTTGGATTATTTGGCGAATTAACAATAACAACCTTTGTTTTATCTGTTATTTTCTCTTCAAACTCAGCTAAATTGGGTTGAAAAGTTTTTGTATTTGGACTTACTATTACTAAATTGCTACTAAAATTATCTGCATAATTACGGTATTCACCAAAAAATGGAGCAAAAACTATCACTTCATCCATAGGGTTTAAAAGTGTTTTAAATATTACATTAATACCACCTGCTGCCCCTACTGTCATTAATAAATTACTTTCATCAAATGCTGTCCCAAACTTCTTATTAATGGAAGTAGCTATATCACTTCTTACATCCTCATAGCCTGAATTATTCATATAGCCATGTACAAAATTTTCATTCTCGTTTGTTAGGGTATCTATAATCGCTTCTTTTACCTCTTTGGGTGGTATTACACTAGGATTACCCAAACTAAAATCATATACCTTATCAGCTCCATATATTTTTGAAAGGCGCTTCCCTTCTTCAAACATTTGACGGATAACAGAACTATTTTCTACAAGTGTGATCATTTTTTCTGAAATCATAACATACCTTCTTTCTTAAGTGAACTATAATATAATATACCATATTAACGTACTAAATAAAAGTAAAAATCCTTAAGAGTTTCTTTAAGAGTAAAACTCTTAAGGATTTGTTCCTAAGGATTTTTATAGTTATATTTTTATTATTCAAATCGAATTTTTAAATAGTTTTTAACTATTTCTACACATTTATCAAAACCTAATTGTTGGCTATTAAGACAAAGGTCATAGTTTTTTGCATCGAACCAATTTCTTCCAGTATAATACTTATAGTATTCAGCTCTTCGTTTATCCGTATCAATAACCTTTTTCTCTAGTTCTTTATCTGGCAAATGATAGAGGGAATCAAGCCTTCTTACACAATCTTCTAAAGATGCATGCACAAATATCTTAACTACATTATCCATGTCTTTTAGTACATAATCCGCACATCTACCAACTATGACACAGGATTCTTGCATGGCAATTTGTTTAATTACTTTTGCTTGATAATTAAATAAATTATCATTTGAGACAAAGTCCTCATCATCTGGTGGTATTAACTGCCCTTTATATTCTTTTCTTGCAATTCGAAATAATAAACTTTTATTTAATTGTTCGTCCACTCTACCAAATAAATCTTCACTAATTCCACTCTCATCTGAAGCTATTCTTAATAGTTCTCTATCATAAAAATGTACACCAAGCTCCTGGGCCAACATTTTTCCCATGGTTTTCCCACCACTACCATAACCCCTTGCTATAGTAATTACAAAATGTTCCATGCGTATCCTCCTTAATTAATAAAGAATTCATAGTCAACTGCAAAACTCTCTTGTCTACGAATTGTCTATGCACTTTATGCTAATTCACCATATAAAGTATACTGATGTTTACGAAACTATAGAACCATACTGTTTACTAGTTTAATTAATTGAAAAATTATATAATATTATTCTCCTAAGTACGCCTTTTTAACTGAATCGTCATTAAGAAGCTTATCTGCATCTCCTGATAAAACAATCTTTCCAGTTTCAAGTACATAAGCCCTATCTGCTATAGAAAGTGCCTTTTTCGCATTTTGCTCCACCAATAAAACGGTAGTTCCACTTTCACTAATTTCCTTAATAATATTAAAAATTTCAGTAACAAATAAAGGTGATAATCCCATGGATGGCTCATCCATTAGTATAATACGAGGATGAGACATAAGAGCACGTCCCATAGCTAGCATTTGTTGCTCACCACCACTTAATGTACCTGCAATTTGATTCTTACGTTCTTTAAGACGTGGAAAACGTTTATAAATCATTTCTAGAGTATCTGCTATTTCTTTTTTATCTTTTCTTGTATAAGCACCTAGTTTTAGATTTTCATATACTGTTAATTCGGAGAATATTCTTCTTCCTTCTGGAACATGTGCCATTCCTAATGATACAATGCTATGTGCAGGAACTTTTAAAAGATCTGTTCCTTCAAAATCAATACTACCTGACTTCGCAGAAACTAATCCTGTAATAGTACCCAGTATTGTTGTTTTACCGGCTCCATTTGCTCCAATTAATGCAATAACTTCACCTTCATTAACTTCAAAGGAGATTCCTTTAATTGCCTGAATTACTCCATAATAAACTTCTAAATCCTTAATTGATAGCATTGCCACCTACAATTCCTCCATTCACACTAATCTCCATTCACACTAATCTCCATTCTGCCAATACATCTCGAATTTGGGCGTAAGCTCAAATTTGCCAAGTGAATTGTTTATCAATTCGCCATGTGAAAAATCTCAATTATTCACATTAATCTCCCAAATATGCTGTTATAACTTCCTTATTATTTAGCACCACTTCAGGAGTACCCTGTGCTAACTCAGTTCCAAAGTTTAATACCAATATTTTTTCACAAATACCACTTACTAATTTCATATCATGTTCAATTAGTAGAATAGTTATCTGATAACGATCTCTAACTAAACGTATGGTATCCATTAACTCAGTAGTTTCATTCGGATTCATACCAGCAGCTGGTTCATCTAGTAATAATAATTTAGGATTTGTTGCAAGGGCTCTTGCAATTTCTAATTTTCTTTGCTTTCCATATGGAAGATTACAGGCAAGATTATTTGCTACTTCTGTAAGTCCAAACACCTCTAAAATTTCCATCGCTTTTTTATCCATCTCTTTTTCACGTACAGAAAAACCTGGTAATCTTAAAAAGGAAGTTACTACTGAGTACTTATCTTCATTATGTAGTGCAGTTTTAACATTGTCAAGTACTGTCATCTTCTTAAACAACCGAATATTTTGAAATGTTCTTGCAATGCCTACTTTACATATATCAGAAGGAGATTTACCTACAATATGAACACCATCAATTTGAATCGTTCCTGTAGTTGGTCTATATACACCAGTAAGTAAATTAAAGATTGTTGTTTTTCCCGCTCCATTTGGTCCAATTAATCCAAATAGTTGGCCTTTTTCTATTGTTAGATTCACATCATCAACTGCACGTAAACCACCAAAAGAAATACCTAAATTCTTAACTTCTAATAATGCCATAAAAACCACCTTCTTCCTTCTATTTTACTTTATTCCTATTTAAAAAAGGTAAACGTGGCATCTTACCACTTTCTTCTAATTTTGTACGAATTCCTGATTGATTATATAGCATCATGGCAATTAACACTATCGCGTATAATAACATTCTATAATCATTAGCTGCACGTAGAAATTCAGGTAATATTGTTAATATAATTGCTGCAATTACAGAACCTCTAATGCTTCCCATTCCACCAAGTACTACAATTACTAGTACTTCAATAGATTTATTATAATCGAAGCTACCTGGCTTTAATATACTTAAGTTATGGCCATATAATACTCCCGCAATACCTGCAAAGAATGCTGCAATAACAAAAGCCAGAATTTTATATTTACTTACCTTAATCCCCATTGCTTCCGCTGCAATATAATTTTCACGAATAGCTATAATCGCTCTACCATGTCTAGATTTAACAAGATTAGCGATGAGTATTATGGTTATAATGGTCAGTACATATCCCCATTTATAATTTGAATACTTTGGTATCTTTGATAAACCCATTGCACCACCTGTAATATCAAGTGAATTAATAACAGAACGAATAATCTCACCAAAAGCCAGTGTAACTATGGCTAAGTAATCCCCCTTTAGTCTTAGTACTGGTACACCAATTAATATACCAAAGATTGCAGCCACTAGACCACCAAGTATAATAGCTAGTATAAATTCAACTACTTCTGGTAGATTTGATCTAGTAGTTAGAATAGCACCAGTATATGCACCAATGGCCATAAACCCTGCATGACCTAGTGAAAGTTCACCTAAAAAACCTGTGGTTAAATTAAGGGATACCGCCAAAATAATATTTACAAAAATAGGTACTAATAATGACCTATACTGGCGATTCAGTATATTATATGAAAAAAGATAATCAATAACGAAAAAGACCACAATAATAGCAGCCACTATTAAAAGATTTTTTACATTAAAAATTGAATATGTATTTTCTTTATTTCCTATAGTTTTCTTTTTCATGGCACACCTACACTTTCTCTATTCTATTCTTACCAAGAAGACCTGAAGGTTTCACTAGAAGTACTAAAACAAGAACACTAAATACAATAGCATCTGCTAATTCTGATGATATATATGCTTTTGAAATACTCTCTATTAACCCTAATAATAACCCCCCAATCATTGCGCCAGGTATACTACCAATTCCACCAAGTACTGCAGCAACGAATGCTTTAATTCCAGGTAATGCCCCAAGTGTAGGTGTCATAGATTGATATTGACAGATAAACATAATACCTGCTACTGCTGCGAGCGCCGAACCAATTGCAAATGTCATGGAAATAGTTTTATTCACATTGATTCCCATTAATTGTGCAGCTGCTTTATCTTCTGATACAGCGCGCATAGCACTTCCAGCTTTTGTTTTTGTAATAAATAAAGTTAATAGTACCATACACACAAAAGTAACTCCTAAAGTAACAATAGTTACACCCGATATTGTTATTCCACCGATGGTAACAGCTTTTAACGTAACGATTGATTTAAAAGGAATAGGATTTGCTTTAAAAATAAGCAGAGCTAAACTTTGTAATAAAAAGCTTATACCAATTGCTGTAATTAATACTGCTAAACTTGGAGCTTTTCTTAAAGGTTTATATGCTATTTTCTCAATCAATACACCTAATACAGCACAAACAACCACTGTAATAATAACACCTAGTACAACTGGCAATTTTAAAATTCCTATAGTAACATAAAGGGAATATGCCCCTACCATAATAATATCACCATGTGCAAAATTGATCATTTTTGCAATTCCATAAACCATTGTATAACCAAGGGCAATTAACGCATATATACTTCCTGAACGAAGTCCATTAATAAGCTGTTCTATTATGCTTCCCATCCTATCCACCTCTTTCTCTGTTATCTGAATGCCTTCGTTAAGTACAGATAAACATCTATTCCAAACTATTATTGACACATTATATCATCATTTCTATTCTGCAACAAGCGAAGAAATTCAGATTTATTTTTAAAAAGAACAAAAGGAGTCCAAAAGACTGATTCTATCATAGAATCTATTTAGTCCTCAAATCTCCTTTTGTTCTAAACTATAAAATTAATTTAAAGTCAATTCCATATATTTAATACCACTAACATTTTAAAGATTCAGTCTTCCTTTATTTTTTAGCTGTATATTCGCCACCAATAATTTCAACGAATTTAGCGCCTTTATTTGGTTCACCATCTGCATTAAAAGTGATTTCACCTGTTGTACCAGTTACTTTTATCTCTGTCATAGCACTAATTAATGCTGCACTATCAGTAGAACCTGCTTTTTCAAGGGCTGCTTTCATAACATATATTGTATCGTAACCATCTGCTGCAAATTGATCTGGAGTTGCTTTGTATTTTTCTTCATAGGATTTTACAAAGTTTTTAACTATTTCACTATCATCGCTTGAGAAGAAAGGGCTTAAAAAGATTGCATTTTCTAAAACAGTAGTATCAACAACGTTTGCTATTACGCCATCCCAGCCATCGGAACCAAGGTAAGGAAGATCCATTCCAAGTTCAGCAGCTTGTGTCGTTATGTATGCTGCATCTTGGTAATATGCTGGTACAAAGATAACTTCTGCATCTGTATTCTTAATTTTTGTTAATTGAGTAGTAAAATCAACTGCTTTATTAGCAAATGCTTCATTAGCAACTATTTCTCCACCAATTTTTGTAGCTTCAGCAACAAATGCATCCATAACACCTTTACTATATTCATCTGAATTATTATAGATAATTGCTATTTTTTTATATCCTAGTTCTTCAACAGCAAATCTAGCCATTGTTTCTCCTTGAAGAGGATCCGTAAAACATAATCTAAATTGATTTGGGTATTCAGTTAATTCTTGTGCTGAACCAGAAGGAGTGATTTGGAATATTCCATCTTCATTTGTTTGAGCAGCTATTGCTAAACCAGCACCACTAGTTACTGTACCAAGTAATGCGTCAATACCAGCATCCATTAATGTATTGTATGCAGATACTACAGTTTCTTCAGAAGCTTCATCATCCTGGAAATTAAGAGCAAGTTGTAGAGTTTTATCTCCAACCTTAACGCCACCTGCTTTATTAATTTCTTCAATTGCTATTTCAGCTCCCTGTTTTACTGAAAGACCATAAGAAGCTGCTTCTCCTGTTATTGGTCCTAAACCACCAATTACAAATTTATCACCTGCATCACTATCACTACCTGCATTCCCTGTATCTTTTGTACCACAACCAGCTAATAAAGCCATTGACATAGCACCAACTAAGCCTATACTTAAAGCCCTTTTGAAATTTTTTTTCATAAATACTTCCTCCTTTTATTTGATAGATAATTTTGTTTTGCTTATGTATCACTTTCAACTTTTCATTTATTAATGCATTAAAGCATTAGGTGCAAAAAAATTGAATGGGTCTAATAATATTCTATTATAAATAAAGACATCCAAATAATTAATTTTGAATGTCTTTATTTTCATATATATTACTCTCGCTATTCTTATTTGTCAACAGTTAATTAATAATATTATGACTGATTTATGATAATGTCCTTATATACCACACATGATCATGTCCCAAATACTATTTATCAATTATAAATGACTAGTTATGCAAACCTTATTGGAAAATGGGAAAAATAGTGTATAATAATTTTGAAAGGAGGTAATTCCATGATTGTGATAGGAATCTGTGATGGTGATACGGCTGTTCGAGTTATGCTATCCGACTATATCCATAGATACCGAGAGGAAACCGGTGAATTAATTCAAGTATTATCATATGATAGCGGTGAAAAATTATTAAGACATTACCCACTAGATATGGATTTGATTTTCTTAGAAATCCCTTTCACTAGGATGAATGGCATCGAAATAGCCAAACATATTCGCAATATTGACTCCCACGTAACCATTATCTTCTTAACCACTGTATTATCCTATGTCTTAGAAGCTTATGAAGTCAGAGCAAATAATTATCTCATAAAACCTTTACAGTATATGAGATTTTTAAAGGAAGTGGAGGAAACTAGAGCCCGTAACCATACCACTCGGTTCTTTCTTGAACATAACACAAGTGGAATATTTAAGATATATATTAAATCTATAAAGTACATAGAAACCGAGGAACATAATACTCGTATTCATACGGATCAACACTCAATTTTAAGTCATAAAAGAATGAAGGAACATGAGCAATATCTATTAGAACCCAGTTTTATTAGGTGTCATACTAGCTTTATTGTAAATCTATTATATTTTGAGCGACTAGAACCTAGTCTTATCATCTTAAACTCAGGTATGCAAATTCCAGTCAGCCGCAATCGCCGTTCTAAAGTAATTGAACGTATTAAAGCTCTATATGACAAGGAGGTCATCCAATGAAAAAAATAAAAGAAAATCTTGTAACCGCTTGTTGGTCTTTAAAATTAGCATTTCAATTTGATGCCAAGATATTACTTACCTGGAGTTCCATCAGTATTATTCTTGCTATTCTTCCAGCCATCATGTTGTACTACAACCGAGAAGCCGTATCCATCCTGTCCAATTATCTACTTACTGGAACAGGTACATTTTCCGATGTAGTCAAGCCTATTGTAGCATTAGGTATTATCTTAACTGCCATTGGTATCTCCAATCGTTTTAATCGTGACTTCTTATATTTCATCATGTATGATTCTTATTACTTTGGTATGGAAGAACATCTTATGGATATGGTGAATCGTATTGAATTAAAAACCTTAATGGACAAGAAATATCGGGATGACCACAAGGCAATTATGGGTTACTGTGGTGCATTAGCTGAATTTATCAGTTCTGGTTGTATCTTCTTATCAAAGGCTATTGGTATGATTTCTTTGCTGGTTGTTGCTGCCACTACCTCCTTTACTATCTTTTTTGCTACTCTTGTTTATACCATCCTTATGTTGATTTTTAATGTCATTGTCTCCGATCACCTACGATGGAACCAAGAGGAATACTCAGATAAAAGTAGATTGGCCAACTATTACAAGGATTCTGTTATGTCCTCCGGTATTGCAAAAGAGATGCGTATCTATGGCTTAGCCACTGAAACAGAAAACAAATTCAGCAAGGCTTATGGGCAACTAGAAACCTACCATGATAAATACGACAAAGGTCGGCATATCTCCATTACCGCTTCCCATATCGGCTTCTACCTATTTATAATTGCAGTCATTGCTTTCTCGATCCATCAAGTTTCCATCGGTTTAATGACGATTGACATCTTTGTCATGGTGTATGCTTTAATCGACAATATTCAAAATGGGATTAATGATTTGAACTATACCTTTCAAAATGCCTATGATGGACTCTATTATCTTGGAGTACAAAGAAAATTTGTATCTCAAATCCCTATGGATGAAGAAGATTGGGAGCAGGGATTTGATCCTTTGGATGCAAACATTGTATTCAAGGCGGAAAATCTATATTTCTCTTATGATGATGAAACAGATGTCCTTCACGATCTCTCCTTTGAAATCAAAAAAGGGGAAACCATTGCCCTCGTCGGACTGAATGGCAGTGGTAAAACTACCTTGGTGAAACTCCTCATTAACCTCTTCTCTGCTACCAAAGGAAAACTATATTTCTATGGCAAACCCTATGATATGAAAACACGAGGAGCAGTAATCCAGAGAATTGGTATGTTCTTTCAAGATTTTTACATTTTTCATGCGACCCTTAGAGAAAATGTAGGCTTTGGAGATTTGAAACATCTTAATCATGAAGATCGTATTCTAGAGGCATTGAATAAGGGAGATGCTGGACATTTCCATACAAAGTATCCTCTGGGACTAGAACAATGGCTACAAAGGGATGTAAAAAAAGATGGAGCCATCCTCTCCGGTGGGGAAAAGCAACGACTCGCTGTATCCCGTGCCCACATGAGTGATAAGGAAATACTTATTTTTGATGAACCTGCTGCTGCTCTAGATCCAATTGCAGAAATGAACCAATTTCACACCATTCGGGGTAAAATCAAAGGTAGAACCGCTATATTAATCAGCCACCGAGTAGGCTTCGCCCGTTTAGCTGACCGTATTATCGTGTTGGACAAAGGAAGAATTGTAGAGACGGGTACACATGAAGAATTGATAAATACAAAAGGACTCTATGCAAATTTCTTCTATGAGCAAGCCCATTGGTACCAAAAGGAAGAAGGTGAGATAGAATGAAAAAGGGAATTATTTTATGGAAGGGGTTACGGCTTAGCATAAAAGTTCAAGGAATCCCAATCCTACTTATGAATATCCTCGGCTTTGTCACTGCGATTCTTCCTATTATCAGTGCCAAGCAACTAAGTGCTTTGACGAATGAATTGGCTTATCTTAGTAATAAAGTATACCTTGGTAAGAGTGAAGTCTCTGTAACACCGGCCCTACATATCTTCTTCTCCATTATTGTAATTTATATTGCAAATGTATTACTACGATTTATACAAAATTACTCCAATACCAAAGGTTCCAGAAAAATACAGCGATATATTTCTGAAACCATACTTTATCACAAATGCCATGCACGATATAAGTATATAGATAATTATGATGATTTTCATAAAAAATTAGCCTTTATCAATGATTATGGAGGAAGAAAGATTTCTTATTGCTTCAATGACGTCATGGCCATCTTACAAAATATCATTACCTTTATCATAGCTGGAGTCGCTCTATGGGTAGTCAGTCCTCTTATTGTGATAATAATTGTCCTTACAAGCATTCCTGCTACTATCTTGTCCTATAAACAACAAGATGAGAATTTTCGTTATCGTGCGAAATGGTTTGAGGAGGGTTCCCTTGCAATTCATTATTACAATATGATTGGTGCCGCTTGGTACGCATATCATGGACTGCAAGAGATACGACATTTTGGGTTATTTGACTACTTAAAAGCTCGTTGGAGATCCATTGCAGATGAATATTTGGGTAAGAAAAATAAAATTATGAAAAAACATCTAAAATACAATGCCCTTGCAGATTTTTTAAGAAGTGCAATCTATCTTGTAATTCTTCTATTGACAGCCTGGAAAATATATCAGAATCCTCTTCTTGGTATTGGTACTTTTACACTGGTATATACCCTATCTAGTCGAGTGCAAAGTGTAACTGGTAATTGTTTTGTATCCATCATCTCACTGGTGCAAAGTATTCAATATATGAAAGAATTCTTCTATATTGGGGAGATAGACCATGAACCAAGCAAGTCTGATAATACGATTGATACAGGTAGTATTGAATTCACAAATGTTAGTTTTGCTTATCCAAATACCGAAAAGGATGTTTTAAAAAATATTAACATCAACATTAAAAATGGTGAGAAGATTGCTGTTGTCGGCGACAACGGTAGTGGAAAAACTACTTTTATTAACCTTTTATGTGGAATGTATGATCCTAGAGAAGGTCAGGTTTTAGTTGATGGTAAAGAAGTAGCATCCAATCTTTCTACGATTAGAAATGGAATGTCCATTGTATTCCAAGACTTCGCCCATTACGAATCTACCCTCAGAGAAAATATAACCATCTCTGATAAGGAACGTTTGGTATCCGATGAAGAACTCATGAAATTACTGAAAAGAATTCAAATTGATGATATGGTAACCGAACAGAAAAATGGATTAGATGAACAGATTGGCGCTTTCTCCGATAAAGGAAATAATCTCTCCGGTGGCCAATGGCAAAAAATAGCCATTGCCCGTGCTGCTTACCGAAATAAAGCAAAAATTATGATTTTAGACGAGCCAACTGCTGCATTAGATCCCATGGCTGAAGCACAACTCTATCGAAACTTTACTTCCCTAACTGAAGATAAAACCACCCTTCTTATCTCTCATCGTCTAGGAATCACCTCCATTGTGGATCGTATTCTAGTATTTAAAGATGGTCAGATTATTGAGGATGGCTCCCATCATGAATTAATGAAACTAAGTGGTTATTATGCTAAGATGTATCAAGCCCAGGCCCAGTGGTATATGTAAGATAAAAGGGACTGTTGCTAGGCTATATGAATGAATAGTTAGTAATACCATGAGATTTACAGTAGCTGCGGTAATGTTATACTTTTACATACATATGAATGGAGTATTCTCGATCTTTTTGAGAATACTCCATTCATATGTACACTGGGGTTTGGGGGTGCAGCCCCCAAGGTTTTATAATCATTTTTTTATTTGTTCTATCATTTAATTAAGTTTCATAGCTACTTAATTCTCCACCACATTTGTCGCAGAAATCTAAACCAACTAAAGTGATACCTCCACAGTCAGGGCAAATCATTTTTTCAGGTAAAATCTCAATTTCTACAATATCATATTCCCCAACTTTTGGCTCTACGACAACTATATCCTCCTTGTCAGTAGGGAAATCTTTTTTAGGACTATTACTATCGTCTATACGATTATTCTTTTTTTTTAAAAGTAACTTTTTAAGTTTTTCCATATAACTCCCACTCCACATTGCATTTAAGTTGTAAAAGCGGATATTCAAGGTCCACTTTGCTACTTATTCATAACCTTATACCTGCTACGCAAATATTAAGTTAAATTATATCATCCGCATCTCTATATTTATTCATCAAACTTTTAAATATTTCTCCATTGGTAGGTGGTGTGTAAGTAATAGCATTAGCTCCAGCTTCTATAGTCCTTAAAATACTTTCATCCGTTGGACCACCAGTAGCTATTATAGGCACATCAGGGAAATCATTTCTAATACTTCTAACTATCTCTATTGTATTAGATGCTCCTGACACATTTATAATATCTACTCCTGCCTCCATCCTTTTCCTTATATCTGTTTTATCAGAAACAACCGTGATTACAATGGGTATATCAATTTTTTGTTTTAAATATTCTATAGTTTCATTTGGGGTGGGAGCATTTAGTACAACCCCTACTGCACCTTGAAACTCTGCATCTTCAGCAAGATTAGTTACTCTTTTACCTCTTGTTGTTCCACCACCTACACCACAAAAAACTGGAACATCGGAACAACTAATAATCGAATGGGTAATAATTGGTTGGGGAGTAAAGGGATAAACTGCGATTACTGCATTGGCATTACAATTTCTAATAATTGCAATATCAGTTGTAAAAACTAAGGACTTAATTAATTTTCCAAATATTTTTATACCACTTGCCATATCAATTACTTGGGGTACTCTAACCATATGCTTTCTTAAATTTCCGTTAATCTCTGGAACAAACCTTCCTTCCATATACCATACCTCCTTTTAATGACTATCATATTAAGTATACAAAAAGAAGAATTATTAAACAAGCAAAATTTTATACAGTATTATAAATTTACATAAAAATTTTCATCTTTTATTACTTTTCTATACATATTCAACAATTATCGACATGTTTAACATATCTTTTTACTTGTTACTCAGTGGTACTTCCTTTTGCTCAATGGATAATTTTGATGATACTTTCCTCATCTCAATTAATGGTCCGCCTTTGTGCAGGATATAATCTTTTGTTATTGTAACTTTACCTATATTATCATCCTTTGGTATTTCATACATTATATCAAGCATAAAATCTTCAATAATGGCACGTAATGCTCTTGCACCTGTCTTTTTCTCCAATGCTTTTTCTGCAATCGCTTCGAGTGCATCCTCATCAAACTCTAAAAGTACTTCATCTAATAATAATAACTTTTGATATTGTTTCAATATAGCATTTTTAGGCTCTCTTAAAACTTTAACTAACATATCTTTACTTAAGCCCTCAAGAGTAAATGAAATTGGCAATCTTCCTATAAATTCAGGTATTAATCCAAATTCTCTTAAATCTTCTACTGTTACTTTAGATAATATATTCAGGTCCTTATCATATTTATCTTTTAAATCTGCATGAAAACCTATAGACATTTGCTTATTTAATCTAGCTTTTATTATTTTATCTAAATCTGGGAAGGCTCCACCACAAATAAATAAAATATTTTTTGTATTTACTGTAGTTAAAGGTACCATAGCGTTTTTACTGGTTGCACCTACAGGAACTTCAATCTCGCTTCCTTCTAGTAATTTAAGTAATCCTTGCTGAACAGATTCACCACTTACATCTCTACTATTGGTACTTTTCTTTTTTGCTATTTTATCTATTTCATCAATAAATATAATACCTCTTTCTGCTTTTTCAACATCGTTATCAGCTGCTGCTAAAAGCTTTGATACAACACTTTCAACGTCATCACCAATATAACCAGCTTCAGTTAAAGAAGTCGCATCTGTAATAGCTAGTGGAACATTAAGTAGTTTTGCTAGTGTTTTTACTAAAAAAGTCTTACCACTACCAGTTGGCCCAATCATTAGCATATTAGATTTTTCTATTTCAATGTCATCCATTGCTTTTGATGCTACACGTTTATAGTGATTATATACAGCTACTGCAATTACTTTCTTAGCATGTTCTTGTCCAACAACAAATTCATCTAACTGCCCTTTAATAATATGTGGAGATGGAATCTTTTTAATATCAAGTATGCCTTCCGCCTCTACTTTATCTTCTTTTGGTTTTTTCTTTTTTATTTTTTGACTTTTTGGAATTTCCCCTTGTAGACTTGACAAATTCATCATATTAGGAGGCAGATTCATCATATCCATATAAGGCATTCCATTAGTATTTATAGTATCAAATGTCTTTTGCATACAATCGGAACATATACATATGTCATTAGGAATGCGAATCATGGAACCTACTTTACTTTCAGGTCTTCTGCATATATAGCAAACCGCTTCATAATCGTCCTTATTTTTTTTATTCTTATCATTTATGTCATTGTCTTCACTATTTGTTACTTGTTCTTTTTCATCTATATTATCATTATATTCCTTACTCATAGACTCTCCTTTATATCATGTGCTTTATTTTAAATTGGAAATATATTCTTCTTTAAATTTGTCTGTATATAATGTAAATTACATACAAAAGTTAACTTACATTATAACTTACTGTTTCCCCTAGTACAATAGTATAAGATTAAAATTTTATTAAATTATCCTAACATTTTATATTGCATAATGCTTTAAATGCATCTTAGAACACAGAATTTTCAACCAATCCCCTAGGGATAGAAGGGGTGGATTTACATCTAAAGTTAAATTTAAGAAGGTATCTGTACCGATTTCTATAATCAATTCAGATACCTTCTATTATTTATTTACTAGTTCCTTTTCCAAGTGTTACTACAATTTCTTGTTCAACGAACTCACCATCAATTCTACGCATAATCTTAAGTGTAACATCTGTGCCATAGCGATAGGAATTTACTTTTTCTTGTAATTGTTTAGGGCTCGTAATTTCAGTATCATTTACTCCAACAATAATATCTCCTGGCATTATTCCAGCTTTCTCAGCTGCGCCACCTTCTACATTAGATTTAATGTAAACGCCCAAAGGCCAATTATACATTGCTACTTCTTCTTCAGTTATAGGTTCTATATATACTCCTAAGTAACCCTTTTCATCGTCATTTAAAATTTCACGGTTCATTAGGTCGTTAATAATAGGTATTGCACGTGAAATAGGTATTGCAAAGCCCATACCTTCAACTTCACTAGAGGCATATTTTACTGTATTAATACCAATTACTTCACCTTTAACATTTAGTAAAGCACCGCCGCTATTACCTGGGTTAATGGCAGCATCCGTCTGTAACAATACCATCGTATTATCTTCAATGGATACTTCTCTATCTTTAGCACCAATATACCCTACGGTTGTTGATTGTCCATATCCAAGTGCATTACCAATTGCAATTGCCATTTGTCCAACTTTTACATCTTCAGAATCTCCTAATGTGGCAATTTTAATTTCATTCCTGGTTTCTTTCTTTATTTGACTTAAATCAATTGATAATACTGCTAAATCTGCGATAGAATCTGTCCCCTTAACTACAGCAGTAGCTGTTGTACTATCAATAAATGTGACCTCTATTTTTTTAGCACCTTCCACAACATGATTATTGGTTGCAATCAGTAGCTCCGTTTCATTTTGTCCTACAATAATACCAGAACCGCCACCTTCATAATCTTCACTACTTTCTTTTCCAAACCAGTTGTAATTTTGAGTGAAAGTACTGTTAATCGTTACAATAGAAGGCATTGTCTTTTCTATAACATCAGTAACATCTGTTTTTGGCCTAATTATATCGTTTGATACTGTAGTTGTCGCAAGTTTCTTTTCAGGATCATTTGGTCCTATTAAATGTAACTTATTATTGCCTCTTCCACCCAGAGACACTGATAATTGTGTTGCATTTGGGTTGAAATGAGAATATAATCCATTAAATCCAATAAAGGAAGCTCCAGCTATTATTCCAAATAATCCTGCCCATAAAGCAGTTTTTATTACTTTACCAAAAAAAGTGTTCTTTTTCTTTCCTCTACTCTCTTTTTCATCTAAGCTTTTTCTATCTGGTATGGACCATATATCTTGTTCTATTTTATCTACATTATTATTTACATTTGTCATAGCTGAATCTGGGCTATATTGATAATTTTCACTACTTTCTTCCTTATTATATAAGGTTTCGTCTTTTTTTTCTGCAGTTTCATCATTTTGATTGTATGATGCAGCAATTTGTTCCGCCCAAAAGCTATATTCTACTGTACTTTGCTCTTTTGTGGAATTATTAGTTTCAGTTGCTTCATTATTATCAAAATTATTTATATTTTTATTGTTATTTGGATATACTTTTTCTTGATCACCTAAATTATTATTATTATCCATTTTATCGTTATTCATCTCTTCTGACATGCTATAACTCCTTTCCTATCATGAAAATTGTATTTTTTATATTAAAACTATCTAAAAGTATTAACTGAATAATATAATTCTTTTCTATTTCATTTTTATAGATTTATTCTACCAATACTTTGTGTATAGATTGTGAATTTATAAAAGAAAATTTTAGCATTTTTAAATATCTTAAGAAGTATATAAAAAATATTAAGAATTTATGTATTGTAGATTGTGTTTCTATCATGTATTATAAAGATAATTGCCTAAACGGCATATTATGGTTTTAAAACTAGAAAATTATGGTGGGTGAATTTTATGATTAAAGATAATCAAAAAACTTTCAATCGAATACATATAATTATCGACGGCATTTTATTAGCAGTTTCATACTTGTTGTCTTATCATCTGCGCTTTAATAGTCCTTTGTCTGAAATATGGCTTTTTAAATTGGATCCATTAGCCGGATTTTATGAACTAGCAAAATACGCTGAATTTTTAATATACTTAATTCCTGGCTATCTAATTATTTATTATTATTGTAATATGTATACACCAAAAAGAATACAATCAACCAAAGTAGGTTTAGAAAATATTATAAAGGCTAACTTCTTTGGTACTTTATATTTTTCTACCCTTTTGTATTTCTTTAGAGAAAATCATATTTCTCGTTATATGATTGGTATTTTCTTTATACTAAATATATTAATTGATACCATCTTTCGAATGATTTTAGCTTATGTATTAAAAATGATGAGAAGAAAAGGGTTTAATATTAAACACGTAATAGTAGTAGGCTATAGTACTACAGCTAAAGCTTATATTGATAGAATACTCGCTAATCCTCAATGGGGGTACTACATTCATGGTATATTAGATGATAACATGGAGCGTGGAGTAACCTATAAAAATATTAAAGTTCTAGGATCTATTGATAATTTATTAGAGATACTTCCACAAAATCGTCTCGATGAGATTGCAATTACATTAAGTATTGATGAATATAACAAACTAGAACGTATTGTAAAGTTATGTGAAAAATCAGGAGTGCATACAAAATTTATACCGGACTATCAAAGTTTCTTCCCAAGCGATCCTTATACTGAGGATCTAAATGGATTACCAGTAATAAATATTCGTAATGTACCTCTTAGCAATGCATCAAATAAAATAATAAAGCGAATCGTTGATTTATTCGGTACTCTATGTGCATTATTAATCTTTGGTATTCCAATGATTATTGTTGCAATTATAATTAAAGCAACGTCAAAAGGTCCAATCATATTTTCTCAAGTTAGAATTGGTAGCCACAACCGTGAATTCAAAATGTATAAGTTTCGCTCCATGGAAGTTCAACCAGAATCAAAGGAGAAACGTGCTTGGACAACCTTTAATGACCCAAGAGTAACAAAAATAGGTAAATTTATTCGTAGGACAAGCATTGATGAATTACCCCAATTATTTAATGTATTAAAAGGTGAAATGAGCTTAGTAGGACCAAGACCGGAAAGACCTTTCTTTGTGGACAAGTTTAAAGAAGAAATACCTCGCTATATGATAAAACATCAAGTAAAACCAGGTCTAACTGGCTGGGCACAAATAAATGGATATCGTGGTGATACCTCTATTCGTAAGCGTATAGAATATGACTTATATTATATAGAAAACTGGACACTCACCTTCGATATTAAGATATTATTTTTTACAATTTTTAAAGGCTTTATTAATAAAAATGCATACTAAAATACTAACCTGTTAAAAACATATACTAAGTTTTTAACAGGATTTATTATACTAAGATATGAAATGTAAGGATTTGAAAGGTAAGGATTTGAAAGGTAACTAATATGAATAAGACTAAAAAAAGAAAAAAAAGAAGATTTAAAAAAGGCGCCAAATTATTATTATTTTTCTACATTTTATTATTGTTACTAATCATAGGATTAGTATACTTCTTTTATTTAACAAGCAAGACCAATGTAGACAAGTCAAAAGATGATTCCCTAATAACCAATGAAATTAATAGCAATGATTTAAAAGGATACCGTAATATAGCAATATTTGGTGTAGATTCTAGAGAGAATTTGCTTGAAACTAGTACACATAGTGACACCATTATAATTGCGAGTATTAATAGACAAACAAAAGATATTAAGTTGGTCTCCATCTATCGTGACACTTATGTTGATATTCCTGAAAAAGGCTTCAATAAGATTAATGCAGCTTACTTCAAAGGTGGTTATTCACTTGCATTAAATACAATTAACAGGAATTTTGACCTTGATATAAAGGAATATGTTACAGTTAATTTTAATGCACTATGTAATGTTATTGACTTATTAGGAGGTATTACATTAGATATTACTCCTGATGAATTAAAATATGTAAATGGTTATACAAGAGAACTGAATAAAATCAATGGAACCAATATAGGTAAATTACAATCAGCCGGAACTCAAGTAGTTAACGGTACTCATGCTACCGCTTATGCAAGAATTCGTTATACAGCAGGTGGAGATTTTAAGAGAGCAGAACGCCAAAGAATTGTAGTGGAAAAAATCTTAGAAAAAGCTAAGACAACAGATTTATCCACATTAATCTCTATAGTAAATGAAATATTTCCACAAATTTATACTAATTTAGATGCATTAGATATAGCAGACTTAGCAAAAGATTTACTTTCATATAGCATTGTAGAACAAACTGGGTTTCCATTTGAAAATTCAGCTGAATATTATAATAAAATATCCTATGTTTTCCCTATTAACTTAAGTGCTAATGTAACCAAATTACATGAGTATTTATTTGATACAGTAGACTATGTACCATCTGCTACCGTACAAAGTATAAGTGATGAAATCACTAATAGAATTGGAAAATAGAAAGAAAAAGTATGTACAATTATTTTACTATTGTACATACTTTCTATTTAATTACCTATTATTTCTTAATTTATTCCTTACTTTTATATTACCTTTTATATTACCTTTAATCTACAGTTATTTTCTTGTTTATTTCTAAAATGATTCTATCTACAACTGCCTTCGAAGCATTTCCTGTCTCATATACTTCTATAAGCTTGAAGAACTCATTAACACGGGATAAGTAATCATCTTCCTTGAAATCCAATATATGTTTAATTAGTTCATCTTCTTTTATGGAAATATCATAAGGTAAGGAACCATACTCAAAATAGAATCCCCTTTCCTTTTCGTATTCATAACGATCTTTAGCATATAAAAATACTGGTTTCTTCATAAAAGAAAACTCAAACATTATATTAGAGTAGTCCGTAATTAATACTTCTCCAATTGCCATTAACTCATATAAATCTGGATAAGAAGTAGCATTTATTACATTTTCATTGTAGGTTAAGTGATTGCTTTGTGCTGCTACTAGTGGATGTAACCTTACTGCTAATACAAATTTACCACCAAATTTCTTCTGAAGAGTAACTAAAATTTTCTCATAATCTAATTGATAAGGTGTCAAATCATTACTTTCCCTATAAGTTGGTGCATAAATAGCAAGCTTAACATCATCACCTATACCTAACCTTTTACGTACCTGCCACTCAAGATTTGTTTGCTGATTTAATAAAATATCATTTCTTGGACTTCCACATTCTAGTATTTCTCCTTGATACCAAAAACTATTACGATACATATTGGTACAGAAATTACTATTTGATACATATAAATCCGCCATTTTAGAGTCTCTTTTGGCATTAGCTACATATTTATACCCTAACTTATCTTCGTAGTCCTTTTCTATCTTTTTAAGAGCTATACCACCATGCCATGTTTGAATGTAATATTGGCCTTTTCTTTTTCTAATATAATTTTCTTTACGATTATTGTCTACCCAAATTCCTCCCACTGACAAGTAATAGATGGCTTTTATAGAATTGGTTTTACATACTAACACATTAGATACTTTTCCATATTTTTTAGGATGATTGGTAATAAAAACTATCTTATATTTTTTATTATCCTTTACTTTTCTACGTACTAATTCTTTCATAATGTATTTTGCATTGTCTCCAATTCCCCAGACATTACAGATAACAATGAGGTCTTTTTTGAGTGGCACAATGCGAAATAAATAGAAAAGGAAAGTAATCCAAACATATCTAATTTGTTTCAATACATAGAGTACCTTCTTTGGCATTAGTTTCTTTATCTTTTCTCTCATTATACCTCCTAAATCAATTTCTTAATTGGTAATTGCGAAACTCTTTCTTTATGCTAATTTCATATGCACTCTAGATATTTCACAAATAACAATTAATCTCTTAAAATACTTTGAAGTATTTCATGAAATTGACTTGCTGATTTGTCCCAACTAAGAGTGCTAAGATGGTTCTTAGCATTCTTATTCATTTCTTCTAAATGGCTTGGGTTAGTTATAACAGCCTTAATCTTATGGTACAAATCTTTGTGTGATAATGAAGTCAGAATAGCACTGTTTTCTGGGAAAAAGTACGGAAATGTTCCATCTTCAAATTCAATAACAGGTAGACCTGTTGCTAGCATTTCATATGGTACAAGAGATATGTTACTCATAGATGCAACAAATCCAAAATCAGCTTCCTTATATAATTCAAACAACTGCTTCTTGTTTAGTACACCTAGATTAACCCCACCCTCGCAGGCAAAACTCTTATCCTCACCATAATATTTTAATATAAGGTTAATTCCTTCTTTTTTAAATTCATCTTTCACTTGATTTAATAAATACTGAGTAATATTAGGAAATCTTTTACCATAGTATTTTAAGTACACTGCAAATACAAATTCCTTTTTCTTAGCATAAGAATTATAATCTCTATTAATTTCAGGATACTCCTTTTTTTCATAAGGAAAATCAATGATGTCTATAGGTGAAATAATATTACAGTTTCTCTCTACCATTTCTTTATTCCACTGTCCTAAACTAACCATATGAAGTCCTTGTTCATATGTTTTTCTTGCCATCATAAATAATTCCCCAAAGGAGAAGAAATATGGTTCATAATCTTGTACAAAGTACATTTTATAGCCATGCATCTTTTTAACAAAAGATACGGTATCCCAGGAGCTTGCTATAACAACATCTGCACGAATTTTAGCCATATCACTACGTGTATACATTGTTCCTTTATAACCTTTTAAGTTTCTTCCAGCTATTTCTTCCATAGCTTCCCTACTTTGTTTCTTATAAACTACATACCCTACTTTATATCCTAGTTCACTAAGTTTGGTACCAAGCCTAAGGATGGATGTTTGTCCACCACTATAAAGAGCCATTCTTTCAATAACAAAGACAATACTTTCAATCTGTTTTGGCTTAACATTATGAATAACAGATGGATCGTATTTATCCAATCTTGCATTCACAATACGCTTTTCAAACTTCCCCTGAACATTATGGACAATTCCTCTTGCTTTAATTTTAAGTGTACTCTCTAGACTTCTCATATTTACCTCCATTATACCGACTGCAGCATCTAAAATACTCTGCATAAGCACATTTATGTGCTTTTTCACGCGACTTGCTACCTCTAAATGTGAAATGTTTTTTTAACATTTCACACTTTATCTTATCTACTTCGCAAGTTCAGTTATTAATTTTACCACATATTCTGATGCATGCCCATCATCGGCATGGTTATATTTATCATGAAAAGCTTGATACTTATCTTTATATTCTTGGCTATTATAATTTAATATAGAATGGATTAACTCCTCTGTGGTTTTAGTAATCGGACCAGGTGCTTCATTTAGAAAATCGAAATAAAAACCTCTTAAATTATCCTTATAATCTTCTAAGTCATAGGCAAAGAAGAACATAGGTCTCTTTAGAACACTATAATCAAACATTACAGAAGAATAGTCTGTAATAAGCATGTCAGATACTAAATATAATTCAGCAATATCATCACAAGTATCAAATTTATATACAAATCCTTGGTATTTAGACCAATCTATATTTTCTTTTACTAGGTAATGATATTTTACAATACAAATATATTCATCTCCAAGCCTTTCCCTTAATAGGTCAAAATCCATGGCACTATTAAACTTATATGCTCCTTTGCAATAATATTCATTGTCTCTCCATGTTGGTGCATATAAAATAATCTTCTTGTCAAATGGTAAGCCCATTTTTTCTTTTAATTCATTAATATACTCTTTATTGTTTCCCTTAAATAAAATATCGTTTCTTGGATATCCAATCTCTAGCATAGTCTTATCAAAAGCAAAAGCACGTTTAAAAACTTCTGTAGAAAAGTGATTCTGAGATATTAAATAATCCCATGTCCTAGTATTATCATAAAAATTCTTTTTGTATTTCTCTATATCAGTTTCCCCACCCATGTTTACACTCTCCATATCAAGAGCTAACTTCTTTAACGGTGTTCCGTGCCACGTTTGAATGTAATTAACGCCTTCTCTTTTAATAATATATTTTGGTTGCCTTGAATCACATACCCAGGTACCTGCTATACCCATAATAAAAAAATAGGCGGTCCTAGTTCTTTTTAATTTTTTTCCATTACCAGGAATCTTGGTACTTAAATCGTCTAACATAATATAGCAACGATATTTTTTATCAAGCCCTTGTTTCACCATCTCTTCATAAATACATCTTGGATTTCCAGTATAATTTCTTCCTAGATTGCTTTCAAATACAATAATGTTTTTATTGATAGGTAATATTTTAGTCTCTATATTATACAATTTAATTACTATTTTTTTTGCAAATTTTCGAGCCTTCCTTATACCTTTTCTAATTTTTTTTAAGATATTTTGTGAACTTCCCATCCTGTGAAATGTTCCTTTCGTTCTAATTGTATTATTATTTACTGTATTAACAGCTTACTGTATCGTTTACTTTTATAACTATATACTTATATGCGCAATACCCCCACCTTAACAAATCTTTTGTATTGTTAAAATGGGGATATTTAAGAATCTAGGCAATTTATTTTTTTGAAGCTAAATGAAGATCCGTTTTAATCTTTGTTGTTGAAATTCCGTCTGTTCTAGGTAAATATACTACTTCACAATATTCCTTTAAAAAATCAAATTTACCTTCCCAATCATCACCCATAACAAAGATATCTATATTATTTTCAGTTACATCTTGTATTTTTTGTTCCCAAGTATATTCAGGAATTACTTCATCTACATATTTGATAGCTTCTAAGATAACTTTTCTATCTTCATACGAATGGTATGCTGTTTTATTCTTAATCTCATTAAACTCATCAGATGATAATACAACAACTAAATAATCACCTAATTCTCTCGCTCTTCTTAATAAATTTATATGTCCTACATGTAATAAATCATAAGTTCCATAAGTTATAACTTTCTTCATCATTATACCCATTACATACCGCTGGCAGAAGCGGTACCACCACAAATAATATTGGAAGAATTAATATGTGGCATCCTTTCTTATCTTTAGATTTTCTTCCAAGCATGTTCGTATATAGTATACTATAGTATACCATTTAATCCCAAAAGTTATTTTACTTTTTCTTCATAAATCTCACTTACTTCTTGTACCGTACCATTGGCAATAATTCTACCATGCTCTAATAAGATCGCTTTATCACAAAGTCTTTTTACTTGTTCAAGTGAATGAGATACAAATAACACCGTAACTCCATCGTCAAACATAGACTTTATCTTCTTTTCACTCTTTTTTCTGAATTTTGCATCTCCAACAGACAATACTTCATCTAAAATTAAAATTTCAGGTTTGACTACTGTTGCAATGGAAAACCCTAATCTAGCTTTCATACCAGAAGAATAATTCTTTATTGGTACATTAATAAACTTTTCAAGTTCGGAAAACTCAACAATTTCATCAAATTTTTCCTTGATAAACTCTTTTGAATAACCAAGTACAGCTCCATATAGATATATATTTTCAGCTCCTGTATATTGGCTGTCAAATCCAGCACCTAATTCAAGTAAAGGAACAATTTTACCTTTTACATTAACACTACCTTCGGTAGCTTTTAATACTCCAGCAATCACCTTTAAAAGAGTACTTTTTCCTGCACCATTAAGACCAAGAATACCTAGTCTCTCTCCTCTTTTAAGTTCAAAAGATACGTCTTTTAAAGCCCAGAATTCTTGGTATCTTAATTCTCCTTTTATAAATCGAATCACAAATTCTTTTAAATTATCTACTTTTTCCTCACTAAGATTGAATTTCATTCCAACCTTATCAACCTTAATTACTGTATTGCTCACAATGTACCTCCAATTCAAAACTCTATATATTTAGGATAAATTTATCTTGTTTCTTATAGAACATATAAACACCAATGAGCAATGTTCCAAAACTAAAAGCAGCAGAATATACCATGGCGAATTTATCAAGAGGCAACCCAAATATTGCATTTCGGAAATTAATTATAATTGCATACAAAGGATTAAATTTGAAAATCCATACTCTATCGGGATTTTTAGCTATCATTGTGCTGACATCATAAAATATAGCACTAGAATACATAATAAGCATTAATATTACGCCCCACAAATATTCCAAATCCCTAAAAAACACATTCATAGTAGATAAAATCATACTAACACCTAAAGTCATGATTAAAATCATAATTAAAGGATAAATACTTCCTAAAAAGTATATTGTAATTGGTACTTTAAAGATTAACATAGCTAACACTAGTACAATTAAAGATATGGCAAAGGTAACATAGCCAGATAATACACTTGATAATGGATAGATATACTTAGGAACATATACCTTCTTTATCATAGCACTATTACTCCGAATCGATTTCATTGCTTGCTTAGTTGTAGTTGAAAAATAACCATAGATTAACCTACCACCTAATATATAGACAGGAAAACTTTCCGTTCCTCGGTTAAATATACCTGAGAAAACAAGAGTTAACACAATTGTTGTTAATATAGGCTCAAGTAACGTCCAAACAATACCAAGATAAGATCTACGGTATTTCAATTTTATATCTTTTTTAATTAATTCGATTAATAAAAATCTATATTTTTTAAAGTTATTAATTACGTTTATCAATATTCTCCCCACCTAACTGAAATACAGCTCTTGCAACCTTTTCAGAAGCATTTCCTTCTTCAAGACCACAGAACTTTTCATAAAATTGTTCATATCTTTCGCTATACTTTTTAGTGATCTTATCAATATTTTTAATACTATCGATAATTTCTTCGGAAGTATATAATAAAGGTCCTGGTAATTCTTCCTCAATATCAATATAAAAACCTCTTAGAACATCACGGTACTTTTCTAAATCATAAGTGAAGAAAAGCATTGGTCTTTTTAAATTTGCATAGTCAAAGAACACAGAAGAATAATCAGTTATTAAAATATCAGAAATTAGGTATAATTCAGAAATATCATCATATTTACTCAAGTTATACGCAAAATCTTCTAAGCCAGTAACATCAAGTGCATCTGCGATAAAATAATGAGTTCTTAGTAAGATAACATATTCCTTGCCTAACTCTTCTTTCATTCTGTGCAGATCTAATTGTAACTGGAATTTATATTCCCCTTTACCATAAAATTCATCATCTCTCCAAGTTGGAGCGTATAGAATCGTCTTTTTATCAGCAGGAATATTAAGCTTTTGTCTTATCCTTGTTGCGATTTCATCTCTATCTTTTGCATGAAGAATATCATTTCTTGGATATCCTGTTTCTAGCATAACTTTATTGAACATAAAACAACGCTTGAATACTTCTGATGAAAAGTAATTCGCTGCAATCAAATAATCCCAAGCCCTTGACTGCTTGTACACCTGAGCTTTGTAACGAGGTGTTGCACTACTAACATCTTCTTGATCAAATACAAGTCTCTTAAGCGGCGTTCCATGCCAAGTCTGAAGGAATACATTACCTTCTCTTTTCTTTACCCACTCTGGTTGTCTACTATTAAATACATAGTATTTAGAACGTGCTAAATAATAAGCATAGCGAATACTAAATCTTTTTACTTTTTTGTGTTTATAAGGTATTTTTGTATCTTCTTTATCAATTACCCAAACAAACTCATATTTACCTGGATAATTCTTAGCTAAATACTCATAAATGTATTTTGGACTATCCGAATAATTTTTACCAAAGAAACTCTCAAATAACACCATGTTTTCAATCATTGGTTTCTTTAAAAACCAACGGGTGTACAAGTATTTCATTCTAGCTCGTTTGCTTTTTCTTAATTTTTTGAATTTTTTCCAGCCTAAATGGAAATTCACTATACGAATAGACTTTTCAACATCACCTTTTAATAAAGCGTTAATTAAGCGTTTTCTATATCCTTTTTGCTTCTTAATAAGCTCTGGATTCATATCTGACACTATTTTATTCATTATATTAAAACGTTCTGTACGCCATGCATCATTCGTACTCCTGCGTAATCTAGGTGCAAATAGTTTACTATAATAAACAAGTATTTTCTTGTCTACTCGATCCCGTAGTTCAGAATCTGCAGGTATTAAATCTTTCGTATAATAATATGAATCAATATATTCATAGAAACGGTTAGAATCTTTTATCTGTGTAAGCGCAGGCAGATTAATTGGATCATTATGCTTTCTCTTAATATACTTAGATGCCATTCTCTTTTCATATATATTTGCCACTGATAAAATTTGTACTACAAAGGAGAAGTCAGAAAAATACTTAAATTCCTCATTAAAACGTATCTGATTCTCTTCTATCAAACTTCTCTTAATTAATATATGCAAAATAGACACATTCACCATACCATTACGTTTCGATAATAATATACTATGTGCCTTATTCTTTCTTGATTCAATACTACGTTGAAGTGCTTCTGCTTCTTCTTCTGGTGTTAATATATGATTATCGCCTTCTAAATCTTCTTCAGTTCCTTTGGATTCATCGTCCATAAGCTGGTTGTCATCTACTGAACTTGCGCTTTCTTCTTCTCCACCATTTTCTAAATTTAATTGAGTGTTTTCATATGTGTTTTCATCATCATCATCATCATCATCGTTCTCATCTTGGGTATTGGTTGCCAGAAAAACACTTCTTTTAAACCAAGTACTTTTCTTCTTACCATAGACAACTTCTGCGTCTCTCTCTTTTGTTGCTTCTACTAAAATCTCTAGTGAGTCTTCTAGTAAATAATCATCACTATCTAAAAAGTAAACATAATCTCCATTGGCTTTCTCTAAACCTAAGTTTCTAGCAGCTGCGACTCCTGTCTTTTCATCTAATGTATATACAAATAGATTAAGTCCTTCTTTGTATTCATTAACCAAGTCGTTAATGTCATCTTCTACGTGATCACATACTAAAATGGTGTCAAAATCGCGAAATGATTGATTTAAAAGACTTTCAAAACAATCTGTTAAGAATGCTATTCCTTTGTTGAAAGGTATTATTACACTAACCTTCATTTTTTCCTCCTACGCAAATCCACAAAATTTTTCTTAACATATTATGCTGTATAATACATTAATGGATTTATCTACCTTTGGGGTAAATTATAGCATTATAATAAGTACAAGTCAATATACAGTAAAAGTACTCCACTCTTTAGAAAATGTGAAAAGAAAGGATACTTAACAATTAAATTAAGCATCCTTTCTTATTTATAACACTATTTTTTACTATACTATAGGCTTTCATACCTTTATTATTTCTATACTATAGAATTATATAGTTTTTTATTTTTCTTATTCATTTATTTTATTTTATTTGATTTATAGCACTAAAAATTGCCCTTATTGAAGCTCTTGTTATATTTGAACTTACACCTACGCCAAATACAGTTTTGCCTGTTTCCTTGCAAAGAATATGAACATATGCTGCTGCTTTAGCATGTGAACCTTCTGCAAGTGCATGTTCTGAGTAATCAAGAATCTTTAAAGATAAACCAGATTCACTTTGAATTCCCCTAAGAACAGCATCAATTGGACCATTTCCAGTGGCATCGAAACTATTTAAAACACCTTCCTTGGTGTATTCAATATGCGCTTTTGTATCAAATGCACCCTCTCCATCGGATATATCTTCAAGTTTACATTTAATAAAATGATATGGCTCTTTTCTTTCAATATATGAAGTTTTAAATTCCTCCATAATTTGTTCTGGCGCAACTTCTCCTTGACGTTCTGATATTTTTTGTATAGTATCTGCAAATTCCTTATGCATGCTTTTTGGCAATTTATAACCAAAGCATGTTTCCATAATAAATGCTACGCCACCTTTACCTGATTGACTATTAATACGTACAATTGGCTCATATTTTCTACCAATATCAGCAGGATCTATTGGAAGATAAGGTACCTCCCAAAAATATCCCTTTCTCTCATGCATTGCACGTATACCTTTATTAATAGCATCCTGATGAGAACCTGAGAATGCAGTAAATACTAATTTTCCTGCATATGGATGCCTCATATGTACTGGTAACTTACAACATCTTTCATAAACTTCAATAATTTCATTTATATTTTCTATTTCTAAATTAGGGTTAATTCCTGCAGAAAACATATTATAAGCCAATGTTAATATATCTACATTACCTGTTCTTTCACCATTACCAAATAGTGTACCTTCCACTCTGTCAGCTCCTG
>JAEWHU010000061.1 GCA_023387635.1 Bacillota bacterium
GATTATCTTTAGGAACTACAAGATTATAAATCTCCATATATGGGCTTAATACTAATTTTTGTTGTTGTTCTAACATACCGTTTTCCTCACCACTTTTGATACTTCCATTATAACAAAAAAATCACTATAAATGTTGAAAAACTAACACTTATAGTGATTTTTTATGAAGTTACACGTATAGGGACTTTCTCAGTGCCCTCGAAAAAACCTTACCGATTTTCAGTCAATATCTGAAATCAGTAAGGTTTCTTATTTTGAAATAAATTATTGTTTAATATAGAATCAAATGTTGTCAAATAGTTGCCAATCACTAAACAAATATGTTTGAAATCCGCATAATACTTGTTTTCTACAACCCATATTATTTATTCAAACTCAATAGTTGCTGGTGGCTTTCCTGTACAATCATAAAGTACACGGTTAACCCCTTTCACTTCATTTACTATTCTACTAGATACTTTACCAAGTACTTCCCATGGAAGTTCAGCAAATTCTGCAGTCATAAAGTCAGTAGTTGTTACTGCACGAAGTGCAACTGCATAATCGTAAGTTCTTTCATCACCCATACATCCAACGGAACGCATGTTAGTAAGTGCTGCAAAGTATTGTCCGATTTTTCTATCAAGACCTGCTTTTGCAATTTCTTCACGATAGATATGATCTGCATCTTGTACAATTCTAACTTTTTCAGGTGTGATATCGCCAATGATACGGATTGCAAGACCTGGACCTGGGAAAGGTTGTCTAAATACTAAATGTTCAGGGATTCCAAGTTCTAAACCTGCTTTTCTTACTTCATCTTTAAATAAGTCACGAAGTGGCTCAATGATTTCTTTAAAATCAACATAATCAGGTAGTCCACCTACATTGTGATGGCTCTTAATTACAGCTGATTTACCATGACCACTTTCAATAACGTCAGGATAGATAGTTCCTTGAACTAAGAAATCAACAGTTCCAATTTTCTTCGCTTCTTCTTCAAATACACGAATGAACTCTTCACCTATAATTTTTCTCTTTGTTTCTGGGTCATCAACACCAGCTAATTTACCGTAGAATCTTTCCCTTGCATCTACACGAATAAAGTTTAAATCATAGTGATTCTTAAATACTTCTTCAACTTCTTCACTTTCATTTTTACGAAGTAGGCCATGATCAACGAAAATACAAGTTAATTGTTTACCTACTGCTTTACTTATCATAACAGCAGCAACAGAAGAATCTACACCACCGGATAAAGCACATAGTACTTTTTTATCTCCGATTTTTTCTCTTAATGCTTTAATGGATTCTTCAGTAAAGGAATCCATCTTCCAATCTCCGGAACAGTTACAAACTTTGTATAAGAAGTTTTTTAACATTTTTGTACCTTCTACAGAATGTTCAACTTCTGGATGGAATTGTACTCCGTAAAGATTTTTGGATGGCATTTCAAGTGCAGCAACTGGACAAGAATCAGAATGTGCAGATACGCTAAATCCTTCTGGTAACACTTCTATATAATCAGTATGGCTCATCCAAGTAACTGTTTTATCAGACACATCGCCAAATAATTTGGAGTTTTTGTTTACATTGATTTCTGTTTTACCATATTCTCTAACAGGTGCACTAGAAACCTTACCACCTAAAAGATTTGACATAAGTTGTACACCATAGCATATACCAAGAACAGGTATCCCCATATCAAATATAGCTTTATCTACTGTTGGAGCGTCCTCTTCATATACACTTGCTGGTCCTCCAGTAAATATGATTCCCTTTGGATTCATTTCTTTAATTCGTTCAAGGCTAGTATCATAAGGTAATACTTCGCAGTAAACATTGCATTCTCTTACTCTTCTAGCAATCAACTGATTATATTGACCACCAAAATCAAGGATTATAACTATCTCTTTATTCACTTAATTTTCCTCCTAATATTTATTCCTAGGTAAATTTCCTATTCGATTTTATATTAACGGCTAATAAACCGTTGCTATCCGTGATATAAAGCCTATTTTACAACATTTTTCTCATTAACACCAGTAAAAAATATATCATTATAATAAAAAATTCTATACATGTTTTCTATAGTTTTATTATTGTACCCTATCCGTATAGTTTTTGTCTATTTCATTAATTTTAGAATACATTCTCTGTATTATATAAATAATTATCCAATTTAGTTTATCATCTTTAAATTATACTATATAATTTTATACACTATAATTTATCCACTATAGTTTGATCAATATAATTTATCCACTATATTCATCCACTATTGTTCTTACATTTATAAAATTAATCCACTGTTTCAATTTATTCATACACTTTCACTTCATAAATAGGACATTTATATGTTTTTTAAATATCACACTTATAATTCCATTACCTTGACAGTACTTACAATATAAGGTAATATCAATTTAATCTTTAACATTATTATTAACCATTATTAACTCTTTTATCGATGCATGTGTAAGCACATACTTAAATAGTGTAAAAGATAAATCTTTCACAGGTTGATTTGAACCAAGCGCAAAGTCGCCAGACTTTGAGAAAGGCATGGTTATTAATATGAAAAAATTAAAACTCATAGCATTATTCATTATTACAATTTTTTATCTTTTGCCCTATTCTTACATAGGAATGATTGTTGACTTTAAGTCAAGAAATATGGTTGGTTATCTAATTATGCTTATATTGCCTATATGTTTAACTATAATGTGTATAAAATTTAACTTAGCATATCTTATCATAATAGGTAACCTATTATCCTATTTTAGTTCATACTATTTCATCGAAACTATGAATAATATGAATAATCAAAGATGGGATGTGTATTTTAAAATAATTACGCCTCATGGCCTAAGTAACCTATTACATATCATTATTTGCATCCTACAGATAATTACTTACGTGGTATATAAAAAAACATACCATACTTCTTATAAAGAATCATAGAAGCATGATATATTTTATCCATTTATATAACCCTATATCCCATTTAACTCATCCAATGTCTTATAATAAGCTGGTAAAAACTCTTCCATAAAGATATCTACTTCTTTTAGGTTCATGTCAGTTAGTGCCTTTGTTATACTTTTCTTAGCACTTACAAACTCAGAGTTACCTGCATTTTCTTCTTGAATACATTTTATTAGTGCTGATAATTTATCCCCTGCTTTTACCAATTTCCAAAGGTATTCATCTTCCTCTGTCTTAAAAAATATAGAAACATATTCTTCTCTTATATCTTCTGGAAGCATGGATAATAATCGATTTGCAGCTATACCCTCAATTTCTTTAAAAGCTCCTATAATATCTTTATTATAATACTTAATGGGAGTTGGCATATCACCTGTTATTATCTCTGTTGAATCATGGTACAGTGCAATTAGGGCAGCTTTTTCTGCATTAAGGTTATTTCCCAATCGTTTATTACTAATAACAGCTAATCCATGGGAGAGCATACTTACTTCAAGTGAATGTTCTGATATGTTCTCTGATTGTGAATTTCTCATAAGCGCCCATCGTTCAATATATTTCATTCTTGCCATCATAGCATAAAAATTATGTTCCATATTCCACCCCCAAGCAGTATATTTAAATGAGGATTTGGGTGTCAAAAGTCTTAATTTTATAATGGAATAAATATGAATGAATTGACTTTTTATACCCAAATCAAATTATTAACTGCAAAACTCTTTATTATCTATTTACCTACTGATTCTCTAACTGTTTCTTAATATATACACCTGTATACGACTTCTCATTCTTAGCTATTTCTTCAGGAGTACCAGTAGCAACTACCGTTCCCCCTTTATCTCCACCTTCAGGTCCAATATCTATAATATAATCTGCTGTTTTTATTACATCTAGATTGTGTTCAATAACTACCACTGTATTACCACCTTCGGATAAACGGTGTAATATTTCAATTAGCTTATGAACATCTGCAAAATGTAATCCAGTAGTAGGCTCATCTAATATATAGATTGTCTTTCCTGTACTCCTTTTACTAAGTTCCGTTGCAAGTTTAATTCTTTGGGCCTCACCACCGGATAGGGTCGTTGATGGTTGTCCAAGACGAATATAGGATAAGCCTACGTCATAAAGGGTTTCAATCTTTCTCTTAATAGATGGCATATTCTCAAAGAACTTTAATGCTTCTTCCACAGTCATATTTAGTACATCATATATGGTTTTTCCTTTATAACGTACTTCTAGTGTTTCTCTATTATATCTCTTTCCACCACATACTTCACATGGAACATAAACATCTGGTAAGAAGTTCATTTCAATCTTTATAATACCATCACCACTACAAGCTTCGCATCTACCGCCTTTTACGTTAAAACTAAATCTTCCTTTTGTATAACCTTTCATCTTAGCATCAGCTGTAGTAGCGAATAAATCTCTAATTTGATCAAATACACCTGTATAAGTTGCAGGATTGGATCTTGGTGTTCTACCAATTGGAGATTGATCAATATTGATTACTTTGTCTAGCTTATCAATACCTATCATTTCACTATGTTTTCCTGGTATATATCTTGCACGGTTTAAATCTCTTGCTAAACGCTTGTACAAAATCTCAGTAACTAAGGAACTTTTACCTGAGCCAGATACCCCTGTAACACAAGTCATTACACCAAGTGGAATATTCACTGTTACATTCTTAAGATTATTTTCTTTCGCACCTTTTATCGTTAAGAAATTTGTTGATTCTCTTCTTTCCTTTGGAACAGGTATCTTTATTCTGCCACTTAAATATGCTCCAGTAATGGATTCTTCCACTTGCATAATCTCCTCTGCTGTTCCAGATGCAATTACCTCTCCACCATGTTCACCTGCTCCAGGTCCAATATCAATGATGTAATCTGCTGCAAACATAGTATCTTCATCATGTTCTACAACAATCAATGTATTACCAAGCTCTTTTAAGTTTTTTAAGGTTTTTAGTAGTTTGTCATTATCTCTTTGATGTAAACCAATACTAGGTTCATCCAAGATATAAGCAACTCCTACAAGACCAGATCCAATCTGAGTAGCTAAACGTATTCTTTGTGCTTCACCACCAGAAAGCGAACCAGTTGCTCTTGCAAGTGTTAAATAATCAAGACCAACATCTACTAAGAATCCAACTCTTGCCCTAATCTCTTTTAATACAAGCTCACCGACTTTAGCTTGATAAGATGATAATGTAAGATTTTCCATGAAGTCTTTTAAATCTCTTATGGAATAATTAGTAACTTCGGATATATTTTTATCTCCTACGGTTACTGCTAGGGATTCTTTCTTTAATCTTCTTCCACCACATTCCTTACAGGGGGTTGTTCTCATAAATGTTTCATATTCTTGTTTAGTAGATTCCGAACCTGTTTCACGATATCTACGTTCCACATTACGAATTAAACCTTCAAAGGCAACATCATAAATTCCTTCACCGCGTTGTCCTTTATAATATACTTTTACTGATTTTCCGTTGGTTCCATGTATTATAATATTTTTTATTTTATCTGGAAGTTTATTATATGGAGTGTTTAAATCAAATTTATATTCCTTTGCTAATGCATCTAATATAGCTCTAGTATAGCTAGACTTGTCCGTTGCTGATTGCCAACCAAGAACTGCAATTGCGCCTTCTGCTATACTTAAACTTGGATCTGGAATCATAAGTTCTTCATCAAATTCCATCTTAATACCAATACCATGACACTCCCCACAAGCCCCAAAAGGATTGTTAAAGGAAAAACTTCTTGGTTCTATCTCATCTATACTAATACCACAATCTGCACAGGCAAAATGTTGACTAAAATTAAGTGTTTTACTTCCTTGAACATCAATGACTAATAATCCATCGGATAGCTTTAATACACTCTCGATGGAGTCGGATAATCTCTTTTCTATTCCTTTTTTTATAATTAAACGATCGACTATGATTTCAATATTATGCTTTATATTTTTCTCTAACTTTATTTCTTCTGTTAATTCATAGAGATTGCCATCTACCATTACTCTTACATAACCACTTTTTTTGGCCTGTTCAAATAGCTTAACATGTTCACCTTTTCTTCCCCTAACAACTGGAGCTAAAAGTTGAATCCTACTTCCTTCCTCTAGGCGCATGATATCATCAACCATTTGGTCCACTGTTTGTTTCTTTATTTCTTTACCACACTTTGGACAATGTGGTATACCAACTCTGGCATACAATAAACGAAAATAGTCATATATTTCAGTTACTGTTCCAACAGTAGAACGTGGATTACGGTTGGTAGATTTTTGGTCAATGGAGATAGCAGGGGAAAGTCCTTCAATACTTTCTACATTTGGCTTTTCCATTTGTCCTAAGAATTGTCTTGCATAAGAGGACAAGGATTCCATATATCTTCTTTGTCCTTCTGCATATATAGTATCAAATGCTAAAGAAGACTTACCAGAACCACTAAGTCCAGTAAGTACTACAAACTCATCTCTTGGAATATTAACACTAATATTCTTAAGATTATGTTCTTTTGCACCTCGTATTTTTATATATTGTTTTTTATCGCCCATTACTAAACACTTTCTTAAAATACATGTAAAGTTCTTTTAAAAAAGCTCCTCCTTCCAATTTTCCTATTAACAATTGGGAGACTCTTTTATATTGCTATTTAGATATCTCCCAATCCTCTTAATATTTTATTCCATATCATGAAGCTGTTTCTTTAACTCCAATAAATTATCTCTAAGTTCTGCTGCAACTTCAAAGTTAAGTTCTGCTGCAGCTGTATGCATATCTTTCGTAACTTTCTTAATAACTGCTTCTAATTCCTTCTTACTCATGGATTCTGGATCTTTATCCATCTTATAGAAGTCCTTACCTGCTTTCTTAGAAATACTTATTAATTCCCTTACTTTCTTACTTATAGTAGTGGGAGTTATTCCATTGGCCTCATTATAAGCATTTTGAATTTCTCTTCTTCTATTGGTCTCATAGATAGCCTTTTGCATAGAATCGGTCATCTTATCGGCATACATAATAACTCTACCCTCTGAATTACGAGCAGCTCGTCCAATGGTTTGTATTAATGAAGTTTCGGAACGTAAAAATCCCTCTTTATCTGCATCTAATATAGCTACTAGCGTTATCTCAGGTATATCAAGACCTTCTCGCAATAAGTTAATTCCTACAAGCACGTCAAATACATCAAGACGCATATCTCTAATTATCTCGGAACGCTCTAAAGTATCAATATCAGAATGTAAGTACTTCACACGAATACCGACTTCTCTCATATAGGCAGTTAATTCTTCTGCCATCCGTTTCGTTAACGTTGTAACAAGTATTTTATTCTTTTTAGCAACTTCTTTATTAACTTCACTAATCAGATCATCAATTTGTCCAGCTACCGGACGTACAAATACTTCTGGATCAAGTAGTCCTGTTGGCCTTATAATCTGTTCCGTTCTAAGAAGTTCGTGTTCTCTTTCATATACATTGGGTGTTGCTGATACAAAGAGCATTTGATTTATCTTACTTTCAAATTCACCAAAATTAAGAGGTCTATTATCCTTAGCAGAAGGTAAACGAAAACCATAGTCTACAAGTGTTGATTTTCTAGCTTGATCCCCTGCATACATACCACGTACTTGAGGTATGGTAATATGGGATTCATCCACAATAATTAAAAAATCATCTGGAAAGTAATCAATCAAAGTATGGGGTGTACTTCCTGGTTCTAAACCTGACAAATGCCTTGAATAGTTTTCAACACCAGAACAAAAACCAGTTTCTCTTAGCATTTCAATATCAAAATTAGTTCGCTCAGCAATTCGTTGTGCTTCTAATAGTTTGTCTTCACTTTTAAAGTAACGTACTCTTTCTTCTAGTTCTGCTTCTATTGTTTTAATCGCTGCCTCTATTCGTTCTTTTGATACTGCATAATGAGACGCTGGAAATATTGCTGCATGTTCTAAGCTGTACTTAATCTCACCAGTTAAAACATCAATTTCTGTAATTCTATCTATCTCATCCCCAAAGAATTCAACCCTTATTGCTTTATCATCTGCATTAATTGGAAAAATTTCAACTACATCACCTTGTACACGAAATGTACCACGTTTAAAATCCATATTATTTCTAGTATACTGTAAGTCTACTAATTTTCTTAACATTTCATCTCTATCTTTAATCATACCTGGTCTTAAAGAGATAACCATATCTTGATAATCAATTGGATCTCCTAAACCATAAATACAAGAAACACTTGCTACGATTATTACATCTCTTCTTTCTGATAGAGCCGCTGTAGCAGAATGTCGTAGCTTATCTATTTCATCATTAATAGCTGAATCCTTTTCAATATAAGTATCTGACGAAGGTACATATGCTTCTGGTTGATAATAATCGTAATAACTTACGAAATACTCAACTGCATTCTCAGGAAAAAATTCTTTAAATTCCCCGTATAATTGGGCAGCTAATGTTTTATTATGTGCAATAATAAGAGTCGGCCTATTCAGTTCCTGTATTACATTAGCCATGGTAAATGTTTTACCTGAACCAGTTACACCAAGAAGGGTTTGAAACTGATTTCCCTCTTTAAAGCCTTCTACTAAGGCTTTAATTGCATCTGGCTGGTCTCCAGTTGGACTAAATTCTGAAACTAACTTAAAATCCTTCATTCATTATCCTTTCTCCAAAGAATGGAATAACATTTATATATCTATTATAACTTATTTCATTATGTTAATACTTATTTGCTTGTCATTATATCATATTACTTTTCCATTTACAATATATTGTTCGAATGTTTGTTCTTGTTATGATGTGTTTTTTTCAGTAAAAAATAAAGATAAAAGGCAGTATAAATTACCACCTCTTATCTTTATAAAGCTTTATGCCCCTAGACATAATCAAATACTTAGATTTAAATTATGTTCTATTGTACTCATTTATTATTTTCTATTTCTTAACTTTTTCATTGATAATTTCAATCGCTTTTAGTAATTGATTATCCTTATCTTTATCAATAACAACCTGTTGCTTTAATGATTCATCTAACTCAACCTTAACATCAGGTTCAATACCTAAGCCATGAATATTTCTACCATTTGGAGTAAAGTACTTTGATACGGTAACTTTTATTGCAGTTCCATCTTCTTTTAAAGGAATAATTGACTGTACAATTCCCTTACCATAACTTGTTGTACCAACGATAGTTCCAATTTTGTAATCTTGTATTGCTCCTGCAAAGATCTCTGAAGCACTAGCACTATTACCATTTATCAGTACAGCTAGTGGTTTATCAAACTTCTCCTTACCAGAAGATTCTATTTCCTCACGATTTCCATATTTATCTTCCGTGTATACAATTAGTCCTTCTGGTAGCATTCGATCTAACATATCTGCTACTACATCTAATCTACCACCTGGATTATCTCTAACGTCAACAATTAAACCAACTTGACCTTGCTTATTTAAATCATCAATTGCATTTCGAAATTGCTTTGCAGTAACTTCGTCAAATTCAGTTATAGATATATATCCAATTTTTCCTTCTAGCATTTCATATTCAATGGTAGGTACTTCAATAACTCTTCGTTCGATGTTAAAAGTCATTGGTTCCGTTACACCTTCACGAATTATTTCTACGTTTACGGTTGTTCCTTCTTCACCTTTAATTCGACTTACTATTTCTGTTAAATCCAGTCCTGTCACTTCTTCTCCAGATACTTTATATAGTATGTCTCCTGGTAACAATCCCGCTTCATATGCTGGACCATTTACAAATGGCTTTACAATGGATGCGACTCCTGTAGTAATGTTTTGAGTTACGGTTGCACCAATACCACAGTATACTCCATTGGAAGACTCCATAAGTGCTGTGTATTCTTTTGCAGTATAATAAGTAGAATAAGGATCTCCTAAACTTGCTAACATCCCTTTATAAATACCATCTGCAAATTTACTCTTATCTACCTCTTCCATATAATACTTATCAATAAGTGCTTCTAATTTATTAACTTTTCTCATTATTTCTTGTGTAGGTATTGTATTTTCTGCTGCTTCAATTCTGTTGTTATTTTGCCCGCTATTCTCTGTACTGTTTATATAGCCATCGTTATTACCAATAACATCTTTCGTATATATAGAAAAACAAATGGTGGCAATAACTAAAGCACCTGCTAACCCTGAAAAAAATCCTGCTAAGAATTTATTTTTCACTTACTTCACCAAGCCTTTCTAGAAGTTATCACTACAATAGCAATGTAATACTTCTAAGCAATTTCTAATAACTCACATATTTTTGTGGATCCACATAACCCCCATCAACTAAAACACCAAAGTGAAGATGTGGACCAGTAGACACTCCCGTAGAACCAACCAATGCAATGGTATCTCCTTTATTTACACGATCGCCAACGGATACTAATAATTTTGAACAGTGCATATAAACTGTATATTTGCCATCATCATGAGAAAGCATAATGTAATTACCTGCTGCTACTTGATATGTCGAAGTAACTACTGTACCACTAGCTGCTGCTACTATGGCCGTTCCTGTAGGTGCTCCAATATCTATTCCTTTATGATAGGAACTAGCTCCAGCTGTTGGTCTTTCTCTTCCACCAAAAGTAGAAGTAATTCTTCCACTCGCTGGCAATGGCCATATTAAACCGCTACTAGATGTACCTGTATTACTTGAAGATGAATTATCCGAAGAGGAATTATTTCCTGAAGAATTGTTTGAAGAGTTATTCTTTTCTTCCTCTAAACGTTTACGTTCTTCTTCTAAACGTTTTGCTTCTGCTTCCGCTTCTGCTTTTTCTCTTTTCCTACGTTCTTCATCTTCTTTTCTTTGCTTTTCGATTAATTGGTCAATTAAATCTTCCTGTTCTTCAATCTTTGATGTAACATCAGAAGAAACAGCCATTGTCTCCATAATACTAGTTTCATACTTGACTAATTCTTTATTTTTTTCTTCTGCTAAAAAGGTAACCGTTTCTTGTTCATAATCCAGTTCCTCTTTTAAATCTTTAAGTGTAGCTAGCTTACTTTCAATGGATAGTTCTTTTTGGGTTATTTCTTCTTTTATTTTAGTGTATTTATCCAATAGACTGTTATCATATTCTGTAATCTTAGAAATATACTCTACATGATTTAATACATCGGACAAACTATTTGACTGCAATATAATCTCTAGGTAGCCGCTTTCACCATTCTCATACATATATTTAATACGTTTTTTCATAATATCGTATTGACTAGCTTCTGTTATCTTCGCTTCCTCTAAATCTTTTCTTGCAATATCTAATTCTTCTTCTGTACTTTTAATTTCTGTCTCTAATTCTTGAATTTGAGTTGATAAACTATTTAATTCTTTATCTAGCTTTTCTATATACTTAAGTATATCACTCTTATCCTTTTCTAATTCCTTTAATTTTTTCTCTGTTTCTACTTTTCTTTGTTCAAGATTCTTTTTTTCTTCTTTTGCTTTATCAATTTCACTAGCATAAGAATGAACAGACAAGAAACCTACAACAATAACCAAAAAAAGCATTATTATAGTTCCTCGTAATCCTTTTTTCATACCTTGCTTTAAAAAACTGTTTCTTTCAAAAAATATGTACTTTTTTAATAAATTCTTCATGATAAACTCCCGTAGTGCGCAAAGTGCATACTGCACTTGGTACATATTGTACTTTAGTGCATATTGTACTTTGGCACACATTAAAATCAAGACATGTGTAACTCTTACACATTACTCAATCAAGATATTATACTTCTTGTTTTCTTAGATGTTTTCTTACTGTTATAAAACTACCTATAAAACCGATTCCGATACCAATTAGTAAAGATATAGGAAGAAGGGTGGTGAAAACAGTCTTAATATCAAGGAACGTAAAACTTCTAAATATATTAACATATTTATTTGTAATATATGATATTAACTTATGATAAATGAAATATAATATGGTGACTGGAAGTAATGAACCTATGATTCCAATTGTTACTCCTTCTACAATAAACGGGGCACTAATAAAGGAATCCTTTGCTCCTATTAACTTCATAATTGAGATTTCTTCTTTCCTAACTGCAATTCCCATAGTAACTGTGGTACTAATTAGAAAAACTGCAACCGCTAATAATATAATTATTATTGCTGCTGATACGTATCCAACTAAGGAACGGAAAGATTTAAAAGTGTCTGCAATTGAATCGGAATGATTCACTTGTCTGACCCCTTTAATATTTTCTATGTAGTTTACTAAAGATTGCTGCATGGATACATCGTTTAAATATACTTCTAATGATGCACTATCAACTAATGGGTTATCTTCACCAAAAGTTTCAGCTAATTCTTTACTTAAATATTTTTCCTTATAATTATTCCAAGTTTCTTCTGCTGATATATATATAATATTAGAAACTTCTGCTCTAACTTTTATTTGGTCACTAATAGAACCTATCTCTTCTTCTGTTGTCCCACTGTTAAAAAAAACCGTTACCCCAACAGAAGTTTCGGCTGTTTTTATCATATACTGAAAATTAGCTACAACAAAATAAAAAATGCCAAACAAGAAAAGACAAGCTGCTATTGTTCCAACTGAAGCAAGTGAAAACATACGATTTCTCTTAATATTTTTCATTCCTTGCTTCATATTATAAAAAAATGTATTAACGCGCATGGGTGTATCCACCTTTTTGTTCATCACTTATTAAATTACCTTTATTCATGGTAATTACTCTTTTTTGCATCTTATTTACTATGTCGCTATTATGTGTAACTACCACTACCGTAGTTCCTCTTTTGTTTATTTCATCAAGTAATTGCATGATTTCCCATGAATTCTTAGGGTCTAAATTTCCTGTAGGTTCATCTGCTAATAATATACTTGGTTTATTCACCAATGCTCTTGCAAGAGCAACCCTTTGTTGCTCACCACCAGATAACTCACTAGGATAAGACTTGTATTTTTCTGCAAGTCCCATTGTTGCTAGAATATTAGGTACTTGTCGTCGAATAATTCTTGTTGGTGTTTCAATTACTCTTTGAGCAAAAGCAACATTCTCATATACGTTACGATCCTTTAACAATCTAAAGTTTTGGAATACAATTCCAATCCCTCTTCTGTATTTTGCAACTTGTCCTCTTCTAAGTCTTGATAAATCCTTAAAATTAACGTATACCTTTCCACTAGTTGGTTCAATCTCCTTAAGCATTAACTTTATTAAAGTGGACTTACCAGAGCCACTACTACCAACGATAAATACAAACTCGCCCTTTTGTATCTGCAAGTTTATCTTATTTATGGCAAAAACGCCTCTCTGGTAAGATTTTGATACATTCTCAAATAAAATAACCGGAGTCAAAGGTTCTTTTAGATGTTTATTGATATCATATTGCATTTTAATACTCCAAAGATTCCATATATTTCATATATTTAACAACCATTAAAGCTATCTTAAATGTAATCGCATCTTCAAATACTCTTAAATCAAGATTAGTGCTCTTTTGCAATTTATCCAAACGATATACTAATGTATTTCTATGGATATAAAGTTGTCTGGATGTTTCTGAAACATTTAGGCTATTTTCAAAGAATTTATTAATAGTAGTTAAAGTTTCTTCATCAAATTCATCTGGTGATTTGCCATCAAAGATTTCTTTGATAAACATTTTACATAAAGGCATTGGTAATTGATAAATTAAACGTCCAATTCCAAGATTACTATAAGCAACTACATTTCGTCCGCTATAGAATATTTTACCAACATCTAAAGCCATCTTAGCTTCTTTATAAGATCTTGATACATCTTTAATTTCATTAATGATTGTACCAAATGCAACATGAACTTTTGTCATTGCTTCTGTATTCAACATATCAAGAATTACTTTAGCAGTTTTATGCATATCTTCATATGTTTCATTTGCTTTTAGTTCTTTTACTAATATAATATTCTTTTCATCTACAGCTGTAATAAAATCTTTTGTCTTACCAGAAAATAAACCTCTTACCGTTTCAAGAGCATTCACATCTTTTTCATTCTTAGTTTCGATAATAAATACAACTCTTCTTACATCTGTATCAATATGAAGTTTCTTAGCACGGTTGTATATATCAACAAGTAACAAGTTGTCTAATAATAAGTTTTTGATAAAGTTATCTTTATCATATCTTTCTTTGTAAGCTACTAGGAGATTTTGAATTTGGAAGGATGCAATTTTACCTACCATATAAACATCATCACTATCACCTTTCGCTAAAATAACATACTCTAATTGATGTTCGTCAAACACCTTAAAAAATTGATATCCTTGTAGAACTTGGCTATCTGCTGGTGATTCAACAAAAGCTAGTACTGCATTCTCATATTCATCTGCATTATTAACGGTTGTGGCAAGAACTTTTCCTTCTGTATCCATAACACATATTTCAATACGAGTAATGGACTTAAGCCCTTCAATTGTGTTTTGTAGAATTTGATTCGAAATCATATAATCCACTCCTTCTGTAATTGGAATTTTATATTTTTTATAATATTTTATTATACATATTTTAATTTTAACACTCTTTTAGTTGAAAGTAAACATATTTCATTCAATACTTTTGACTATTTTAGTACAATAATTAGGAATATGTCACTTTACCATATAGTTTATTCACTAAACTATATGGTATATTATTGTATGGACATAAAAATAAACCACCGGCTATGCCGGTGCGTCCCCAGCTAGCTTTAGCTTTAAGTAAAAAACCTCCTATGATATAATAGTTGTGGGTTTGCCAACCACAAAATTACATAGGAGGTATCCAAAATGGATATGAATAGTTTAGCCCATACAAAGTGGGAATGCAAGTATCATTTGGTGTTTGCGCCAAAATATCGTAGACAG
>JAEWHU010000095.1 GCA_023387635.1 Bacillota bacterium
TATGGGAACAGGTGCAGGGTTTCCAGGAATACCTCTTAAGATTGTTTTTCCAAATTACAATATTACACTATTGGATTCTTTAAATAAAAGAGTTAATTTTTTGAATGAAGTTATTACAGAATTAAAATTAGAAGATATAAGCGCAGTACATGCAAGAGCGGAAGATTATGTAAAAAATAGTGATATTCGTGAGTCTTATGACCTAGTGGTTTCGAGAGCAGTGGCAAAATTATCAAGTTTATCCGAATATTGCTTGCCATATGTTAAATTAAATGGTATTTTTATATCATACAAAGCTGGTAATGTTGATGAAGAATTATCAGATTCTACAAAAGCAATATCTGTATTAGGTGGAAAAGCTGTAGAACAGAAAAGTTTTTATTTACCAGATAGTGATATACAAAGAACATTAATAATGATTAAGAAAACGAAACAGACTCCAAAGATGTATCCAAGAAGTGCAGGTAAACCAACAAAAGAACCTATTCAATAAATAGATTATAAGTATATAGTTAAATGGGGTGAAGGCATGCTTATACAGGGTAAATATTTGTATTATGGCGATGATTTATCAGAGGTAAATCATATTAGAACAGAAGTTTTTTGTAAAGAAATTGGTATAAAAGAGCAAGATGAAAAAGATAAGTTGGATATGAATTCAGTCCATGTATTAGTTTTATCATGTGATGAATCACGAGAACCTGTGGCTACCGGTCGAATAACTTTTGATGGTAATACTTTTTTAATAACTAAAGTTTGTGTGTTAAAAGAAGAACGTAATAAATATTATGGTGATTTTGCAGTTCGTATGTTGGCAAATAAAGCATTTTTATCTGGTGCAAAAGAAGTTATTGTAGAAACTTACACTGAGAATATAAAGTTCTATGAGAAAATTGGATTTATTATTCAAGGTAATAGTTATCAAAAATATGATGGAGAATATGTTAAGCTTATTTTGAAATCAGAAAACTTATGTAAAAAGTGTGATAAGAAATAATTTTTTATTTAAAAATTTAAGAAATGTTATATTTATATGATAACAAAGGGAGTTCAGATACATGAATAATAACGATTTAATTGAAACAATGGCCAATTCACTTGGATTCCTCATGCAAGATGTAATACAATTACAACTTGAAATAGAACAGAGTAATGAAATAATAAGAACATTAGATCTTAAATTAATAAATTTGAGACAAGAAATAACAATTATTGATTCAGATACTTCAAAAGAGGAGTTATTTTCACCAACTTATAATAATAAAAAGAACTCCAGATCTAGCGAACTTTTAAATGAAGAAAAAATTATTATTGAAAGAATTAATGATAGTTACAAAGAATTGAGTGAAAAAATTCAAAGAAAGAATAATATTGATAATCTTATTAAATGCATGGAATTAATTAAAAATGATTTGGTACAAGATGGAAATTATTGTTATAATAATACAGAATACGGCATAAAAATTCTTGAAACTCAAGAAAGTGAAAGAAAACGTATTGCAAGAGATCTCCATGATACTACAGTACAAAATTTAACTAATATGATGCACAAAACTGAACTTTGTTTTAAATTAACTGATATTGATCCCGTTAGAACTAAGATTGAACTTCAAACTATGATAAAAACTATTAAAACAACGATAAAAGATATGAGAGGGATTATCTATAATCTAAGACCAATGTCTTTAGATGATCTAGGATTAATACCGACAATAGAAAAGTATATTAGAGAGATAAATAATAGCAATGAAATTGAAGTAGTTTTAGAAGTTATAAATGATGAGGTGAAAGTTCTATCAGTAATTAACTTAACAATATTCAGAATTATACAAGAAGCCATAACAAACTCCTTAAAGCATGGAAAAGCGACACATATAAATATAACCATAAAATATATTGATAATTATATTATGTTATCCATTAAGGACAATGGAATAGGATTTACAGATGCAACAAATATAAATAATAATAAAGATATTTTATCTGGATATGGTTTATCTATGATGAAAGAAAGAATAATATTATTATCAGGAGATATCAATATTATATCAGAGACAAATGAAGGTACAGAAATCTTGGTTAAGGTACCACTAAGAACATATAAGGAGGACATATAATGGAACCGGTCAAAATTATGATTGTGGATGATCATTGTATGGTTAGAGAAGGTCTTAAACAATTACTTGAATTAGATGGAGATATTAAGGTAGTAGGAGAAGCAGGGGATGGTATTTCATGTTTAGAATTAATGAAAGAACTAGTACCAGATGTAGTATTATTAGATATTAATATGCCTCTTTTAAATGGATTAATGGTATTAGAAAAAGTACGAGAAATGAATTTGAATTACAAGATAATAATATTAACTATTCACAATGAAATTGAGTATTTAATGAAAGCAGTAGAACATAATGTTAATGGTTATGTACTTAAAGATTCGGATTCTGAAATATTAAGGAAAGCAATTTTTACCGTTAATTGTGGTGAAAACTATATACAAAGCGAATTAGTACCATTAATGAAAGAAAAAATTGAAAATAGAAAATCAAAAATGTCATATGATAGTATGTTAACAAAACGTGAGATGGAAGTTTTAAGATTACTTACAGAAGGATTGTTTAATAAGGAAATTGCTTACAAACTAACTATAAGTGAGAAAACAGTAAAAAATCATGTTTCAAATATATTCAAAAAGATATCAGTATCTGATAGAACACAAGCCGCAGTATATGCTATTAAAAATAATATTGTTGAATTATATTAGTAATATAGAATATTAAATTAATTGCTATGCTGAAGTGTTTCTGACTAAGAGATAATGAAAGTAGTAAAAGTTCATTTGACACCAATCATTTAATTATGCTTGGTGTTATTTTATATTGTTAATCACAAGATTTTCTCTTTCTCACACTAGTTCAAAGACTATGCAGTGAGGCACCTCTAATTTGTTAAATTCAAGTTGATTCAAAAAAATTAAAAAATATATAAAAACAATTCAGAATACAAAAAGAAATCCCTATTATTAACACTAAATGTTTCACATGAAACATTATACGGATGTTTATATCAAGATTAATTTAGGCTGAGTAATAACTAATATAATATGCAATTAGTATTTATAGTAAAGCTGTTTATAATATGGAGGACAAATGTTTCACGTGAAACATTAGGCTGATGTTTATATCTAGATTAATTTAGTTAGAGTAATACTACTATAATATGCAATTAGTATTTATACTAAAGATTTTTACAATATGAAGATCAAATGTTTCACGTGAAACATTTTACTGATAGTTATATCTAGATTAATTTAGGTAGAGTAATAATTAATATAATAAGCAATTAGTATTTATAGTAAAGCTGTTTATAATATGGAGGACAAATGTTTCACGTGA
>JAEWHU010000197.1 GCA_023387635.1 Bacillota bacterium
AGGAGGAAATTTTAAATGAGTTTACAAGTTGAAAAACTAGAAAAAAACATGGTGAAACTTACCATTGAAACTAGTGCAGAGGAATTTGAAGCAGCATTAGAAAAAGCATACTTAAAAAATAGAGGAAAAATTAATTTACAAGGTTTTAGAAAAGGTAAAGCACCTCGTGCTATGATTGAAAAAATGTACGGTGCAAGTATATTTTATGAAGATGCAGCAAATCTAATTATGCCAGAAGCTTATGAAAAAGCTGCCCTTGAAAGCGGATTAGATATCGTATCTAGACCAGAAATCGACGTAGTTCAAGTAGAAAAAGGTAAGCCTTTTATCTTCACTGCTGAAGTTGCTGTTAAACCTGAAGTTACTTTAGGTGATTATAAAGGTCTTGAAGTAGAAAAAACTGAAGTAGAAGTAACTGAAGAAGAAATTATTGCAGAATTAGATAAAGTTAGAGAACAAAATTCTAGAACAATCGCTGTTACTGATAGAGCTGTAGTTGATGGAGATACAACAACTATCGATTTTGAAGGATTTGTTGATGGTGTTCCATTTGAAGGTGGAAAAGGAACGGATTATTCTTTAACAATAGGTTCACATTCTTTTATTGATACATTTGAAGAACAATTAGTTGGAAAAAATATTGGTGAAGAAGTAGAAGTTAATGTAACTTTCCCAGAGGAATACCATGCAAAAGAATTAGCAGGTAAGCCAGCATTATTTAAAGTTACTGTAAAAGATATTAAATCAAAAGAATTACCTGAACTTGATGATGATTTTGCAAAAGATGTATCAGAATTTGATACATTAGATGAATATAAAGCTGATATTAAGTCAACAATTCTTGAAAGAAAAACAAAAGAAGCAGTTCGAGTGAAAGAAGATAAATTAGTTGATAAAGTAATTGAAAATGCAACTATGGAAATTCCAGAAGCTATGATTGATACTCAAGTAAGACAAATGGCAGATGAATTTGCACAAAGATTACAAATGCAAGGTTTATCAGTGGAGCAATACTTCCAATTCACTGGTATGGATGGAAATAAGATGATTGAGCAAATGAAGCCTCAAGCTGTAAAACGTATTCAAAGTAGATTAGTATTAGAGGCTATTGTAAAAGCTGAAAATATTACAGTATCTGATGAAGCATTTGATAAAGAAGTTGAACAAATGGCTACAAGTTACAAAATGGAAGTAGAAAAATTAAAAGAATTAATTAGTGAGAAAGAAAAAGAACAAATTGTGATGGATATAGCTGTTCAAAAAGCAGTAGACTTTATTGTTGAGACAGCTGTTGAAGCGTAGTACAGTAAAGGAGGATTACTATGAGTTTAGTACCTTATGTCATAGAACAAACAAGTAGAGGAGAAAGATCTTACGATATCTATTCTAGACTTTTAAAAGATAGAATCATTTTCCTTGGAGAAGAAGTAACTGATGTTTCTGCTAGTGTAATTGTTGCTCAATTATTATTCTTAGAATCAGAAGATCCTGGTAAAGATATTAATCTATACATTAATAGTCCTGGTGGTTCTGTAACAGCTGGTATGGCTATCTATGATACAATGAATTACATCAAATGTGATGTATCAACAACTTGTATTGGTATGGCAGCTAGTATGGGTGCATTCCTTTTAGCAGGTGGAGCAAAAGGTAAGAGATTTGCCCTTCCTAATGCAGAAGTAATGATTCACCAACCATCCGGTGGAGCAAAAGGTCAAGCTACAGACATTAAAATAGTAGCTGAGAATATATTAAAGACAAGAACTAAATTAAATAAAATTCTTGCACAGAATACAGGTAAGCCTCTTGATATAATCGAAATTGATACAGAAAGAGATTATTACATGAGTGCTGAAGAAGCGAAAGCTTATGGTATAATTGACAGTATAGTTAGCAATAGATAAATATATTATAACCTTATACCTGCCTAGCAGGTATAAGGTTATAAACAAGTGGATTGTGAATATCCCCTTTGACATTATAAAGCTTTACTTAATAAGTAAAGCTTTATAACTTATTAAGTAAATTAGTTTATAGGTATTTGCGAAACATAAAAGTTCGTACAAAAAAAGAGTTTCGCCATTACCTATAGGATAACTAATAAGAAAGGAGACTAGATGAATGGCAAATAGAACTGATGATAGAAAACAACTTAGATGTTCCTTTTGTAATAAAAACCAAGATCAAGTTAGAAAGTTAATTGCAGGGCCTAGTAATGTTTATATTTGCGATGAATGCGTGGAAATCTGTGCAGAACTTGTAGAAGAAGAGTTAGATGATGTAATTTCTAGTTCTGATATAAATTTATTAAAACCAGTAGAAATTAAAAACTTTCTAGATCAGTACGTTATCGGACAAGAAGATGCTAAAAAAATTCTTTCTGTATCTGTTTATAATCATTATAAGCGAGTACTTTCAGGTAAAGATCTTGATGTTGAACTTCAAAAAAGTAATATTCTAATGGTTGGTCCTACAGGTTCTGGTAAAACATTTCTTGCGCAGACTCTAGCAAAGCTTATCAATGTACCATTTGCAATTGCAGATGCAACCGCTTTAACAGAAGCTGGTTATGTTGGTGAAGATGTTGAAAATATATTACTTAAATTAATCCAGGCAGCAGACTTTGATATAGAAAGAGCAGAACATGGTATTATTTATATTGACGAAATAGATAAAATAACTAGAAAGTCAGAAAATACCTCAATTACTCGTGATGTATCTGGAGAAGGTGTTCAACAAGCGCTTCTTAAGATATTAGAGGGTACAACTGCTTCTGTTCCACCACAAGGTGGAAGAAAACATCCTCATCAAGAATTTATTCAAATTGATACAACCAATATATTGTTTATATGTGGTGGTGCTTTTGATGGTTTAGAGAAAATAGTTGAAGCTAGAATTGGTAAAAAATCCATAGGATTTAACGCTCAAATAGAGGAAAAAGAGAAAAGAAATATTGGTGAATTATTCAGACAGGCACTACCTCAGGATTTTGTTAAGTTTGGTTTGATTCCTGAATTTGTTGGCCGTGTACCAGTTTGTGCCGCTCTTGATTTACTAGATGAGCAAGCATTGGTAAGAATTCTTACAGAACCAAGAAATGCAATTGTAAAGCAATATAAAAAGCTATTTGAATTAGATGGTGTTGAACTTGAATTTGATGATGATGCAATCAGGGAGATCGCTAAGCGTTCTGTTGAAAGAAAAACAGGTGCTAGAGGGTTACGAGCAATAATGGAATCTGTTATGATGGATGCTATGTATAAGGTGCCTTCTGATGCGAGCATTTTAAAATGTATTATTACAAAAGAGTCAGCGGAGGGTAAAGAGGCACCTACATTAATATGCTCAGAAGATAATCAACCAAGAAAACAAGTGGCAAAGCGAATTACTAAAAAGAATAGTAACGAGATTGCGTAATTAGATATACAAGGGACTGTCTTAGAATACCTTTATAGTTTCACATTACTTCATAGCATATTAGGAGTTGGTGTAATATTTAGGAGATTTAGGGCAGTCTTTTTTTGTAACTAAGTTAATTATCTAAATTTAGTGAAATAAACTAAATAATGGAGGTAAGAATGAGTAAATATAATAGGATAGTTCCTGTTGTTGCGTTACGTGGAATGGCAGTACTTCCTGGAATGCTAATCCATTTTGATGTAAATCGTACTATTTCAATTGGAGCAATTGAAAGTGCTATGGAAAATGACCAACAAGTGTTATTAGTGGCACAAAAAGATGCTGAAATAGAAAACCCTGAGAAAGAAGATTTATATACTACTGGAACAATAGCGTTAATTAAGCAAATGATTAAGTTGCCTGGAAATGTGCTTAGGGTTTTAGTATCAGGTGTGGAGAGAGCTAGATTAGAAAATATTTTAGAAGAAAAGCCTTATTTAATAGGTGAAGTTTCTACTAATATAAATGATAGTGATAGTGAATTAACAGAGGCACATAAAAAAGCCCTATTAAAAGGAATAAAGGATATACTAGAGGTGTATTCCATTGAAAATCCTAAGATAGGGAAGGAAGTAATGAAACAATTACTTAAGACCACAAAGTTAGAGCAATTAGTTGATCAAATAGGAATTAACATACCTCTTGAATTAGAAGAAAAACAAAGCATCATAGAAGCTATGGATATTGCTGATAGATGTGAAAAGATTATGGTTATTCTAACTAATGAGATTGACATCCTTAGAATTAAAAAAGAATTTCAATCAAAAGTAAAAGAAAAAGTAGATAAAAATCAAAAAGATTACATCTTAAGAGAACAATTGAAAGTAATTAGAGACGAACTTGGTGAAACTAATACACTAACTGAGGCTGAACAGTATCAAGAAGCTACAAGTGCATTGATAGCAAAGGATGAAGTAAAAGAAAAGATTTCTAAAGAAATTGAACGCTTTAAAAATTTATCAGGTAACTCTTCAGAAAGTGCTGTACTTAGAGGATATATTGAAACTTTACTTAGCCTTCCTTGGGATAAAACAAGTACAGATAGCAAAGATTTAATAAAGGCTGAAAAAATACTGGATGAAGAACATTATGGATTATTTAAAGTGAAAGAAAGAATATTAGAGTTCTTAGCAGTTCGTGCATTAACGGATAAAGGTACTAGTCCTATTATATGCTTAGTGGGTCCTCCGGGTACTGGTAAAACCTCAATAGCAAGATCGGTGGCCAAAGCTTTAAATAAAGAGTATGTTAGAATAAGCCTTGGTGGTGTTCGTGATGAAGCTGAGATAAGAGGGCATAGAAGGACGTATGTTGGAGCTTTACCTGGTCGAATTACTAGTGGTCTTAAAAGTGCTAAAGTTAAAAATCCACTTATGTTATTAGATGAAATAGACAAAGTAAGTAGTGATTATAAAGGAGATACTTCCGCAGCTCTTTTAGAAGTACTTGATAGTGAACAAAATAGTAAATTTGTTGATCATTATATTGAAATTCCAGTGGATTTATCAGAAGTTTTATTTATAGCTACTGCTAATTCTCTACAAACCATACCTAGACCTTTACTTGATCGTATGGAAATAATTGAAGTTACTAGTTATACAGAAAACGAAAAAATGCATATTGGTAAAAAGCATCTTATTCCTAAAGTAATGAAGAAGAATGGTATTAAGTCCAAAGAATTAACCATATCTGATAAAGCTCTTCATAAAATGATAACTGGCTATACAAAAGAAGCAGGTGTACGTAATCTTGAGAGAAAAATAGGAGAGATATGTAGAAAGGCTGCTAGAGAACTTGTAACCAACGAAAAGGAAAAAGTACGTATTAATGAGAAAAATATAGAAAAATATTTAGGTAATCCTAAATATTCTTATAAAAAGGCTAATGAAAAAGATGAGATTGGTATTGTAAGAGGACTGGCATGGACAAGCGTTGGTGGAGATACTTTACAAATTGAAGTAAATGTAATGCCAGGTAAAGGAAAGTTTGAACTAACTGGGCAACTAGGAGATGTAATGAAAGAATCGGCTAAAGCTGGTATTAGCTATATTAGATCAATTAGTAGTAAGTATGAGATAGCTTTTGATTATTTTGATAAACATGACATCCATATTCATATTCCAGATGGTGCGGTACCAAAAGATGGACCTTCTGCGGGTATCACTATGGCTACAGCCATGCTTTCTGCAATCATTGGCAAAAAAATACGTCATGATGTAGCAATGACTGGGGAGATTACACTAAGGGGAAGAGTATTACCTATCGGTGGATTAAAGGAAAAAATATTAGCTGCAAAAACAGCAAATATTACCACTGTCTTAGTGCCATCTTTGAATAAGAAAGATGTTGAAGAAATATCGGAAGAAATATTAGACGGTGTAACAGTAACCTTTGTGGAAACAATGGAAGATGTTATAGCACATGCCATGGTAAATTAATTATATGGTATTACCTGAATGGCAGGTAGAAGGAGTTTTATATGCACGTTAAAAGTGTTAATTTAGAAACAGTTTGTGGTGTTACTAGTGTATTGCCTGAGAATGACAAAATAGAAATTGCCTTCGCTGGTAAATCAAATGTAGGGAAATCGTCATTAATCAATGCATTAATGAAT
>JAEWHU010000317.1 GCA_023387635.1 Bacillota bacterium
TTGGTTGTCCTTATCTAAATTCCACAAACGGTAAGATATAATTATATTAGTCTTTGCTAATGCTTCATGGGCAAAATCCAATATATTATCAATATACTCATCTTTCTTATTATATTTTTCATTGCCATCCATACTATGTAGTGAAAAATTAATTTGCCTTAAGGACTTTTTATTAATAATTTTATCCTTTACCTCACTAATTAGCGTACCGTTGGTAGTTATATTTACCTTTATATTGAAGTTTTCACATATGTCTAATATCCTATCTATTTGGGGATGCAAAAAAGGTTCACCTTTTACATGCAGATAGATATAATCCGTATATGGTTTTACTTGGGTTAAAATTTCTTCAAAAGTCTCAAGGGACATAAATTCCATCTTTCTTTTGGTCTTTGGGCAAAAATCACAGGCCAGGTTACATACATTTGTTATTTCTATATAAAATTTTTTAAATCGTTTCAAGGTAATCTCCTTACTTATACTATCTTACATAGGTATTTGCGAAACTCAATTTAGAAGTTTCGCAATTACCTAATTATCTTACATTTTTCTCTTCCTTAATATATTTGTTTCCTTATATATTCTTTAAGGTCATTATATCATATATTTTAGTAATTGTTAAAAAATATCACCCTAATAAAAGAACATTCAATCAAACTTTTACATTCAGACTCAAAAGAATAAGGTCATAAATTCACATAGGATTTATGACCTGTAAATATTTATTTTGATTTAACAAGATTAACAATAAATAAAATTAATACAGAACCTATAGTTGCTACGATAATACTCCAAAGGTTAAAACCAGTAATACCGTCAAAACCAAAGAATTTCATTATAATACCACCAATAAAAGCTCCGACAATACCTGCTATAACGTTAGCAAAAATCCCCATTTTGTCATTAACACTAGTAATCATACTACCAATCCAACCAGCGAGTCCACCAACTATAATCCAAGATATAATTCCCATACTATTATTACCTTTCTGATTTCGTAAGAAATTTGATTTCGTTAAAAATTTGATTCTGTTAAAAATTTTATTTCTTTAGAAATTAATTCCATAGAAGTTTAATTCTTTAGAAATATATTTTGTTAGAATTTTCTAGAAATAGTTTAACCAAATTTTTATTAATTATTAATTGGATTGTGGGATATAATTTTTTATTAGAGCATACCAAATAAATCTAGCTGAGTAGATTCTAATTTAACATACTCTACCTCATCTGTAGATATATCACTTCGGTAATTTGTTACTACTGTTTGTAATTTATCACCTCTCATATCTTGAGAAAGTGTATAATATATGTCAAACTTACTGGTCATTGCAGGTGAGACACCTCTTGTAGGAACAATTAGTTGTACATTATTTTCACGAAGCATGGACATAATTGGTTCCCAAATGTATACGTCTTTTGCAGCACCAAATGGATTGTCGATAAAAATTGTTTTAGTAATATTTTTATCATCAATTTCATTTGAATACATTCTCGCGATATAATTAATAATTGCTATGATAAGTAATATATAAATGCCTTGTGATTGTCCTGTACTTCCTACCGCCTCTTCGAAACGTAGATGCCTACTATTTTCTTTTACACGTTCTCTTTTATAGAGACTTAATTCCATACCATTTACATCGTTAACAATAACACCAAATAAACTTCTACCCGATAAACGTTCTCTAAGTAATTTTTTCTTGTCCTCTTCTACAAAGACGTTGGATGCATCATTCACAATTCGATCAATGTATTTTTCCATTTTACTTTTTTGTACTTCTTCAGGTAAATAATTTATTTTTAATTTTACTGCTTGTATTTCTTCCTCATCAATTATCATTTTAGAAAATTTAGTAAATTTCTCAAGATCTGTTTTAATCTTATGGCTCTCTTGAAGACACTTAGATTTAAATCTTTCTTTAATCGCTAATATTTCTTGTAGCCCATCATCAATTCTCTGAATTTCTTCAACAAAATAATCCTTACTTTTTATTAGATTACTAGTTAGTCTTAACATCTCATTAGCATCACTAATAATGTCACATTTGTCTATTTCATCAGCATATCCATGGTTCTTCGTAGCAATCTCTTTCACACATTTAGCTTTTGCATCTTTACACTTCTTGTTTCTATCCTCTATTAACCTTGTATTGTCATTCATTATGGATAAAAGTCCAGACAGTGCTTTATTTAATTCAGAAGAAGAAAGAAAATCTTTTTCTTTGGTTTCTACTTCCTTTAGCTCCACTCCTTTTGTCTGTGCAATATTCTCCATACGCTCCCTAATTTTATCAACTGCATTTTTTTCTATTGAAATCCTCGTTTCATCTTTACACAATTTAGCAAGTGAATATTCATTTTCTTTCAGCTTTTCCTTGTGCCAGCTAATTGCTTGTGACAAATCTTTATAATCGTTTTCATCAATTTCTATCTGGGTATCATATTTATTGGTATACTCTTCCATCATACTGCTGATTTTACCAGCAAGAGTATCACAATCCGTCTTAGCTTTATAATACATATCTAGCTCTTTTTCATACCTAGCATTGGTTTTGTTCACCAAATCTTTCGCCAAAGTAATCTCTTTATCTTGAACGAACAGATAACCAGACTCTTTTTCTCTTTCTTCAAAGTAAATAGTAGTAAAATTTCTACCAGTAATTTCATCTTTATACTGATTTATAGATTTAGATAATACTTGAAGCATTTCATTCTTATGTTTTACATCTGTATTCTCATCTTCGTAAGTTTTAATTGCTGCATTTAATTCAGTTGTAATGTATGCTTCCTCTTTTTCACAAACTGGATAACTACCATCCACATAATAAGCTTTATATTTTGTTTCCCACAAAGTATTAATACTATCAATTCTATCCTCAACACTTTTAAGTTCATGTTTTATCGCATTTTCTTCGTTTATAAGGAAATTTTCCTTTTGCTTATTCATCTCTAGTTTTTTCTTACTATCTTCCATATCTCTAATATGTCGATTTCGACTAATTGTACTTTGATCTAAGGTATTATTACACTCAATTCTTTTTGACAATCTAGATATTACTTCAAGATAATTATTCTGGTTCTCTTTCTTAGAAATTAATGAATTTTTCACTTCTTCTATTTTTTCAATTAATTCCTCTTCATCTCCTTTTAATGACTTGATTTTACTTGTTAAAATATTCTGCTCTTTTTTTGTATCTTCATAATCTTTACTCAATTTACTATATTTTTTTTCATAATTATCATGAAAATTCTTTGTGATATCATAGATGCTTTTGTAATTTGATATATTCGATTCTAATATTTTAATTTCTTTATCTAGTTTTTCTAACTCTGAAGATACTTTTATGATTTCATTTTCTAAATAGCGTGTTTCCTTATATAGTTCAACACTATTTTGTAAAAAGCATATATCATTTTGACTAACGCTTTCTTCTCTTATAGCTTTTGTATTAATAATAGGAATTATAGACTTAAGATCCATCCAATCAAAGTGAATGGTTTTACCTATTTGCTTATATAAAGTTTCTGATACAACCACGCCATACGGAATCATAGGAATCCTTGATAATATCTCTGTTTTTACTAATATATTCTTATCTTGAAGATATTCACTACCTAATTCTATTTCACTTGATATTCCGCGAAGATATTGATAAACTTTTAATAAATCCTCATTATCAATAGTTACTTTTCCTTCCTTATAAGCTTGTAGTTTTTTGTTTAGTGAATCTCGTTTCATTTCCTTAACAAATATTACCTTCTTATCATCATCTGCTTTCGATGAAATGTAAGATAACATATACTCTGTTGAAATATTCTGATCCAGTTCTAGAATCTTCTTAAAGTTTGAAATTCTTTCTACTTGATTTTTGTATTCTTCAATATCATTCTCATAGTTATTTACTATAGAGTTAATATGAATTAATTTTTCTTCTTTTACTTTCTTCTCAATTTGTACAGAAGTTATAGCGTCCTTATAATTTACTATCATTTGACTAAGTTCCTCAATCAAATGGTTGCAACTATTTAGACCTTCCCCATATTTCTCTAGTAAATCTTCATCACTAGCAAAGGAAAAACTTTCAGGTAGTTTTGATGTAACACTACGAATTTGAGGTTTTAATAATTCAATTTCTTTTTTTACCTTATCAATAGCTTCGTCTTCTAGTCTTATTAAGGTATTTAAATTACCTACCTTTTCACTAATTTCTAAACTTTCTGCTTTTAATAATTCTTTATGACTAATTTTTTCTTCTATCTTAACTTTAAGATTATCTTTTTCCCCATTCAGTTTATCAAGAGCTATCTTATAATAATTCTTTATATAATAAACTAAGGATTGAATACGGTATAATTTATCTTTTTTATTTTCATTCAATTGATTTAATTCGCTAATTATCTCTTGATGTTTTATATTATCATTTTTGTATAGAACATAATATTTTAAAGCTTCTTTATATTTTAAATCTTCCTTATATTCGTCTAACTTACTTTTTATTTGGCGAACTACATCATCTAATTCATTTAATCGAAGCAGTAAAACTTCTTGGAATTTCGATTCTTTTTCCAAGATAAGTTTTTCAATATATTGCTTTTCAAAACGTCCTAAACTTCGATTCTTTTCTAATTCCGTATTTATTTTTTCATACTCAGAATAAATATGTTCTTTGTTGTCCTTTACCTTATTATATAATCTTTCATATTGTCTCCATAAGTTTTCTTCCTCATGAAGTGTTTTGGTATAATCCTCAATTTTAGCAATAAATTGCTCTAGGGCCAATACTTGATATTTATATGCATCAATGTCCTTTTTCTTTTTTGAAAGCTCCAACATTTTACTCTCAATATCCATTAATGATTTGGCTAAATCGTCTTCTCCCCCTCTTTTATCGTTTTTCATACCATTCGCTTTTTCAATAATTTCTTCAATTAAAAGCTTATCTACTAATTTCCTTGTAGTTCTATAGTTTTCCTCTATATATGTTCTAACTCGACCTTCCGAAACATTAATACCACGAATAATATTCCAATGACTCTCATAGATTCCAAACTTAGCTAAGAAACTCTTGTATGCATCATTTGTATCAAATAAAGTAACCCTGCAATCTAATAAGTCCATATCTTTTAGCATTTTTAATTTCTTTTTCAGTCCACTATATCCAATTTTTTCATTACCATCAACCAAAGGAAAGTTGATTATGTCATAGTCATTATATTTAGAATAGGTAATTGCATAATTAAAGTACTCAACTTCACCATGACCTTCACTACCCTTTTTAGCACAAAAACCTGCTAGTAAATAATTTGCTTTAAACCAATTTCTAGCTTCTTTGTCTAGTTTCCATTCCACCATGGAATGAATTGCTGTATTGTTATTACTTCCTTTGAATAACTTGGATACTGGTTGTTTCTTATCTAGTTCTTGATTTGGTAAAACAGTTTGCATAATCATCATTAAAAGAATACTTTTACCACCACCATTTACCAAATCATAAAGAGCATTTTTACCATGAAAAGTCATAGAAAAATCATCATAACGTTGAGTACCATCGTTATAATTTATATTATTTACTCGTATACGATTTATTCTAGGCATCTATGCTCCTCCTATACTCATTATTTAGAAGTTGATATATATCGCTTCCTTTTCGCTGAAAATAATTTTGTGCTAATGCATGAAAGCGGTTTGTTGGATAAAACATATCGTTATCTTCTACAAATAAATTATCTTCTATCAAAAATTGCATTAACTTTTTAACATATGCAGCTTTTGAACTACTTCCAGCTCTTGCTTTGCCCGTATCCTCCCATTCATTGTTTGGTAAAATAGGTATGTTATCCCATATTAAAGCGATATTTTTAAAACTATTTATTTTAATTTCATCTTCTGTTATTGTATCTATATCCGATATTATTTTTTTAAGTAATATATCTGTTTCATTCACAATTTCCATTCGTTTTATATAGGTTTTATAAGTAGGAGTAGAGGAATCTGTATAGAATTGCAATATTAAGCCATACATAAGAAAATATATCACATATAATTCTGAGTTATTATTAATTTTCAACTTTTTTCTTAGTTCTTCGTTACTATATCCAAACGTCTTATTGGTAACACCACAGGAAATATATAAACCATCGCCATAATCATCAATTAATTCTAATTCGAATCCTTCCATTAATTGATGAACATAATCATATACTTCGCTATCTGTAATATAGGCCTCGTATAAATTTTGGTTCAAATTATTACTTACTTCTTCTCCTTTTATAAGCTTAGTCGTTACTTTAATTGCAATTTCTAATGCTTTTTCAATCATTTATAGAAAGCCTCCTAAATATAAAATTGGTAGTTTGAAATCCTGATTTTAGAACAATATTCTCTTCTGGACAAAAGTTGATTTCAAATGGTATATAATGGCCTGTTTTTTCACGAAAGACCTTCAAAATTTCATCTAGCGCTGAAACATCCTCACTAATTTCTTCTTCTAAATATCTTGCTTTACCACTGAGTGCTATTAAAAAGGAGAAATAATCACCGTTAAAGAAAATCTTGTCCGTAAAAACTGATTCAAGGTATTCATTATACTCATTTAAGGTAAACTCACCTGATTTTAGAAACAAGGAATATAAACAGTAAATATATTTCTCATGATTTTCTTTAATTCTCTCATGTTCAACTACATCATCAAAAATATACTCCCTAATATCTTCTTCTATCACAGTTTCCATCTCTTCCTCTTGAGATACTTTAAAATTTAATAAAGAATCTATCCTCTTAAAGTCAAAGAATTTTTTCTTTTTACCTTCTAAAAAAGGATTCATAAGAACTTCCAAGCTATCACTTTTATCCATTGCTATCATCTTATCAACTACGTTCCTATAATCAAAGGTGGTTTTTAGAACTTTAATTTTTCTTGCCGCTCTAATGTCATCCACCTTTTTCTTTAAATCAACTAGTTCGCTAAGTAAATCCCCATACTTTTCGCTAGCTTTTTTTAATTCATCATTCAGAGCATTAATTTCTCGAATTGTATCTAATCCATCCAAGGAAGATATTTTTTCTCTTGCATTTTCTACTGCTTTTAAGTTATTCACAAAACAATCTTCTTCTCTATCAAACCACTCCATGCTTTTTACAAAAAATTCCTCATATAATCTATCACCTTCAACCGGATTAAAACTTATAAGATTAAGTACTTCTCTTTTCATTGAATGTAACTTTGCAACTTGATTGGTGATTCGTCCTACAACTTGTCTTGCCCCTTTGAAATTTTTACTAGAAACCATTTTTTCAAGTAAAACTTGTTGTATGCTTATTTTATTTAATTCTTTGATTTCTTTTGTTTCTAAGTAAAACTCGATTCCACTATCCGTAATATAATATTTCAAACTACCAAGAATGGGATCGATTTCACCCTTCATATATGTGATACGACTTATACTTCTTTTCTGACTCACCGGATTATAATAATGGTATTCATAAGGTTGTCCACTACCAGTTAACATACTTATAATTTCTTCTGTAAGTGTAGCTTTATCAGTTTCAGATAATAATACCAAATATGCCTTATTTACTAAGTAATGCAAAAAATCTGATATTTCATTATAGGATACACCTCGATTTTTAAAGTTGTTTTCTTCAACAAGGAATCGTAATGTTGTTAGTAAAATAAATCCTACATCGAACTGTTCTAAAGATTTGGACTGAAATGTTTTGGTACCGTCTCCAATTATCTTAAAATATGGATAGTATTTCTTAAGAAACTGATTTCTTTCATCCAAATCACTTATCATTTCACTAATAAATTCATATTCCTCTGTCATTGACTCCTCCTAAACATAACAAAAGCGAATTGCTTCTTGTGGTATATATTTTTTATTGAGCAATAACTCAATTATTTTTTTCTCACATTCATGTGATAATTCTTCTTTGATAATGTCAGATATTAGTTCTACATCAACATTATCGTGATTTTTTCTTACATTACTCAATTCCTGTATGCTAAATTTATTTACCAGTTCTTCATAAACTGAACTAAAAAGTCTAAATTTATAATTCTCATAACGTTTTTTAAGCAATGCATAGATATAAAATCCCATAGGGTCGATATCTCCAAAATAAACTATTTCATCCGATTCCATAATTCCATATTGTTTCGCTAAGGAAAACGAACTATGTATCTTAAAGCCTTCCCCAAAGATAAACATGTCAAATTCTTTCCATTTTTTTTCGTCCCAAGCCATAGTAAAAAATGTATCTTTATTTTCAATAATTATTATTCTTCTATTTTCTTTTTTGTAAAAACTATCCCTTGCATAATAATAAAATGGGTATGTAGTTACATATGCATTCAAATCATCTAAAGTAATTCCAATACGGTTAAGTACAATTAAAGCAAAGCCAATAGACGCTTTTTCCTCATTCTGAGTCTTTTCTTCTTTTTGCTCAAACGCCTTCTCATCTTTAAATAATAAAAATCCTAATTCATTCGCAGTTAATCTATCTTTTTCTTTTTTCATATAATATTCATATAATATATCAATAACATTTTTATCTTCTTTAAATTCTTTGTACTTTAATCTATAGAATGACATGTCAAAGTAAGTATATTGATTCAACATATGGGTGTATAATTCTTTATCATATTCAACATGTCCCTTAGGTAATATCCAAAAATCTGTATATGTTAGCACATCATCTCTGACTTTTCCAATGGGTGATAGGATATTCATATTTATAAGACGAATTACTTCTTGTCTAAATTCGTCATAGTAATTATATCTTATTTCATTTACACCTTTTGGATTATTATTAGCTGCCATTAATATTAATTTGTCTGTTGGCACTTTAAACTTATTATCACTTCTTCTTAAAATTTCAATAGCATTTTCCAATTGACTTCTTAAGTCCATTTTCATTCCTCCTTAAATAATCCATTACATTTTTATAGTTTCTATTGTATTTTCATTAGTATGCAAACCTTGATGCACCTATCGTCTAGTCTTATTAACTCGTATATTATAACATAATTTATGTTTATGTAAAAGTATGTTGTAGATAATATGGAAATTTCATAAAAAAATAGATGAAAATAGCCACGAGATAACAAAATATATGATATAATTTGCTATCTTAGTAATTATTTCCACCTATTAAAACCCGACTTCATTTACATGATTAACATTTTGTATTCAATCTCTTTTCCTTAAATATTGATAAATTATAACTCAAATAAGTATCAACTACCTTTAGCTGTGCCTCCCTCAGCACTTAGAGGTATTGATTGTCCTCCTACTTAAGTTCAAATGAAATTGAAATATTTTCTATCCAACTTTAATACATCCCCACATACTATACTCTATCTATATTTCTAATACTGCTCGTCTATATACTGTAAGATTTCTACCTTTTGTTAAGATTACTTACTTTTAGATAAGATTTCTTAAGTATATCTAGAATAAGCATAAGTCCCATTGCAGCAAAGGTCATAACCAAACAAGATGCTAATTCAGTCCATCCAAGGAGTAGAAAAATAAGTAAAATAAATACTTGAGTGCAGTATATACTTCTTGCTCTTTTCTTAAATACTATAGTTTCTATCTCATCAAGCGGCTTATTTTCATCTGCTCTTGGTGCAAATATAAAGATAATTATACCTATTATTATTGATACTAGTACACAAATAGAGCTTGTCCACGTGATATTTTTTACTCCCAAAAGCACTACTGATATTAATACCAATGAAAATACATAGCACCTTAATTGTGTTCTAGCATGATATCCTCCAACGTAACTTCTTAGCGGTATATACATAACCATAAACACTATACTTTGCCAGACCATACCAAATATGTAACCAATAATGATAGATGATATAACATTTAGAATAATTAATAACCCTTGCTGCAAACCAAAAACAAACAATTCTTTTTCTTCTAAACTTATTACATTGTTTTGTACAAATAACTCCCCAAACCTCTCTGTAACACTAGACTTCATTAAAATTTACGAAGCTTTTTAGCGCCTTGTGGAAGTTTTGGCTGATGCGTGTAAAAAATACATGAAGTATTAGCACTAATTGAAGTAACAGATAAAGCTACGTTTGCTACTACTTTACTTAAGTTATATAAATTTTTCTTCAAAGCTATGACCTCCTTTCACTGTGTGATTTGTTCATATAGTAACATAATTTTTTTTATCGTGCCGCTATATGTAGAAATTCATATATATTCTTGTAGTAAATTAAGATAATATTTTATATAATGAATAATAACAATATTACGTGCAAAAAAACTAACTTGCTAAATATAACAGCAGTGATATTATGTATTTTTTTCCCGAAATATCAATATCCATTGTTCCATTATAATTCTTTATACATCTTCTTACATTACTAATTCCTAGCCCATGCTCCTCTTTGTTTTTATCAATCGAAAGAATTTTATCACCATCAAATAGTATTTTACCATCAAAGGTATTCGTCAATTTTATTATTAAACGCCCCTTATTATAACC
>JAEWHU010000318.1 GCA_023387635.1 Bacillota bacterium
CATCCTCTATACTCATCCCATATTTCTTGGAAAGTAATTCATGCATTTTTTGTCCTGAATAGATGGGTTGACTGGGATCAAGTTCGAAACTTCTATATATTATTTCTACCTTATCTAGGTCTGGAAATTGAGCTAAGGCTTGCTCTAACCGACGCTTTCCTAAATAACAGAATGGACAAACAAAATCCGACCATACTTCAATCTTCATATTCACTACCTCCTATTTTGTATATTCTTAGGCTTTCTAAAATACCACACAAAGTCTATACACTAATTAAATTAATTTTTTCATTTTTAGTTCTATGACAATTATATTTCATACAATTTAATTATATACCATTGTACTGATGTCTACAAGTATGTTCCATTCTATTAATAAAATATTATCAATTGCTGAAACTCTTTTTAATTTATCTAAACCAAACAAACATAATTCTCTGGTAATGCATTAACACACATTAACCTACACACTAATAGCTAATTTACATATAATACTATAATTCAAATATAAGGAACTTGTCATTTATGTTAAACCCTTCTATGATTTCTACTGCTGTGAATATCATGACACTAACTGGACATGGGGAAGTAACAACTGTCCCTGATCTAGCAATACTTCGTTTAGGTGTTCAAACTACTGGAGAACATTTAACAGATATACAATATGAAAATGCAAGAGTCAGTCAAGCTGTACTAAAAGCTCTTGAACAACTTAATATTACCGATATAAAAACATACCAATATACCATTGATAAACTCTATGAATATGTAGATGGGAAACAAATAGATAAAGGATATTCCATTCGCAATATCTTTGAAATCAGAACAAGCAATTTGGATCAAGTTGGACAATTAATTGATACTGCTGTATATTATGGTGCAAATATAGTTGATTTTATTGAATTTGAAGTTTCTGATAGTAACTCTTACTATTTTCAAGCGCTTGATCTTGCCATCGAAAATGCTTTTCAAAAAGCATATATGATAGCTAAGAGTTACGGTCTAACAGATTCTCCTGTTGCAATACGTATAAATGAAACTAGCACTGTACCCATGCCTTATGTTAATGTAGTTAGTAGAGAAAATGCTATCGCCACGCCAATTGAACCCGGTAGTAAACAGATTAAAGCATCTGTAATCATAAAATTCCTTTATTAAACTCAAGCTATTAATTAAATATGCATCTCTAATTTATGTTTCTGTTACCTTTCTCCCTTTTCCAATATTTTTTGTAAATATATATTCATTTTTTAGAAATAATATGATAGTATAGATTGGATTTTAAAAAACATTAGACATTCAAAGGACTTAAGATAACTATGAAAAAAGCAAGTGATTTAAGGCAGGATTCAATCCGCTCTTTAGTATTCAAACTAGCAATTCCATCAATGATTGCACAATTAGTAAATGTTCTATACAGTATTATCGACCGTATGTATATAGGAAATATTCCAGTTGTAGGTGATGTAGCCTTAGCAGGCGCTGGCGTTTGTGGTCCAATTGTTACTCTCCTCTCTTCCTTTGGTACTTTAATTGGACTAGGTGGTTCCATCCTAATGGCAATGCGATTAGGGGAAAAGAAAAAAAAGGAAGCAGAAAAAATACTGTCCAACAGTTTTTTACTTCTTATAGTATTTTCTACTATATTAACCATAACTTTTTTATTAATGAAAGATTATCTATTAATACAGTTTGGCGCTAGTGAAGTTACATTTCCTTATGCTAATACCTATATGACCATTTATACACTTGGTACATTTTTTGCCTTGTTAAGCATTGGATTAAATTATTTTATTACCTGCCAAGGTTTCTCCATGATTAGCATGACAACTGTATTAATTGGAGCAGTCACTAATATCATCTTAGATTATGTATTTATCTTTGTGTTTGGGTTAGGTATTGCAGGTGCTGCCTGGGCAACGGTTATTGCACAAATACTCTCCTGTGCTTTTGCTGTTTCCTTCTTATTTAGTAAACAGGTTCCTATTCGTATAACTTTTGGAAATTACTCTGTCTCCATTATAAAGAAGATATTATCCATCGGATTATGCCCATTCATCATTCTTGCAACAGATAGTCTGATTATTATAATTATGAATTCAGTATTACAAAAGTATGGTGGACCTACTGATGGGGATCTATTAATATCAACTGCTACCATTGTTCAAAGTTATATGATGCTAATTACAGGCCCAATGATTGGTATTACAGGTGGGACACAAGCCATCATTAGTTACAACTATGGTGCAGCTAGTACTACACGAGTAAAACAAGCAGAAAAACTTATTTTAACCCTATGCCTTGTATTCACTTGCTGTATGTTTATTGTATCACGTTCCTTACCAAAATATTTTGTTCAGATATTTACAAGAGAACAAGAACTTGTTAATTTATCTATCTGGGGAATTAAAACCTTTACCCTTGGGATTATCCCATTAAGCTTACAATATGTATTTGTAGACGGATTAACTGCGCTAGGTCGTACGAAGACAGCTTTAGCTTTATCTGTATTTAGAAAGTCTTCCTTTGTTGCTTTTACCATACTACTTCCTACATTATTCGCTGCAAAGTACACATTCTATGCTGAACCAATGTCAGATATCCTAAGTGCTTGTATTACATCCATTGTCTTTTTCCTTGTCTTTTCCAAACATTTAAAGGCTAGAGAGTTAAGTGCAAAGATATAGTAATGAAAAGCCGTAACTAAGTAATGATAGTTACGGCTTTTCGTTCTTTAGGTACAATGTTTTATTGTATAAAGATTATTAACATAATATCTATAATCAACAACTTACTATATTCCATTCTTTATTTGTAGAACATTCCATCAAATATAGTGGCACTATCTCCTGTAGATCCATTTGAAAAAACAGTTTCAATAGATTCGCATACTATTTTAAAAACTTTTACTCCGGTAATATCTATATTTACTTCTTCTGGTTCTACTCCACCATAAAATGATTTTGAAGTATATAATAATATATCATCACCATAAAAATATAACTTTCCATTGTCATGTTTTAATCTATCCCGATATTCATATGGTAGCGCTATGGTACCCTTAAATGTTGTGTATTTTGAGTTTAGTAAATAACTAAAGTACAGCCCATTTTCAAACAAGGAATAACTTGTTCTATATTCATTAAAATAGTTATCTTTATGATAATTATCTGTTTGAAGTCCCTTAGCAAGCCAACTTTTTGATTCATTATTCATAAAATAATCCATCTTATTTAATAAAACAGGAGTATTCGTAATTTTTACGTCACAACTAGATTTTGTCCCAGTTATACTATCTGCCACAGTTACCTTTACTGTTCCTTCTGACTTCGCTACAAACTCACCAGTATACATATCTATTTCGGCTACTAACGAATTATCTATTGAATATGAATAATCTACATTATCTGAACCGTATGATTCTGCACTAAAGTAATGATACTCTCCTTTTTCCATCTTTGATATTTTATTAGTTATATTAACATATGGATTCTTTACGGTTACTAAAATATTGTATGTGTAGGTTTTTTTGTCTTGTTTTATTACTGTTTTTATAGTAGCACTACCTTTTGATATAGGTTTTATTTGCCCCTTTTTACTAACAACTGCTACTTTAGTATTATTAGATTGATATGTCACTTTTGCATTCTTTGCAAGGTTTTTAAATTTAATATTATAATTTTTATATCCAGTATATAAAACTTTTTTGCTCAGGGTAACTGTTGGTTTATTAACTATAATCGTTCTAGCTTCAATTACACCAGTAGGAAATGAAATAAATAAAAACAATGTACTAATAACAATAACAAGTGAACATACAAATTTTTTCATAAGGGTAATACCTTCTTTCATAAATTTTATTTGTTAGAAAATGTGGCTTGCAATACTATATTTAGTTTATATAAATATATTTAATTGTTGAATTTCCTCCTATATAAGAGCTTAACTTATTTAACGCAATGGTATTATAGCCATTATATTGTTTCACACCTGTATTAAAGTCCTTTATATCCTTAAGTGTAGATTTTACTAAGCCCCTAGTCTTGTTAGCTTCTGTTATTACAATATTATCACCTTGCACATCTTCAACAAAAGCAACATGCCCAAATTCTCCCGCATCCCACACAATAATAGAATTTGACCTAGGTATATCACTTACAGTATACTTTTCATACCCTACACTTTTATTGTGTTTTAGAGCATTTGTAGGCCAGTTTTTAGCCCTTCCTCGAAATTGCAATTCCTCATTTAATACTTCTTTCACTCTACCCCACACATACCAAGTACACTGTCCATAGTCTATAACTGAATAGAAATTACCACTTACTTTCTTTTCATTGTAGCAATTGCTATTATATATATCAGGCTCACTTGAAGGCTTTATATTTGAAAGGTTACCCATGTAAATATATTGTTGTTCCCCAACCTTACCCCAGTAATTATTAGCTGAACTAATATCTACCGATAATACCGTTACAGAACCACCTTTTTTATCAATGTGTCTTATTACATTTGATTTTGAACTTGTTTTTTCATAAATAGCCACCATATCTTTTATGGTATAGTAAGAACCTGCTACTTGTATTGCTTCAGTAGCACCACATAAACTGCATGTTCCATTACTGAACTTATGTTTTAAATCTACTGTTGAATAATTAGAACCATTGATTAGTTCCCCACAAGAACAATATTTTGCCGAGAAAGAGGCTTTTTGTGTATGATAAATGTCGTTTTTATTAGTGTATGTTAAAGTCATATCACCACCAGTTGCTACTGAATGTATATGGGCTTTCACACTATTGCTATAGCTATTTGCATTATATATAACATCTCTGAATCTATACTGTGTTTTGTAACTCATTGCTCCTTGAATCACTTCTTCATAATAAACGCTTTGCCCATTATAATCATATACTGGTAATTTATTATTGGCCGGATCGTCACATCCATAATGTTTACACCAGGTGGTAACATGATTCTTCGTAGTGGTAGAAATTAATGGATAACTTAAATCAAAGTATCTTTTCTCCCATTTACCACCATAATAATACCCACCAGTATAAGGGCAAAAATGCGTATTACCATATTCATTAATCCAATAATGATACCTATAAATTGAACTGCTTCCGTTCTCTACAATTCTTTCCTCTACTTCTTTTGTAGAACTAGGTTCTACCATAATGTCAGACCATTCACTCCAATTGGAGTATTGAACTTCTGCCTGAACCAAAGTCTTAGGTATAATGGTAACAACTAATAACATTACTACCAATATAACTTTTAGTTTCTTCACATTAATCCTCCTTCTCTTTTAATTTACTATTTTTCACTTATATTCTGGATTTTTAAAAACTCATATGAAAATGCAGATAATCTCATCCAGTAAATGTTCTACCATAGCCAACAACTTATTTATTGTCACTCTTATTAGTAATTATATCATAATGATTTCAAACTATATGCGTTAGTTATAACCGAATTCTAACGACTTATGACAGTATGTGGGTATAGTGTGAAATAAAGTACAATTCTACTATTCATATTGCCTTCTTAAATATAATATGTTATGGTTAAAAAAGTAATTTATGATTGAATATATAGATTTGCAAGGTATTTGCATTGCACCCACAAACTTGATACGCTCTAAAATCAGCGCAGAAATGAGGAGAAATAAGAAGAAATATGAATATTGGAATTTGTGATGATAATGAGATATATTTAGACATGCTTTACCATTTGGTTAGGCAGATGTTCTTAAGTTCTTTAGATATTAAATTACATAAATTAGCGCCTACTGATTTGATGACAGATATTAAGAATAATAATTTATCTTACGAGATTTTAATTACTGACATAGATATGGGTGAATTAAACGGTATAGAACTTGCGGAACATATTAATAAAATCAACCCTTTTTGCATTATTATATTTCTAAGTAATTATATACATTATGCTACCAAAGTATATGATGTAAACCATATCTATTTTGTACTAAAGACAGAGGCAAATGTCCGTCTTCCAAAGGCTATAGATAAAGCCATGTCCATATATCATAAGCAAAAAAGCTATTATCTAGCAATAAGTTATCAAAATGTGAATTATCTTATACCTCATAGAGATATCTCCTATATAGAGTCCTTAGGAAGATATTTATATATACATACTAACAAGGAAGTATATAAATCTATTAAAACCCTAAAAACTGTGGCTGATGAACTTAGCAGTGTTTTTGTAAGATGTCATAAAAGCTTTATCGTAAATCTAGATTATGTTTTTTCAGTTACTAGGAGTAACTGTATCTTAAAAACAAAGGAAAACATACCAATTAGCACTACCTATTCTAAATCTTTTTTATCCTCATATAGAAAATATGCTTCAAACAGGCTGGATTAAAGTATATTAATCCAGCCTATTAAACCAATATATATTAAGACAACTGATTTTTTAACATAACCAATGCGAAGAATTCCTCTCCCTGATCCAGGAACTCCTTTTGTCCTTCATAACGTTCAACAATTTCTTCTATTATTTTTAGTCCATAGCCGTGAAGTTTTTTATCTTTTTTCCATGATATAAATTTATCTTTACTCTTTAATGTTATGTTTTCTTTTGATTTACTATTAATTATCTTTACCGTTATATACTCTCCAATTATTGAAGTTTTTAGGTTTATGTATTTTTCTTTTATAGGAATTCTTAAGCAACCCTCTATAGCATTATCTA
>JAEWHU010000320.1 GCA_023387635.1 Bacillota bacterium
ACCACTACTAAGGCAGGTAACCATTGCTTCGTGATTGGCCATAATACCATGCTCTCCATCTAGCCCTGGAAAAACAAGCATATCGCAGTCACCTTTGTAAAATATATGGTCACTTGCAATTACCTCAAGTAAAAATGTATTAGCCATAGTGTTTGCTACCTTTCTATATAAAAGTCGAATAAAACACGATTTATTTAGATACTTTCATTTATTAGTTTTGCCTTTTCTTTTACATCTTCAATAGTTCCAACCATTAAAAATGCTGCTTCTGGGTATTCATCCATTTCTCCATCAATTATCGCTTTAAATCCTTTAATTGTTTCTTTTAGAGGAACATATTTACCACTAATACCAGTAAAGTTTTCAGCTACATAGAAAGGTTGAGATAAGAATTTTTGTATTTTTCTTGCGCGGTAAACTGCTAATTTATCTTCTTCATCTAATTCTTCCATCCCAAGTATAGCAATAATATCTTGTAATTCTTTATACTTTTGCAACAATTCCTGAGTCTTTCTAGCTACATTGTAATGTTCTTCACCAACAGTATCTGGCTCAAGTATTCTTGAAGAAGATTCAAGTGGATCTACAGCTGGGTAGATGCCTTGCTCAACAATTTTTCTAGATAAAACTGTTGTAGCATCAAGGTGAGCAAAAGTAATGGCTGGTGCTGGGTCAGTTAAGTCATCTGCTGGAACATAAACTGCTTGAACCGATGTAATAGAACCATTTTTAGTTGAAGTAATTCTTTCTTGTAATTCACCAACTTCACCTGAAAGTGTTGGTTGATAACCTACTGCAGATGGCATACGCCCAAGTAGTGCAGATACTTCAGAACCTGCTTGAACATAACGAAAGATATTATCAATGAATAAAAGAACATCTTGTTTTTCTTCATCTCTAAAATATTCAGCCATAGTAAGCCCTGTTTGGGCAACTCTCATACGAGAGCCTGGTGGCTCGTTCATTTGTCCAAACACCAAAGCAGTCTTATCAATAACTCCAGACTCTTTCATTTCCATCCAAAGGTCGTTACCTTCTCTAGAACGTTCTCCTACCCCTGTAAAGATTGAGTAACCGCCATGCTCTGTCGCAATATTTCTAATTAGTTCTTGAATTAACACAGTCTTTCCAACACCTGCTCCACCAAACAAACCAATTTTACCACCTTTTGCATAAGGTGCTAATAAGTCTATAACCTTAATTCCAGTCTCTAATATTTCTACTACTGGACTTTGTTCCTCAAAACTTGGTGGGTTTCTGTGTATTTTCCATTGGTCCTCACCTTTTACTGGTTCTAAACCATCAATTGTTTCACCTAATACATTAAACATTCTACCAAGTATTTGTTTACCAACTGGAACTTTAATACATGACCCAGTAGCTACTACTTCCATTCCCTTTACGAGTCCTTCACTAGATGCTAACATTATACAACGCGCTACATTATTTCCTATATATGAAGCAACTTCCATAACTAGTCTTTTATTTTCATTGATTACTTCTAGTGCATCTTTAATCATAGGAAGTTTTCCATTCTCAAATTCTACGTCAACTACTGGACCTAAAACTTGAACAATTTTACCATTTTCCATAATAACCTCCATTCTAGCCTGTTAATATCTTGATTTTTCACACCAACTACTTTCCTATTTTTTCAAGCTTTTCGCACCACTTATAATTTCAGTTATTTCTTGTGTAATTGCTGTTTGTCTAGCCCTATTATATAGTAGGTCAAGTTCCTTTATCAAATCCTTAGCACTTGTAGTCGCTGATTCCATAGCCATCATTCGTGCATTTTGCTCACTTGAAAAGGATTCCACTAACATACCAAATATAAGACCTTTTATATAGTTAGGTATTAAATGATTCATTACTTCTTCAGGAGAAGGTTCAAATTTAGCATGCTGGTAACCAGCTGCTCTTCGTTCAAACTTTTTTCTCTCTAGAGGTAATACTCTTACACACTCCACTTCTGATTTCATTGATGTTATCATTTTTGTATAAATAATATATACATCATCCAAATGACCCTTTTCAAATAGTTCAAGTATTGTTTCTGACATATTTCTAGCGCGGTACATAGTCGGATTTTGAGCAGTATACAAAAATTCAAGATCTATTTGAACATTTTTTCTTGTAAAATACTGCCTACCTACTTGACCAACTACAAATAGATAATTATTTTTATTTTTGGCCATCTCTTCTTCTGCTCGTTTAATCACATTATGATTATATGAGCCTGCTAATCCCTTGTCTGCAGTAATTACAACATAACCTATCTTTCTATCTTCAGGAGCTATCTCTTCTCTCCGATCAAAATATACTTGATGCATATGAGGGGTACGAATTAATATATCTTCAATAGTTGATTGTAATTTTTCAAAATAAGGTAAAGTAGCATTTAAACTTTTTCTTGCTTTTTTTAACTTCGATGAAGAAATCAAGTACATAGCATTGGTTATTTTCATAATCTCTTGTATACTTTTCATTCTTGTACGAATTTCTATTATATTAGCCATAATATGTCCTCCAAGTTCTAAGAATTAGTACTTATGTTTATTCTCAGAACGCTGCCTCAGTGTAAATGCATTTCATCCACACATTACTTGCTCTTAAATTCTTTGGTTATATCAATAATCTGTTGAATTATATCTTCTGTTAATACTTTTTTATTATCAATTTCATCTAACAACGATTGATATTTCAACTCAAAGTATTCCATTAATCCATATCTAAATGTCTTAATTTCTTTTACAGGTATATCTGTAAGTAAATGATTATTGGCAACACAAAGAAGAATAATTTCTTCATGTAATTTTAATGGTTTAGATAAAGGTTGTTTTAATAATTCAACTAACCTATCTCCATGATCAAGTAATGCTTTTGTGGATTTATCTAATTCAGAACTAAACTGAGTAAAGATCTCCATTTCTCTATATTGTGCAAGATCTATACGTAAAGCACCTGCTGCTTTCTTCATTGCTTTCGTTTGAGCTGCTCCACCAACACGAGATACACTTAGTCCTACATTTACCGCAGGTCTTATTCCTGAGAAGAACAATTCACTTTCTAAGAAAATTTGGCCGTCAGTAATAGATATAACATTGGTTGGTATATAAGCAGAAACATCGCCTGCTAAAGTTTCAATAATAGGTAGTGCAGTAATAGAACCGCCACCATGTGCTTCATCAAGTCTACAAGAACGTTCTAATAGTCTTGAATGAAGGTAGAATACATCACCAGGATAAGCTTCACGTCCAGGAGATCTTTCTAATAATAATGACATAGTACGATATGCTACTGCATGCTTAGATAAGTCATCGTATACAATAAGTACATCTTTCCCTTGATTCATAAAATACTCTGCCATTGCAGTACCTGAATATGGTGCTATATATTGGAGAGGTGCTAAATCACTAGCAGATGCTGATACTACGATTGAATAATCCATTGCACCGTGATTTGTAAGTGTAGATACAATTTTTGCAACAGTTGAAGCTTTTTGTCCAATCGCAACATAGATACATATTACATCTTCCCCTTTTTGGTTTAGTATGGTATCTATTGCAATAGCAGTTTTTCCTGTTTGTCTATCACCAATGATTAGTTCACGTTGTCCTCTACCAATTGGGAACATAGAGTCAATTGCTAGAATACCAGTTTGCATGGGAACAGTAACTGATTTACGAATGCAAACTCCTGGAGCTTCATTTTCAATTGGATAAAAATCTTCTGCGTTAATAGGTCCTTTTCCATCGATTGGTGCGCCTAATGCATCTACTACTCTTCCTATTAACTCATTTGAAACTGGAACACCAGCTCTTTTTCCTGTCCTACTAACTTTAGACCCTTCAGTTAGTCCATAGTCTGAGCCTAATAAAACACATCCTATAGTTTTTCTCTCAAGATTTTGAACAATACCTTTTACACCTGTTTCAAATTCAACAAGCTCTCCATACATTGCATTATCTAAACCATATACAGTAGCGATACCATCACCCATTTTTACAATAGTTCCTGTTTCTTTTACTATTGTTTTTATTTCATAATTCTCTATTTCACTCTTTAATACGGAAATAATATCATTTTGATTTATATTACTCAAACTTTTCACCTCCTAGATAGAGTTTTTTGTAATTCGCTAAGATTACCTTTAATACTTCTATTGTATTCTGTATTATTAGCACAGAGTACAAAACCACCGATTAAGGTTTTATCTTCCTCTAACTCTAAGAAAACTCCTTCTTTATTATATTTTTTACGCAACATTTCTTTTATACTTGCTATTTCATCTTCATCCGGTTTTGTTACGTAATATAACTTAGCTTTTACTATGCTATGTTTCTCTAATATGAAGTTATCATAAGCTTCAAATATATCATTTAATTCTAGTATCCTATCGTTTTCACATAATAACTTAATAAATGATTGTATTTCTTTATGAAAGATTTTACTTATAACAGACTCTTTTTCTTTCATCTTTATGGTAGGATTGGCTAACACTTCTAAAAGATAGTCATTTTGCCTTACTAGATCTTTCGTATCGTTTATAACATCTTCACTAATATTTAATGAATACAAAACTTTACCATAATTAAAAGTTTGCACTGTTATCATTTTAAAGCACCTGCCTCTTTAACGAAGTCATTCACCATACGTTTATTTGATTTTTCATCCATTTGTTCACCAAGAATCTTTGCTGCTGCCAATATAGCAATATCTGCAATTTCAGATTGTGCACTTTCCATGGATTTTTTACGTTCAAGTTCAATTTGTTTATTTGCATTTTGAATTAATTTATTAGCATCTTCTTTTGCTATATTCATTTGTTTCTCATATAAAATAGCTGCTTTTTCATTTGCTTTACGAATTATATTAGCTGCTTCTTCATCTGCTTTTTGTAATTCTAATTCATAATCAGCTTTTATTTTTTCTGCTTCTTCCTTTGTTTCCTTTGCATTTTCTAAGTCATCAATAATCAATTGTTTACGCTTATCCATTATATTTGTAACAGGACGAAATAAAAATACTCTAAAAAATGCAAATAATACTATTATGTTTACAAAGTTCCAAATAACTGTCCAGATGTTAGGTTCTAACAATAGTCTTTCCTCCTATTCTTACTTTAAGAAAAGTATTATAAGAACTGCGATAACAAAACCATAAATCGCTGTCGCTTCTGCTAATGCACATCCTAATAATAGTGCTTTATTTATATCTGCCTTTGCCTCTGGTTGTCTTGCAATCGATTCAGTAGCTTTTGATGTTGCGATACCAATACCAATTCCTGCTCCTATACCTGTCATTACTGCGATTCCCGCTCCAATTGCTATTAATGTTGTCATATTTTTTTCCTCATTTCTACGCTGATAAATCTTTCACTTTATTTCTTTTCCTATTTTAAGAATAATATAATAAGAACTGCGATAACAAAACCATAAATTGCTGTTGCTTCTGCTAAGGCACATCCTAGTAATAATGCTTTGTTTATATCTGCTTTTGCTTCTGGTTGTCTTGCGATTGATTCGGTAGCTTTTGATGTTGCGATACCAATACCAATTCCTGCTCCTATACCTGTCATTACTGCGATTCCTGCTCCAATTGCTATTAATGCTGTCATAATTTTTATCTCCTATTATTCAATGATTTATTTTTTTAATCTTGTTGTTTATACTTATTTCTTTAAATATATTTTTTCTATTTCTTATAATATATTTTCATAACTATTTCTTTTAATATCATATTTTTATTAATCAATACTTTAATAAATCTATTTAACACAAATCTTATTCCACTAACTCCATTTTTTCTTTCATAAATAATGAAGTTAAAAATACAAATACATACGCTTGTATTAGTCCATCAAATATATCAAAGTAAAAACTAAATGGTACTGGTATAACTCCTGGAACTACTATTTTAATAAGTTCCATAACAACAAATCCACCAAGTATATTACCAAATAGACGCATACATAGAGATAATGGTCTAATAAATATCTCTAAAATATTGATTGGTGCTAATAAGGGCATTGGTTCTGCAAAACTTTTTGTCCAACCTTTAACACCTTTTGCATGTATTCCAGAGTATTCAATTAATACTATACTCATAAATGCAAGACTGGCTGTCACATTTAAGTCCTTTGTTGGTGGTGTTAATCCAAATAAGCCTACAACATTTGAACAAGCAATATATATTGTTATAGTTCCAAGCCAAGGAATGTAACGTTTACCCTCTTCCCCTAAAATATCATCAAAGAAATTGTTAATAAAACCCACCAAAGCTTCCACTATAATTTGCGGTCCTTTGGGTACTACTGATAAATTTCTTACGAAAATTAAGGTTAAAATCATAAGAACAATCATAATTCCCCAAGTGATAACTACTGATCTTGAAACAGGTATTCCTCCAAATATTGGAATAACAAAACTGATTTTATTATCCAGCTGCGATAAAAGTTCGCTCGCTAAATCTTCCATAAATTCACCTCCTTTATTAGGATTGCTTAATATTCTATTTTTGAGTCACATTATTGCAGAAATTCGCAATCCGCTTCACTACTTGTTTAAAATATATAAAATTGCGCGTGAAAAACAAACAATAAATAAACTCCATTGTTATTATCAATTTATATATTTTAATTGTTAAATAAATAGGGTTTAAACTTTTACACTAGATATGCATAATAATTAGTTACTATGTAGGGTGTAAATAGTTAAAAGATATTTGTTAGACAATTCATTTCTTACGCCTGCTTTTAGGTGTAAAAAATCCAAACGTGCTTTATCACACGTTATTTGAGATACTTTTATTAGCCACCCTTTAATATATGCGAATGATATATAAAAGGATAACATTTTAGTTAGTAGATATAGTGCTAACCACATATGGCCAAACAATGCCACTACACTACCAGTGTTGTACATTGTTTCCATAACTTCTTCTTGGCTCATGTGCACACTATCATTAAATAACTCAATAACTGAAGTTTGAATTGATAAAGGACGAATAGGGCGCACTATCATGCACACTACTAATGCAATTATTAAAATTAATATTAAATTTGTCTTACTTAGTAAAATTCTCATCATAGTATTTCTCTTTCAAACTTTATTTATTGTGTTATTAATATTCTCATATAATATACCTGCTCTTCTAATAAGTCCACAACTTTTTATTCACTTTTATAAAATTGTTAAATAGAGCAAATTAAGATAAATTAAATAAAAAAATATTGCACTATGTTATATATAGTACAATATTTTTTCCAATTTATAGTTGATTTTTTCATAAATGTAAACAAATTTTTTAAAGTTTCATTATCTTTTAACTAAAAAACTGATTAAAAATTTGTGAAAATTTATATAACCATTTTTTTATAACAATTCATTTATTTGCTAAATCACCGCTCTATTTTCTTTATAATGACAAATGTTTCTTAAAAATGGTATTCTTCTACTTAGCTGGTAATGCAGGACATCTATGTTTTAATATATCTATATATTAAAACTCTCAAGAAATTTGAGTATCATTTTCTTTTCGTTCACTGATACCCCTTCATTAAGTCTCCTTACTGACACTAAAATCAAATATTCATTTAGCTCTTGTCTCTCAATTCCTAGATAACCCAAATAAATGCTTACAACTTCTTTTTTAAATTCTAAGAATTGTTCTTTATCCTGAATCTCACAAGGAATTGGTGTCATTTCTATTAAGTATACCGTTCTAGCAATATCCATGTAAGGATTTCCATAACAAAGATTCATAAAATCAATTATATATGCTTTATCCTCTTGTAATAAAATATTTCCTGGATGAAAATCACCATGGCAAATGGTATTTTTCTCAGGCAAGTTCTCTAGTAGATGAAATAATTTTGTTTTTCTGCTATTACTAAGCTCCAAATTCCACGTAATTGCATTGCTTATGATGTCATGAAAAGAATCCAATCCAGTACCAGGGCTATTAAGCATCTCACTATGTACCTTACTAAGAACCTTTCCACAATTATTTATATCACCTGTTCTCATTAACTCGTCATATAATGATTCACCTGCTACTTTATCATAGACAATTCCATTTCTATTAACTATTGTCTCTAATGTATGTACTTTCGGCTTTAAAAATGAACATTCCTTAATTATACTTGCATTTTGGAATTCCTTCTTAACAGATTCCTTGGGATACCCTTCATAAAATAATTTTATAACTTTATTCTCATCATACTCATAAACTTCTGCCGTATTCCCTACTCCTATTAATCTCCCCTTCTCCATAAAACCTCCAAATATACAAATGAATTAGTTTGTAGAATCTCCTACTCCTCCTCTGTCCTTAAGTTCACTTATAATCTTATCATACATTTCTTTATCAATTTTATACTTTTTATTGTATATAACATATCCTATTAAAATAAAAAACAAAGGTAAAATCATCATTGCTAACTTCATTAACAATAAACCATCCGCAGAAACATCTGCAGCAGAATTTGCATCTTTAATTCCAGATACAATTACAACGGTGCTAACAATTCCACTAGCAATGGCACCACCCATTTTATTGATAAATGGTTGAACAGAAAAAGTTACACTATCATTACGTTTCCCCAATTTATATTGCCCATATTCTACGGTATCTGCTAAAAATACTAACATAAGAAGTTGAATAAATGCTTGCCCAACAAATAATAAAATACCCGCAATCCCAATATATAGCATTGTATCCATTGGTGCGAAGAAAAATATAATATATCCTAAAACAACTAATATGGTAGCAAATCGGTATAATGTTTTTCTTTCATATTTTTTACTGAAAATAGGAAATATAGCTAGAGCTAGAATTTGTGATACTCCTAATATAAGAGCAAAGATTCCATACATTCCTTCATCTCCATAGGCATATTTAAAGAAATATATTCCAAAGCTTGTAGTTGTGGAATATCCAACCATAAATAATGCCATTGATATTGCTGTGTATAATAGCTGATCATTTTTAAATATAACATCGACCATGTCTCTTAATGAAGTATGATTATCATCGGACTGAAGTACTTTGGGTTCCTTTACACCGAGCAAAGTAATGCACTGTCCAATCCACATTATAATTACTATGATGATAGAAAATACAAAATATCCTTTTTGCATACTACCAAATATATTCCCAAGAGCTGTAGTTATAGGTACAATTCCTGCTACCACAGTAAATAACCCCACATTAGCGCATATCCTGGCTACTGCCCCTATTTTTTCCCGTTCTTTTTGTTCTAAAGAAAGAGAGGGAAGCAGGGACCAATAAGAGATATCATTGGTAGTAAAGCTGATTTCCCATAGTAAATATAAAAGTGCAAATACTGCAATAAAGCTTGCCCCTTTTAAACCAAAGTCAGCAAACATAAAAATAGTCATTATTCCAGATGTAATTGCACCAAAAGCCATCCAGGGTTTAAACTTACCATATTTCGTTTTGGTATTATCAACGATAACCCCCATAAATGGATCGTTTACTGCATCAAATATTCTTGTAAGTAATATCACAATGGATACCCCCCATAGGGTACTAGTAGGTAATTCTATAATGTCGGTCATGTAATAAATTAAATACATACTTATCATGGTATATACCATGTCTCTTCCCACTGTACCAAGTCCAAATGTGATGTAATTCTTATTCGTCTTTTCTTGCATATTAATCTCCATTCTACACACTAATCCTGTTTATGAGTTACATACAAATTAGAACCAAAATCACCAAGTAATCTTGTCTTATTATTATAGTAACTTCCTATAAACTGATTAGAAAGTAATATACCATTCATAAACATATCACCATATCCACTATATTCTTCTAAGCAGTCTTCTAGACGATAATACTTATTTGCTAATCTTAAAATAAAACCATTCGGATTAATCTCAATAGGTAGAATGTGTTTTACTAGTCCACCAAATCTTTTAATGTATAAGCCTTGAGGTTTTGTTGTTATCTTATATCTATGTTCTTTCTCTAAATCAAGTATTTTAATGTAGTCATACCCTTCGCTAGCATTGGAAAGGGTTTGAAAAAATCCTGTAATAACTTCTCTACCATCTTTATTACTACATTGCCAAATAACCTTATTCTCTTTCCCATACATCACTCGATAAAATCTACCATACTGAAAGGTTTTTCTGTGTTTTTTATAAAAGGTAATTTGATTCTTTATCTCTTTTTTCTCCACATGATTTAAGTACTTTAGATCTAGTTCATAACCAAGAAGGCCAAAACTTGCTACATTAAACCTTGTTGAAAGTGGGGTTTCTCTTAATGTTTGCTGATGGGGTGCAGCTGATACGTGGGCCCCCATGGTCTGTAATGGATATAAATAAGATAATCCCTCTTGTATCTTTAATCTTTCAATTGGATCCGTATCATCTGACACCCAAATCTGTGGCGAGAAACAAAGCATTCCTAAATCAAAGCGATTTCCACCACTAGAACAAGTTTCTAGTAATATATGCTGCCTGTTACCAAATATTCGATTCAATATATCATACAAGCCTAATATGTAACGATGATAAAACTCTCCCTGATTATTAATATACTTAGAATACACATCACTAATATGCCTATTCATATCCCACTTCACATAATCAATATTACATGTATCAAGAATATTACTTACTTCATTTACAATATAATCTCTCACATCTTTATTACATAGATCTAGAACTAACTGATTTCTACCATAGGTTGGTTCTCTATTTGGAGTCTTTACCGCATACTCTGGATGTTTACGATATAAATCACTATCTTCATTTATCATCTCTGGTTCAAACCAAAGTCCACATAGTAAATCCATTTTATGTATTCTATCCACAAAATATTTTAAACCCAAGGGAAGTTTCTTACGATCCACTGTATAATCACCAAGACCAGCATTGTCTGTATTACGCCCGCGAAACCATCCATCGTCCAAAACAAATAATTCCACGCCTAATTTCTTTGCTTTTCTTGCTAGTTTTAACAACTTTCCTTGGGTAAATTTAAAAAAATGAGCTTCCCAGTTATTAAGAAGAACTGGTCTTTCTTTTTCTTTCCATTCTCCACGTACAATATGATTTTGTATAAAATCATGAAAATTATGACTCATACCATTAAACCCCAGATTACTAAAAGTCATAATCCCTTCTGGAGTTTCAAAACTTTCCCCTTTCCCTAAAGTCCATTCAAAGCAATGTGGATTGATGCCCATTTGGACACGAATTAAATCTTGATTACTTCTCTCTACCACTCCATAATGATTACCGCTATAAATTAGATTAAAACCATATACCCAGCCATTATTTTCTGTTGCCTTATTTTCTGCAATTAAAAAACCTGGATTATGCCTATTACTACTATTACCTGTTGTAGAAGAGTTAACATACATACCATATTGAATTACTCTATCATGCCTATGTGCCTCTTTTATCCAGCCACCATCAAAGGTAACCATCTTATAATTACGGTTTGGTATATCAAGGTGAAAGCTCATAAGCTTTCTTATTGATAAATCCTCATTACATGTATTGGTAAGTACAACTCTTCTGGTTATAACATCCGTATCTGTATATACGGTATAAATTAATTGTAACCCTACATTACTTGGTTCATCTACAAGATATAAAATTAAAGTATCACATTCCGCTAGAGTTCCATAAGAACTAGGAAGTACGATATTACCATAATTTCCTTTTATTATTTCATATGATTTATATAGAAAATCACAAGTAAAAGTTTTATCAGGCATTTTTATTTCACAGGGACTATGTCTATAATCACCTTTCCCGATTCCAGACCACTCAAGAGGAACTATATCTAAACTATAATTCAAATCTTTATTGTCATAAGCCACGGTTGAACCTGTCATAGCAGTGTGCTTTTGTCTTAATCCTTCTATCTCTTGCTCCTTTAATAATGGCCCATAGTGTAGATGTTCCACATGATTATGTTCATTAATAAAAAACCAATAACTAGTATTTCTTGTTGTTAGATAAAACACATTATTATTTACAGTTATCATTTCTTCTCCTTGTTAAATTTAAGCGATGAAACCAAACCATGATTATGGTTAAATCAACATTTCATTATGGTTAAACCAACATTTCATTATTTTTAACCAAATATTTAATATTGATTATCCTGTATTTCAAATAGTTAAAATGATTGCTTCATATGGTCTAAGTGTAATAATACTTTTCGCTTCTATCATAGCCCCTTTTTCTCTATAATTTCCTATTATAACTTCACCTTTTATTCCTGTTATTTTACGCTCTTTATTGCTAAAACTAATTATAATTAAATTAGATTCTTCCTCAAATTTACGACAGAACATAAAGGTGTTTTTATTTATGTCAATTACCTGAAATGAACCTTCTAATAGAACTCTACTATTCTTCCTTATTGCAATCATCTTTTTATAATAATGAAATATGGAATCCTCTTTCTGTATTTGGTTAGTTACATTAATCACACGGTAATTTTGGTTTTCTTTTAGCCATGGCTTGTTTTTAGAAAATCCTCCGTATGAACTAGAATTCCATTGCATTGGTGTTCTTGCATTATCTCTAGATGCCTTCCTTATCATCTTTTCTCTATACCATTTTGGCAAATGTAGTTTTTTAGCTAATGCTTGAACATTAAGAGACTCAACATCGAGTACATCATCTAGACTTTCATAATCAAAATTAGTCATACCAATTTCTTGTCCTTGATATATAAAAGGAGTACCTCTTAAAGACAGTAATAGTGTTGCAAGCATTTTACCAGCCTCATTATGATACCTTTCATCACATGCAAACCTTGATATACTCCTTGGTTGATCGTGGTTTTCAAAATATAGTGCATTCCATTCCAATGCTTCTTGCCATTTCGTAAGTGTTTTAGCAAAACGGTACCCACTAAATTTTCTAGGAAACCATTTTACAAAGTACTGATCTACTTCCATGTGTTCAAACGAGAAGATCATGTTTAATTCTTCTCTACTAGGATCACATAATTCCCTTCCCATCTTTGGTGTAACAAATACAGTTTCACCTACAGTAAAACAATCATAATTATTCAGGACCTCTTTTCTTAAGGTTTTTAGAATGACATGAGTACCTTCTTTTGATAAGTAATATTCACTACCAGTTAACACCAATTTTTTCCTTCCATCTTCTAAAGACGATTTATGTAAGATATTTATTACGTCACAGCGAAATCCTCCAATCCCTTTTTCTAGCCAAAATTTCATAATGTCCTTAATTTCTTCTAAAACCTTAGGATTATTATAATTAAGATCTGCTTGTTCTTTTGCAAACAAATGTAGATAGTATTCCTGACTTAATGCGTCATATTCCCAGCAATCTTCTGCGAAAAAACTTGTCCAGTTATTAGGTAATTTTCCATTTGCTTTGGCAGGACGCCATATATAATAATCCCTATATGGACTATCTTTTTCACGACTACTTTGAAACCATGGATGCTCCGTTGATGTATGATTAATTACCAAATCCATAATAATTCTAATATCTCTCACCTTTGCCTGATGGATCAGTTCATCCATATCCTCCATCGTCCCAAACTCTTCATGTATGCTATAATAATCACTGATATCATAACCATTGTCTTTATTAGGTGAGGAATAAACAGGACTAAGCCATATAATACCTATACCTAGTTCTTTTAAGTAATCTAGTTTTGAAATAATTCCCCTTAAGTCTCCTATACCATCACCACCTGAATCTAAAAAACTTCTAGGATATATTTGATATATTACACGTTCTTTCCACCATTCCATAGTATCTAATCCCTTCACTTATTTACGTAATTTTCCATAACTACATTATAGCGAAGTTTTTGTGTACTTTCAACAAAACTTTATTATAATTTCTATCTTTTCTATATTTTATATATAATAAATTCTGCTATACAGACGACAAAAATGTATAATTCCTCATTTTTCTTTTCAGTAGCTCTATGTTTTAGGTAGCCTGGAAATCCATTATTTATACTAATTTCGTATGCACTCCATACGAACTTCTTTGCTCCAACCCATGAATTTTACTTCTTCTTAATAAAACTTGCACATTTTATACAATATTGCATAAATTGGAGTGATGATAATATTACGTAAAACGTTACGTAGTTTCCAGGAGTTCATATGGATAATAATAATACTTCAAACAACGAACTACCAGCAGTTGGAATACCCTATGATAACATCAATTGGTATGATGTAGACGGCCAACCATTTGGTTCTGCCTCTATGTTTAATGCCATTGTTTTTGGTGATGCAAATAATATTATTGATATAAGTGGAGCTCTAGCAGTAGGTGGTAATTTCTATAGTCCAAGAGGTCTTAGCTTGGGTTTTGGTAATGGTGCGAAACTAATGGACACCGGTTATTCACAAGATGCTGCACGCTTTTTAGTAGGCGGAAGTGCTACTACCAATGGTCCATTAGTAGTGACTGGCCATGTAGTAGGCAATGGTCCATTTCATATTGCTAAAGGCAGTACCTATTTAATTGGTAAGGATGGTGATCCAAACCAAGCAAAAGTATTAACTTCTCTTTATCAAGCGAATGGTGGCAGTAAATACTGGAGCGTTAGTGATAAAGGAGATCATTTTTTAGTACCTAGCTATGATGTACCTAGATATATCCCTGCAAGCAGAATTAATGCAAATGTAACAAAGTATTTTCAAGATGCTAAAAAAAGCATAACTAACTATAAAACTTGTATTGATAATCTAAAAGTCAATGGTACTGTAACAGATAATTATCATGAACTTATATTACGTGGAAATGACAAGAAACAGAATGTTTTCCTCATTGATGCAAGACCTAATGGATTACTTAACAAAGGAATTCGTGCAGAAGTACCAGACGGAAGCCTAGTAATTGTAAGAATTTTAACTGGAAATAATGCTCATTTACAATATGGATTATATGGTGATAAAAATCATGCAACTCGTACTCTTTATGTGTTTGAAGATGCAACAAATATATATATGGAAAAACCTTCTGATATTTGGGGTAGTATTTTAGCTCCACAGGCGAAGTTCCATGGTCATTCAACTGGTGGTCATGTTAGCGGTAATGTTGCTTTTAATTCATTTGCAGTAAATCAAAACAGCGGATTTGAATTCCATCTATTCCCATTTGTTGGCGGTGTTGTATGTGGCGCTGTATCTCCAGCTCCAATGCCTACTCCTCCTCCAATGCCTACACCAATGCCAATGCCTACTCC
>JAEWHU010000326.1 GCA_023387635.1 Bacillota bacterium
GGATAGAATTCTAATAACAATAAAAGGAGAATCATAATTGACAAATATATCCATTCATTATATGATTAGGTATATATTTAAATTTTTGAATTCACATTCTTACAATTTCAATCTAAATCCAAAGTAAAGGAGAGGATATTATGGAGCAAATAACAGATTCTAAAAAATTAGGTATAGGAAGTATTTCATTGATACTTTCCATCTTTGGAGCAATGTTTTCATTTACTGCATTGAATGCTAAATATGTAGGAGAGCACCTTTTAAATGCAATTGGTATATCATTTCCTATTGGAATAATTTCAATAGTTATATTATGTATATCTTTTGCTATAGGATACAGATATAAGAATGATTACTTAGCAAAACCAGGGCGAGTAATATCGGTAGTATTTATTGTGTTAATTGTTGTTTTATCAATATTATATCTCGTTACCACCAATTAATACCTTAACTATAATTTATATAAGGTGAATCGATCCAGTTTTTCTACTTCTTTTAAAAAGAACACTGGTGTAACACCAGGAGTTTTTCGTAGTATGAAGTTTTAATTTTATATGAATATTATTAAAAAAGAAGCAGTTCACTACAAGTTCTGCTTCTTTACAAAGTTTTGTTGGTCTAAATAACATTAATTCATTCTTATATTCTTTTTTCTAGTAAGGTAAATTATATAACTTTTTTGTAACAGTTATCCATTTATGAATTTATCAAGGCAATTAAATAACATACTAAAACCTTCCTCATGTATCCAAATGCTTTTCTCTTTGTTTATAACCGCTTGTTTAAAATTATTGTATCCAACAAACTTAACTTCAGAAACTTCATCTTCTTGGAGTATTAAAGTAGTCAGATCTAAATCCATTTTTAAAAGATAAACATCATAAAATTTATTGTCTATAAACTGTCCATTGTTTAGAACTGCAATTTCTTTAAATGTATATAGGTATTTGACTTTATCTATTTGGTATGTAATATCCAAACCTAATTCTTCTGAAAATTCTCTTATGATAGTTTGCTTATTATCCTTATTGCTTTCAATGTGTCCTCCAAGAGAAACATACCACATATTAGGATATGTATCTTTATTTGCGCTCCTCTTTTGTAATAGTAATTCGTTTTTTGAATTTATAACCCATACTTGTATAACCCTATTACAACATTTACTTTATGATACTTAGTTACATAAAAGTAACTCCTTGATTTATTTATAAGAAAGGTTTATTATATAACCCATAGATAGATAAGCTATCAGTGAATTATATACTAAAGATTTTAGGAGGAATAAAGATATGTCAAAAGTAAAAGTACAAATATTAGATAATGCACCAATTATTATAAAAGGTGAAGAAGTAGAATTAATCGATGGAGAAGGAAATGTAATTGAAACTTCAAATGATCTTCATCTATGTAGATGCGGAAAATCTAAAAACAAACCATATTGCGATGGTTCTCACCGTGAAGGTTTTGATAGCCAAGTAAGAGCACATAAATAATTATTACATAGTTAAGGTGTGAAAACTTATAATATAGGTATTAACTAATTACACCACAGGTGTTAGATAAAATCTAATATTTGTGGTGTATTTTTATGAGAAGTTACATTAATAGGATAAGATGTATTAAGATGTTTGAAATAATTGAATCTTGCTATATATCATATCCCACGCTTCTTTATTCTTTTCCTCATAGTTCCATGGTTCGAAGTTTCCTGATGTTAAATTGACAGCTAAACAATTCTTTGGTTTTTCACCAAAATGACTATCTTATCTTTTGCCAACGTTGATAAAAATCTCCTTGATTATCGGTTTCAGATACTAAGGTAAAATCAGATGATTCCATTAAAGATTTAAAATAAAAGGCATCCTGAGTGGCATCCTCTTTAACAATTCCATAAGTTGTTTGAACACTATTTCCATTTGCATTAATATCAAGTTCTGCTAGAAACGGTTTTGCTTCCTTTATTACTGCATCCCATATATGTAAATAACCATTGTTTTTAAGGACTCTGCTAATTTCAGCTATCACTTTTAAATGGTCGATTTTTGGTATATACATAAAGCTATAAAAGGCTGTGACATTATCAAAACACTTTCCTACAAAGGTCATTTCCCTAGCATCCATAACTATCTTTATTGGACCATCTGGTGCTTCTTCTAGTTCGTCAAGACGGTTATCAATGGCTGTAACTTGTTCTGGATATATACAACCTATTATTCCTTCACCACCACCTCCAATATCTAGTATATTTCCAGTTATTTCTTTCCTCAAAATAATCTTTTTCATACGTCCTCCTTGATACCTAATCTAGCAATATCTTATATGTTTATAGACTCTTATATCCATAAAAACCATTATGTTAAGCTTTACTAATTTATACCATATATACGATAATTATTCAATATTTACCAATTTTGCACTTATTAAACATGTAAATTTAATCTATTCTTCGTCAATAGGAGAGTAATAATTACAATTTACATTTTTATATGAGAAAATAATGACGTCTATGATGTTCTACAGTTGTAGAATAACATAAGAAATGTATAGAATGTAGTTGTAATTAGCCTTTCATTCAATCCATTATATAATACTGATGTAAAAGATATCGTCTTATATTATAGTATCTATTTTTATATTTATCTGCTAAAATGTGTATATAGTAAGTTCATAAATTTGATATTAACATAATTGTATTATGTAAACCATCCGACTGTGTTACATGTATTGTTAAAATGTTTCATTAAGCAATAAACTTTCATATTAAGGAGGACAACATGTTATTAAAAACTATGCTAGAAAAAGGTGCTATTTGGTTTGAACGAATAGAAGAAGGACTTGATAACTATTCTTATTACTACTTAGAGGGAACAGAAGAGGAACTACTACAAGAAATAAAAGATTTAGTAATAAAAAATGATTATGAGAACTCATTTGTAGATTTTTATTATGGTAGATTAAATATAGAAGAAAAAGAAATTGTACAGAAAGCTCTAACCAAAGATGAAATCGATTATATCTACACACTTAATTTAGAAGATAATATCTACTTTCCTTTAGATGAAAAATTATTAACTATAACAGTAAAATTGTCTGCTAGAGAAATATTATTTAGTACATTTTATTTTTGTAAAACTCCATGTACGGTATGGGGTAACTATAATAAGAAATTCCCAGTATTTTATACCGAGTAGAAAAGTTCGAACTTGTGTTCGGGATTTTGATATGATATACTATTTTCATCAAGATAGGAAAGATTTGGATGTATTCTTTGTTTAGCGTAAGCGCTGTCCTCTAGTACATAAAAAGGAGGGGTGCTCTTGAGTATAAGTGAAGTATTAACTCTATTATTACTTGTGTTTGCTGCATAATCATATATAGATAATAAACAAAACAAAAAGAAATAGCATCCTGAGCCGTCCAAAGTTTAGGATGCTATTTCTTAATCCAGACTGAGGGCATCAGATTTTGCATCTGATAACCTTTTCTATCTTGATTATACCCTAATATGGAATAGATATCAACATAATTTTAACATCCAATTGTGTTATAAGTACTATTTGAACAATTTCTACAGAGCTAAAGAAATCCTGTGAAATGTCTTGAGAAAAATTATTGGTAAATCCGATTCATACAATTTTTGGTGAAATAACTCCAGAGCATTATCATATAGATTTTGTTTATTATGCAACTGCAATATCTTATGAAACTAAACCAGCCGATGGAGAATCTAACTTACTTAAGTGTTACACGAAAGATGAATTGAATAATGCTAATAATATTCAAGAAAACATCTTAACAATGGCTAATGAAGCATTAGAATTGTTAACCTAGCATTAAAATTTTAATGAACAAATGAAAATAGTGGACAGGTTGCCTGTTCACTATTTTTTCTTTTATCAATTATTTTCTCCATTAAGAAGTTCTGTTTCATTTGTATTCTCATCTGTTTGTTCCGAAACAATTGTAAAACCTTCTCTTAAATAATGAAAATTTTTACAATCTATGATTGACATTCATCTAACATAGATGTAAAATATAGAAAAGGAGGTAATAGATGAACATAAAAATTGATTATCAAATAAATGAATTGCAAGAAGTATGTACCTTAATTCGAAAAGCAAGTGACCGTAAAAAAGGTGATCCCATTCACCTAATAAAAAACAAGCATAAGTTCACTTTATCAGAAGAAGAAGTAAATAAAAGATACCATAAGATCTATAAGTTTTATGAATCTGTTTACAATGAGACCATTGATGTACTCAAAGAGTATGAAGATCTAATCCCTTATATACAATTACCATCTAGTTCGAGTGAATGTAGTTTTATTTTTGCAGCAATTCGTAATATAAACTGTAAAAGTGTGAATGAATTAGAGCTAAATAATTTTTTGTATGGATGTAATTATGAGTTGACTTGCATGGATGCAACGGATGAGGGCTTTGAACAGACTCAAGTAGATGAAATAGCTAAGGAATTAGAACGTTTAAAAGTTATGGGAAATAACTATAATGAGATTTTTACATTAGTAAACAAGACTGATTTGCAAGCCAATCATAAAATAATTCTTCTTAATTTTTATCAACAGATATCAACTATTTATGTTAGACTTGTGAAGGTTTTAACCTTATGTACTGAAATTTATGAACGACATATAAATGAAATCCAATACATGATTCATCATACCATAGAAAAATTTTATAATGAAGATGGTGAACTTTTAGATATAGAAAAGCTTGAGATTTCAAAGTATGTCGATTTTAATGAGACCTCATTTCGTAAAGATGAGTTCATATATCTTTCATGTTCCGTTATGAATGCAGAAAGTATGAGTCTTACTATGTCAATGGATAAAACTATTCCAATCACGTTAGTTGCTGGTGTTCTGTATTATGAATTGAATAGTTTAATTAATGATGAAGTAATGAAAGAACAATTGTTTCTCGAGCAAATGAAAGCAATAGGAGATTCAAGCCGTCTTAAGATAATGAAATTACTGTCTATTAAGCCTTTCTATATAAAAGAGATTGCAGAGGAAACTGCTCTAACTTCTGCAACCATATCTCATCATATGGGAATATTGCTAAAAGCCAAATTGGTATTAGTATATAATGATGGACGTAAAACCTATTATAGAGTAAATAAAGAGGAAATGAATCAGTTAAGTCAAGTCTTTACTGATTTAAGTGGGGAGGAAACATGTCGTATATAAAACCTGTAACATCAAAACATACTGCAAAGAAAATGTTATCCTTAGTGAGCAAGAAGCAAACAATTTGCATGATGGCATATGGAATCGCTGGTGGAATTCTACCACTTTTGTCTGTTCTAGCCATGCAAGTAATTTTATCATCACTAACTAAATCCAATCAGTCAATGAAACAGACCTTAATCATTATCGGTATTTATACATTGATTGGAGCTATCCTACAAATTATAGAGATACAAACTGAGAAAAGAACATATTCATCCTTTAATCATATTCGAATGAATACTTTAAAGGAATTGGTAACTAAGTACATGACAATGGATTTTTCTTACTATGAAAATAAGGAATTTATGGATGAAGCGGAATCAGCTTTTAGTGCAGTTGAAACCAATGAATTAGGTTTTGAAGGGATCTATCATAGAGTATTTACATTATCTAAAAAGGTAGTGAGTGTTATTCTTCTTGGGATATTAATATGGTCTCTTAATCCTACTATTATAGCAGTTGTTATTTTATATATTGGTATTAATATCTATCTATTAAAAGTTATTTCTAAGTATCGATATTCTCGTAGAGTAGAGCAAAATGAAGCAAATCGCCGAACAAGTGTATATTCCTTTGAAAGTGCCGATTTTGCATATGGAAAAGACATTCGATTATTTTCCATGAATGAAAAGCTAATGAAAGCCTATAAAAAGGAAATAAATAATTTAGCTAAGATACTAAAAGATATTAGTGGACTTGAAATTAAAGTATCCTTCGTAGATGTGTTGTTTTTAATTATATGTAATTTTACTGCTTACATAATCCTAGTGAATCAATTGTATGAAGGCATGAGTATTGCAGCTTTTATTATGTACTTAACTGCAATCACTTTATTTATTGGTACAATGGCTGATGTATCTAAGGATGTAGGTTTTATTAGACAGCAATTTGTTTATTGTAAAGATATGTTTGGGTTATTGGATATGAATTTAATTACAGAAGATACAGAAAATTCATTTGTATCAGATGCTCCAATTAAAGTAGAATTTAGGGATGTGAGTTTTCATTATCCAAACAGCGAAAAAATGGTATTTGAACATTTGAATCTAGTAATAGAACCTTCGAAAAAAGTTGCACTAGTTGGAGTGAATGGAGCAGGTAAAACTACACTAGTTAAATTAATAACAGGATTATATAGACCAACTTCTGGCCAAATATTAATTAACGGCATTGATTATACTACATTTCAGGTCAAAGATTTGCAAAAATTATTTGGTGTTGTATTCCAAGATGTGAATCCCCTTGCAGTTAAAGTGAAAGAGAATGTGGCAGCAACAAAGACAGATATTAATGAGGAACGAGTACAAGAGGTCCTAGAAATGGTTGGACTATGGCCAAAGATTAATGAATTTGAAAACAAGATGGATACCATGTTATTAAAAATCATCGATGAAAATGGTATTGTATTATCTGGTGGTGAAAATCAAAAATTAATGATTGCACGAGCTCTTTATAGGGAAAATACGAAGATGATGATTATGGATGAGCCGACCGCAGCATTGGATGCCATAGCGGAAGAGAAGATATATATGGAATTTAATAATATAATGAGCGGAAAAACAGGTTTGTTTATATCACACAGATTAGCAAG
>JAEWHU010000363.1 GCA_023387635.1 Bacillota bacterium
TAAAAGATTCTCTTTTTCTTTTATGGAATCAAATTCATTATTATAAGTATTAAATTCATCTTGGTGGTCTTCATTAAAGGAAATATCGTCATAGACAAGAACTAAGTGGTCCATTTTCACCCATCCAGTATATCTGTTTGAATTATTGGTTTCAGTGGAGCTAGTATCACCAAAACGTTCTATAACACCCCATTTGGTTCCCGAGTTAGTTGTGTAGGTATAATATATGAATAAAGTCGAACCATTATCAAAGGTGGCTATTTTTTTCTTCGAATTAGGGCTTTTATAAACAGTAATATGACCATCTGGACTATTTATTTTAAATTCTCTTCTTACTCTATTCATATTATTACGATTGTTATTATAAAAAGAATCATCTGGTTCATAGATCATATCTGCATAAACCATACGATATCTAGTAGCTAGGGTTAGTATTGTAATAAAAAACAATAAAATTATTTTGATATTCTTTTTCATAGTTGGCTCCTGTCTGCGCTCTTTGCACGCCCATAAATAATATGGTATGAAAGTGTTTCTTTTTTACACTTTTCCTTCTCATTAATAATTTATTACTAAGTTAGAATATATAATTCATTATTACACCTATGCTATATGACACTATATTTGTACTAATTGCTAAACTATAGGGGTGTTTTAGTTTAGAACCATAGGTTCTATAATAATAAGATTCAGTTAGTATGGCACCAAGTTCAAGTATTATTGTTATATAATACATGTTTAGGTCAGTATAACTGCTTATAAGATAATAGCATAAGACTACAGGTGGGTTTGTTATCATATTAATAAGGCAAGCTAGTAATAGGTTTTTTTTGTCTCTAATACCTATTAATATAAAAAATAATAGTTCAACAATGATTGTGAGTAAGAGGGATATGAAAAGGGTATATAGTAACCACATACTTATACCACCACCTTTTTTAGTCCAATTACAAGTAGTATTAATGAGATTAATGCAGCAAAGGAAAAACCAATACCCGTTGTAAATAGGTTGCTTATGTTGAAATATTTAGGGAGAAATCCAAGGAATAATCCAAATGTTAATAAACCAAAAGAGAAACCTTTACACCCCTTAAATATCTGTGACATTGCCCATAAAGTAATAGGCATAGTCATATTAAATAGAAACAAGGCTATGATTCCAGCTATAGGATAATTAAATAGTAAGAAAAGAGTAGAGCATATAAAAAGGGATATTGCTGTTGTCTTAACAGCTCCTATCTTGTCAGCAAAGATTCCGCCCATAGCCTTTCCAAAAACAACACCAATCACAAGAAAGAATCCATTATTGCCCTGCCCTTTCCATGGAAAATTCAGTATCATACCTACATAGGAGCGTAAACAAACAACTAAGAATAAAAATAGAGTAGCCATTAAGATATCTTTTGATGTTAAACTTGGGAAATGTATAGGTAAGTTCTGTGACTTTAATGTATGGTGAGGCATAAAGGTTATAACAAATATTAAAGACCCGGCTATTATTAAAGTTAAGACTGTGATAATACTTATAGTAATAAAAGTGTTTTCTTGAATATTTAGTTTTCCAAGTATGGTACCTGCATAAATACCAAATGCCCCAGGAGATACAAAAATGCCAAGCGGTGTACATTTTTTATCACTAATATTTAATACTTCAATACCACCACCAATATGAAATAATGCATTTCCCAAACCTGCTATGACCCCACATAAGAGTGGAATAGGTGTTATCCCATAAGAAATTGCCACTAAACCACAGCCAAGTATTGCAAACAGGGAATTTTTATTTATGCGGTCTGCAATCAGTCCAAGTGGCATTTGTACTGCAAATGCACAAAAATTATAGAGTAGTATAGAGGTATACCACCATTTTGAACCTGATAGAAATCTAAATAAAAGGAAAGCACATGCAAAGTCCACTATCATATGTGCAATGGCATAAGTAATGATTTTCTTTTGGTTATTTGTCATTAAAATATCCTCCAATTGGTTAAAATAAATGGGTACATCGTTCTTTGACTTGTTAGTATAAATTAATAATTAGACGATAGTAGCAGAGAGAAAGTTCCAGATTTTTACTTTATATTAAGTAGAGTATTTTTAGATGTGGAAATAAATTGGTTTATTAATGTTTGAAGTCTTTAATGAAGTATTGTATAATATTTCTGTAATAAAATTGAATTACTGGTTATAAGACATACCAATGATAAAGAATGAGGGTAAGAGTGTGAATGAGAAAAACAGAAAAGATGTAACAGAATCATTGTCTGTTAACATATTACTTGCTATTGTTGGAGGGTATTTAGCTGCTTACACATATATAGCAAGAGGTGGTGTGTTCGCCAATGCACAAACAGGGAACTTAATAAAATTTTCAATGAGTTTAGCAATGGGGAATTTTATAGAAGTATTTTTTTATCTAATACCCATTTTTTCTTTTATATTTGGTATATTTGCTACTAATATAATTCAAAATAAATTTCATAAGTATGTGGCGATTCATTGGAAACAAGTGGTTATTATAATTCATATTGTTATTTTATTTATCGTAGGATTTATTCAAGATGGTGATAAGAATGTGATAGCTAATGCTTTGGTATCCCTTGTATGTGCAATGCAACTTGAGGCTTTCCGTTTATTAAATGGTAATTCTATTACTACGGTAATATGTACAGGTAATATGCGAAGTGGAACTAGCCAGTTATATGAATATATACGTACGAAAAATAAAAAATCATTGTATAATGGGTTACAATATTATGTCATCATTCTTTCATTTTGTATCGGTGTAATGGTTGGAACTTGGATTACTAATATATTTTGGGTAAGAGCAATTTTTCTAACATGTATACTATTAATAATCGTCTTTATTCTTTTGTTTATAAATGAAAATTCATTAAAAGAGAATAAACGAAAAGAGAAATCATAAATCAAAAGCGCAATAACAGTGAAGAAGTACGTAGATAAAATTAGAAGCATCCAGTTAATAGAGACAAAACTGGATGCTTTATTTATCCTTTCCTTACCATATCAACCATACAATTATATATGTCAGTTTTTGAAGCAATATCCACACCTCTAGCTGGTTCGTCAAATGGTATAAAAAAACAATAGGTAATTAGATAAAATTTCTAATTACCTATTGACATATGGCTATTCATCATATAAAATACTGTCAAGACAACTGACAAGACAGCAAGACATTAAGAAAGAAGGCAGTATATATGAGAAATAATAAAGTTCAGATTATGGCTATATCAGCACTATTATGTGCGATTGGAATAATAATCCCCATGTTTGCACCAAAGATTATGCTTGAGCCAGTATCCTATACTCTAGCAAGTCATGTACCAATATTTATTGCAATGTTTATATCCCCAGTAGTGGCAATATCCGTTGCACTTATAACGGGTTTTGGATTTTTAACAGCAGGTTTCCCAATTGTAATCGTTTTTCGTGCGTTAACCCATGTAGTATTTGCGACCATTGGAGCATTACTATTAAGTAAGTATAAAACAACACTTCAAAGTAAAAAGAAAACAGCTTTATTTGCATTTATTGTATCTGTAATACATGCCGCATGTGAAGTTATTGTAGTTACTATTTTTTATTATGGCAATAATATGACTACCGGTTATTATGATAAAGGTTATTTAATCACTGTAATTGGATTCGTGGGAATTGGTACTGTTATCCATAGTATGATTGATTTTAGTATAGCTACAGTTGTTTGGAAGCCGTTAAGTGCTGTAATAAGTATTCCAGTAAGTGCAAAATTTAAAAAGGCATAATTTTTTTCTTATACTTTCTCAGTAAATATAAAAACGAATAAGAAGCCAATACCTGCAACAACGGTTCCAATAAGGAGCATGGAGGATACACTCATGGTATCGATTATTTTACCACCGCTAATATTAGCAAGTGTACCTGCTATACCAAGAATGGCAACCCCTAGTAGGGATTGGCCTTTTACTTTGTCTTCTTCTTTTATAATAGAATTCACGTAGTATACAGAAGCTGGTGTAAATAAAGCGAATGCTAGCATTTGTAAAGATTGGGCAAAGTGTAGCGTTATAATATCCTGTGCAATAAATGTCAACCCTGCTTTTAGAAAGAAAAATAAAGCTGATATTTTCAATAAAGTAGAACATTTTGCCTTTCTTAAGAGGTAAACGAAAACTGCCATAGTAGGTAATTCTAAGGCTGCACTTATACTAAGAGATATCCCCATATCTCTACTGTTCCCACCTACATTTTCCATAATATTTATAAGATAGGTATTAATTATGCTATGTGAGAAAAAAAGCATGGAGCATCCTAGTAACAACAACATAAATTTTTTGTATGTTTTAATAAATACTGGCATAGATAAAGGTTTTTTATATGCTGTATCATGATGTCCATTTGTATGTACTTTTTTAAGTGATTTGTGTTCTAAATATTTTTCAAGAACTAACATATTTTTTTTGTTGATTTTATAAAAATATATGGACATAAATAGGAGAACATATGTAAATAAAAATATATAAATTAAGATACTTGGACTAAATCTGCTTAATATAATTCCTAAAAATGAGGACATAAATGCATAAGATAATGAACTGATACCTCTTGCTAAACCATAGTTAAGAGGTATTTCTTTGTTCATGTACATAACGGCCAAAGAGTTAAACAAAGGAATTAAAGTGCATTGTATGGCATTAACTATCACATAGACAATAGCTATTAGATAATGTATGTTAGGAAAGAAACATAAGGTAATGGTTAATAAAAGTACTACGCCCATAAGTAACATAACAATTGTCCTAAGTGCTATTTTGGTTGACTTATCAGCGTAAGAAGCAATTAGTGGCTGTAATAGAACGGATAATACAGAGGCTAAGGAAAGTATAATACCTATGGTAGTTGTACTAAATCCCCTATGAGATAAATAAACAGCTGCAAAACTAGAAATAACACATTGACTAAGCCAGAATGTGCTTTGTAAAAAAGCATATTTTATGGTAAGTTCTTTACCTATTTTATCCATGTACGTAAACCTAACTTTCTTTTTTATTGTGTTTTATTAAAATGCTTGTTGATAAATTTAGCAACGCCATTCTCTTCATTACTTTCAATTATATAATTTGCAATGGACTTCAATTCATTTTTTGCATTTTCCACTGCGCAAGTTTCATTGCAGGCGTTAAATAATGGAAGGTCATTTAAATTATCACCAAAGCCTATAATGTAGTCATAATGGTAGTTCTCTTGTAGATATTTAACACCATTGTATTTTGTAGCCTTATCACTAAAGATTTCTAAATAATAGATATCCTCACTAGAATAAATATCTTTATAAAAAGCGATAGACAATTCAGGAATATCCTTTAGTGCGTAATAGGCAGGTAACAATGCTTCTTTCTTATCTAATAAGGCGAAGTAAATAATGTTTGGTGATTTAATTTCATATAAGTTATTTACTTTAGTAAATACTTTATCATATCTTGTTACTCGTTCGTCATGAAATTCTTTCATGGCATTTGATTCTAAAGTTTCATAATAAGTGCTAAGTTTATTATCTTTTACTTCATATACAAATCCAGTTAAATTATTTTTCTTTAAAACATCAACAATGGTATCATAATGTTTATATGGCAATGCATTGATTTTTAAATATTCTTTCGTTTTTAAATGATACACTATAACACCATTCATTAAGATAACAGGTATATCAAGATCTAGCGGCTCTAATATCCTTGATGCAGAAGCAGCAGTCCTTGCAGTAGCTATTGTAAATTGTAACCCTTGTTTCTTTAACTCGTTGATGGTATCTATAGTATAAGTAGATAATTCAATCTTAGAGTTTAATAAAGTACCATCTAAATCTGATATATATAATTTATTCATATGCTTACCCCTTTCTCTAAAAGGTGTACTAATATATACATTTCGAAAGTAAAAAGTGTATCAATTAGTAATAATTCGTCATTCAAATATCAAGTATACTTCATGAGTTTATTAGAGTCAACAAAATGTTATTTTGGAAAAATAATGGGTTTACTTGCAATTTTTTATTAGAACAGATACAATAAACTATATGTGTAAGATAGTGGGTTGTGGAGGTATATTAGGTGGAAAAGTTAATAATTGAGGCAAGGCAACCAAAGGTTTTTCGTACAGCAGCAGGTGGTTTTCTTTTCCTGCTTTTATCGATAGCTTTATGCGTAATTGGAATGAGAGAAAAAAGAACCCTATATTGGTTAATTGGATTTATTGCATCCGTATTTTTTCTAATTACATTCATTATATTATGTGGTAAAACACGAATTAAGAAACCTTTGATTACAATAACTTTTGATGGAATTATAGATAGTTCTACTAGTTCTGTTGGTTATATACCATTTAAAGATGTAAAAGAATTTACAATTGTCCACGTAATGGGAGAAGATGTTATTGGTATTATACCCAGGGATGAGGTCATATTTATTAAAAATTTACCACCTTCCATGCAAGATATAGCAAAAAGGAATCAAGAGGAAAACCACCCACCATTTACAATTGATGTTAGTAATGCAAAAGATATGACACTAAAAGACATATATACCCTATTAAGAAAGAGATTAATGGATTATAGCAGTTTATATAATTAAGGAATCTTTAAAGGATATAGACAAAGAGATCTAATTATCAGAATTGACCAACAAATATATATGATACAAGTAGGAGGAGACTTTAATGAAGTTAATATCATGGAATGTAAACGGATTAAGAGCCTGTATAACAAAAGGATTTTATGATTTCTTTCGTGAAGTAGATGCAGATGTTTTTTGCATACAAGAAAGTAAAATGCAACAGGAACAAGCTGAAGTAATCTTAGATGGATATACACAGTACTGGAATAGTGCGGTAAAAAAAGGGTATTCAGGAACTGCTGTATTTACAAGAATAGAACCATTATCTGTGTCTTATGATTTAGGCATGGACAAACATAATGATGAAGGACGTGTAATTACTTTAGAATTTAAAGAATTTTATCTAGTAACTGTGTACACTCCTAATTCTAAAAAAGAGCTTGCAAGGTTAGATTATCGTATGGAATGGGAAGATGACTTTAGAAACTATGTTCTTAGTTTAGAAGACAAAAAACCAGTAGTAATCTGTGGAGATTTGAATGTTGCCCATAAGGAAATCGACTTAAAAAATCCTAAGACCAATACACGAAATGCTGGATTTACAGTGGAAGAAAGAGAAAAGATGACTAAATTATTAGATAGTGGATTCATTGATTCATTTCGTTATTTTTATCCAGATGTTACAGATGCGTATACATGGTGGTCTTATATGTTTAAAGCCAGAGAAAAAAATGCTGGTTGGAGAATCGATTATTTTGTTGTATCTGAAAAATTAAAAGAAAAAATGACAGGAAGTAAAATTCATAATGAAGTACTAGGTAGTGACCATTGTCCAGTTGAATTAGAATTAGATATATAATAAAAGGAGAAAAACTGCTATGGAATATATGATTAAAACGATAGAAAAATTAGTGAATATACCAAGCCCATCTGGCTATACAAAAGAGGTTATGGCTTTTGTAAAAGAGGAAGCAGAGAGCTTTGGTTATTCTTGCGAATATAATCAAAAGGGCGGACTTATTATATCTGTAAAAGGACAAACAGAGGAAACCGTTGGTTTATCAGCACATGTAGATACCTTAGGTGCAATGGTACGATCTATTACCCAAGAAGGAAAGCTTAAGTTTGCTTTAGTGGGTGGCTATACCATGCATAGTATAGAAGGTAGCTACTGTCAGATTCATACGAGAGATGGAAGGACATATTCAGGAACGATTCTATCTAAGAGCCCTTCTGTTCATACTTATGATGATGCAAGAACATTAGATAGATCAGAAAAGAATATGGAAATTCGTATTGATGAAATTGTGAATAGTAAAGAGGATGTATTAAAACTAGGAATTAATTCAGGTGATTACATTAGTTTTGATCCAAAATTCGCTTATACAGAAACAGGATTTATAAAATCAAGGCATTTGGATGACAAGGCTTCGGTTGCAGTACTTCTTACTTTATTAAAGGATTTATCAAAAGGAAATTTAGTGCCAAAGAAAAATCTAAAATTAGTTATTAGCAATTACGAAGAAGTAGGGTTTGGAGCTAGTAGTATTCCAAATGAAATAACAGAATTTATTGCAGTGGATATGGGCGCTATTGGTGATGATTTAAATGGTACAGAATATGCTGTATCTATATGTGCAAAAGATTCTTCTGGACCATATGATTATGAATTAACCAATCATTTGATTCATCTTGCAAAAGAAAATAAATTAGATTATGTAATTGATATATTCCCACATTATGGTTCTGATGTTTCTGCAGCGCTTCGTGGGGGAAACAATATAAAAGGAGCTCTAATAGGTCAAGGTATCCATGCAAGCCATGGTATGGAAAGAACACATAAAACAGCCCTTTTGAATACTTTAAAATTAGTGAAAGCATATGTTTTATAAATAGAGAGAAGTCCGAATTGGTAGTTTAAACTATCGTTTCGGACTTTTTTTTAGTATATAGATTTCTTAGTTATGATTACATTGTCAGAAGGTAAATCATCTTCACCCAAGTCTTGTTGTAACCTAAGTAGAGTCTTTTCAATATCTACAATGCCATATCCCCAATCAGGATTTGGATAATCAAGAGTAGGGTCACGTCTAGCACCTAAAGTTAAAGCCCTTTTTATTTGTGCACCATTTAGTAATAGTTCATTGCCATCTATAATACCCCATTGAAGTAAAAGAGCGACGGTACCAGCGGTGTAAGCAGTTGCTAAGCTAGTTCCAGTGCTTAGTAAAGTATGTGATGGATTGACTGGTACTAAGACATCTACTCCTGGAGCAGTTATATCAGGTTTTGCTTCATCAAGAACAGTATTTCCTTTGCTAGCATAAAAGTATAATGTTTCATTTAAAGGATTGTATGCAGTGACTGTTATTGGCATCCTAGCATTACCAGGAGAGGTAATAGTAGTATTATTGTTAGGTTTTATAAAATAAGTACCTTTTGTAATGAAGGCTTCTGTAGGTAACCAGATATGAAACTGAGCAAATAAATCACTTTCACTGGATATAATAAATTGCCAAGTACCTGGAACTGGCATATTAAAGCGAATTATAATTAATTGCTCAACTGTTCTGTCATCTTCCTTTAATTGGTTATCAATGATAATTGAAGTGTATAGGTAAAATATTTGTGTAGTTTTGTTTCCACCAAGGGAGGGGTTTATACGCCCTAAATGCTCATTGGTAGGAGCAATAATTTCTATCCATAAGCTACTAGGAGGAATTCCGTATATCTCCATAAGGAATCCTTTTTCATTCGTACTAACATTAAGCTCAACATTATCAAACCCAATGGAAGGATTAATTTCACCATAATAATGGTGTCCCCGATTAGATTCATTACCTGCAGGAATAGAAAATGCGATTCCAGGATCATTACTATAATAAGATAAGAAAGAGCTTAAATAACCTCTACCTCCATGATCTCCTTGTGAAGTTCCTACTCCTATTAAAATTGATATTGGTCTCTTTAATTTAGCAGCATATTTAATTAGATAGGATATGCCCATCATAATATCGTTTTCTTGATAGGCAATTGCATCCATTGGTATTCGTAAGAATTCTCTTAAGTTTGGTTTAGCCTCTTTTAGTTTAATAATTAAGAATTCTGAATTATAGGCGACTCCACGGAAATCCTGCCCTTGAATTTCACTTCCACCAGCAATACCAGCAATCATTGTCCCATGTCCAATTTCATCAACACTTGGCACAATATTATAAGGATTTTCACTTTCTAGTGCTAGATTAATTTGCTCTTCAGAGTATTCTGTTCCATAAAAAAAGTCTTCCGGATAATCCTGTTCACTTTCAATTGTTTGATCCCAAATGGATATGATTTTAGTATTGTTACTAGAAGTTTGAAACAATGGACTTAGGTAATCAATCCCTGTGTCAATCACACCAATAAGTGCACCACGCCCATTTAAAGATGTTACAGGGTCTTTGGACATGCATTTCATTGGTTTATCTACGTGGCCTGGTATGGACTGTAAGCTGTAGCAACAAGGAATAGATGGATAACCAAACTTAGATAAGCTATTTACCGTTAATTCATCAGAAGGGATATGTAGTACAGCATAGTTACTATCAATAGGATTAATAGTGCCAAGGGGAAAGTTATTTAAAGAATTCTTATCTCCTGAGTAGTTAACTATGAGATCTGCGTAATCATTGCTTGTAATTTTATACCTCTCATCTATATTCATAGAATCTCATACCCGATTTTATACATTTATTATGTTATATGATATAATAATAGAAATATGACATAATTTCTTTACAATGTGATATTTGCATTTTAGTAATCATTATTATGGTAGGAGGAATTTGATTGCGTATTGCTATAATGTTTTTAGTAGAATTGTTCGATGTAGTTGTATGAATTAATTTAAGTATACAAAGGAGAGCGGAATAATATGAATTCGATTCAAAGCAAATTACGATTAAATTTTATGGTGCCCATATTGGTTGCAATCATAATCATAACAGGTGTTAGTTCTATACTTTTTTATAGTAGCACTACATCCCAACTAAAGGAAGATGTGGGGGCGTTAGCAGAGGCATATAGTCAAGGAATAGAGAGTGAAATTGAAATCTACAAAAGAGAATTAGAGTTAATAGCAACACTTGTAGATACAGAAGTAATTGATATTAAAAAACGAGATCTATTATTTGAAGAATTAGCAAAAAATAGTGGTTTTGCATATATTGCTATTGCTGATAATAATGGGAAAACTACACGTAATAGTGATATTTCTGAAAGAGAATACTATAAAAGGGCCAAAGCTGGAGAAACTTACATGTCAAGTCCATTAGTAAATAAAGTAGATAATACAGTTACAATTATGTTAGCTACTCCAATTGTAAATGAAAATGGTAGTCAAGGTGTTTTATATGGTGGAATATTATATGATTTATTTAGTGAGTTAGTAAATAACATAAAAATCGGAGATGGTGGCTATGCGTTCATTGTTGATCGTAATGGAGTTACCGTTGGACATCCGGATAAATCTACGGTGGAGAGTATGGTAAATTACATAGAACTTGCAAAGCAAGATAAAAATTATACCTTGGCTGCAAAAGCAATTACTAGGATGGTTAACGGGGAAACGGGTACTGCTTATACAAAGTATAGAGGAGAAAAGCGTCTTGTAGGATTTACACCAATAGAAGGGGTTGAGGAGTGGTCTGTAGCTGTTACTATTCCAGTTATCCAAGTAATGTTTCATATTTATAGTACTTTAACCATATGTATTTTCATTAGTATAATCTTATTAATTATAAGCATGGTACTATCCTTGCGTTTTGCAAAAACCATAACCCTACCAATAATTGCAGTTACTAAGCGGATTGAGTTGTTAGCAGAGGGGAATCTATCAGAAGAAGTTTTTGTTGTAGATGGGGAAGATGAAATTGCTAGGTTATCTGTTGCGTTAAAGAATACTGTTACAAAATTACAAGACTATATCTTAGATATATCTACAGTTCTTACTGGAATGTCTAAGAATGATTTTACGGTAGTTAGTAAAGGGAATTATACGGGAGATTTTTTAGCAATTCATACAGCACTTGAACGAATTCTCACATCCTTAAATTCTTCTTTTTCACAGATATATATTGCAGCAGAACAAGTAAATGTAGGTGCATCTCAAGTGTCGGATGGAGCCATTGCATTAGCAAGTGGAGCGACACAGCAAGCGGCTACTATGGAGGACCTTTCTATTAAGATTGCAAGTATTGACCAGGCCGCAAAGAATAATGTGGAACAAGCGGATAAAACAATGCCATTGTTTAAACAGGCAGAAGAAGAATTTTTGTCTGTTAATAATTTAGTGAATGACATGCATAATTCTATGAATGATATTACATATTCAACCAAGCAGATTAGAAGTATTACAGAAGCAATAAATGATATCGCTGCACAAACCAATCTTTTAGCGTTGAATGCATCTATAGAAGCTGCACGTGCTGGGGATGCAGGGAAAGGATTTGCTGTAGTAGCAAATGAGGTAAGAAATCTTGCTGAGAAATCAGTTGAAGCAGCTAAGGAAACAGCATATTTAATAGAAGCTTCCAATAAATCTGTTGAAGATGGTGTTAGGGTAACAAAATTAGTATCTGATTCAGTGTTAGATATATCAATATTAGCGCAAAAATCTGCAGAAGGGGTTGTATTAATGAGGGACTTTGCGGTGACACAATCGGAGGCAATCACACTTATAACAGAAGGCTTATTAGAGGTATCAGCAGTAGTACAAGCTAATGCAGCTACCGCGGAAGAAAGTTCAGCAGCAAGTGAAGAATTATCTGCCCAAGCAATGTTATTGCACGAAGAAGTGAATCAGTTTAAATTATTGGAGAAATAGAGGGAAAATTTTCATAGGAACAACACCAAATCAAAAGAGAATTATTTCTGTATATAATTATAGCTTGAATTGAATCTAGTGATTTTGTAATACTATATATAAATAAATCATAGGAGGGTATATCATGAATCAAGGACAAGAGAAATTTTTACTATTTATTTTAGAAAGAGTAAAAGAGGATAAGGTGGAAGAAGCCAAGGCATTACTTCATGAAAGTTTTAATAAACAAGACGAAGGAACTTTTACACCAAAAGAATTATCTAGTTTTAGGGACAAGATGACTAATTTGTTAAGACCGGAACATATAGAAGAGGTACAATCTATCATGAAAAATTTTTCGGCGTCACTTCATCAGTAGCAATGGAGTTTGGAGGGTAAATAATGAAAGATTATAAAGTAATATTTCACATTGATGAACTAGACAAATGGAATCTTTTATTAGCAAATGTAAGCAATTTATTAGAAGCTATATCTGATAACAAGGTGAATATTGAAGTATTAGCTAATTCAAAGGCGGTTGAATACTATAGAAAGAATAATAAGGATACAAAGATTGATGAAATGGAGCTTTTGAATAACAAAGGTGTAAAGTTTTTAGCTTGCAACAATTCATTAAGAGGATTTAGCTTAAAGCCTGATGAGCTAATTAATTTTATTGATATAGTTCCAGTTGGAGTATTAGAATTGGTTAATAAGCAAATGGAAGGCTATGCTTACTTAAAACCTTGATAAATTTATAGATTGTTATAACAGTTTATATGTTTCATATCATAAGACCTCCTTGAGTATCTGTACTATAGATACATAAAGAGGTCTTATTTTTAAAAATTTTCAATATGCGTTGCATTAGTTATGTTATACTTTTAACAATATCAATGATGTAAATACATATTATTTTATAATTTTATTAATCTAATTCAATATTGAATAAAGTTACATTTAATATTATGACTCTTCAAATTATAATTTAATTGGGATTATAATTTAATATTGTTTCAAACACAGAACGGCATTCTTTTAATAAATCAAAAGAACCATTTTGCACACACCATAAATATGCTATTCCAGTTAATCCATACACCAAAGTGCCTAGAAGTTGTTCATCGTCTTTACAAGTACTATGTATGAGATTATTTTCGCGTCCACGTTTGATTAAAGTAAGATACATATCTTTTGCAATGGCATTATTAACCCCTAAAATATGCTTGTCTTCCATAATATTAGAAATATATACAGTTTTAGATATGGAAACACCAGCATCTATTAGCCTCTTATAGTACAATTCTATCACTTTCCACATTTGTTCTAAACTATTATCACTAGTATATAAAGCTTGCATCATATGGCATGCATTTATATCCGTAACTTTAAAGAAATCTTTTATCAAATCTTCCTTTGCTTTATAATAATAATGAAAGGTGCTTTTAGGGATAGAAGCTTTTTCGCATATTTGTTTAATGGTAACCTTATCGTAATCAAATTCTTTAAATAATTCAATTGCACAATCTAATATGTAAATCTTTTTATCTGAGTAATCTTCCATAAGTGTTCTCCAATCAGTCTAATAGTTATTATAGTATCATCTAATATTCTTGTATTCAAGAATATTGTAAGAAAAATACTATATTTTATATATAAATTATTATTTAGCATAATATGTACCATGGTACATATTATATTGTACTAAGTATTGACAATAAAAAAACAATGTTTTATAATGGACTTAAAGTTAGTTAAAAAAATAACAAACATAAAAGGAGTGTTCATTATGAAATATGACAAATTATTTACACCATTTAAAATTGGAACTATGGAAGTAAAAAACCGTATTGTTTTCTCACCAATGGGTACGAATTCTTCACATATTGATGGTACAATATCAGACGATGAAATAAACTATTTTGAAGAACGTGCAAAGGGAGGAACTGGATTAATCATAATGGGATGTCAGTTTTTAAGTGAAGAATTGGCACAAGGCTCTATGG
>JAEWHU010000384.1 GCA_023387635.1 Bacillota bacterium
GTCCATATGCTCCTATGAATCCGTAATAATTGTCATCATCATTATTCATAACATCTTTAGCTATCATACTACTAACTACAGGAATATCTAAATTTAAAGCTAGTTTTCTAAATTCATTAACTAAGTCACTACTTTTAACTCCAGCACCCACCAATAAACATGGACGTTGCGATTTTTCTAATTCTTTAAGTAATACATCATAACGACCAATCTCTGTATTCACGTTCCTAGAAAAAGGTTCATAACTTCTTAAACTAATGGGTTCAATTTCCTGTCGTTGAATATTCATTGGAATATCTAGAACCACTGGACCAGGTCGCCCTTCTAAACAAATATTATACGCTTTTTCCAACTCATATTTTATATCTTCTTGATTAGTAATTTGTATTGCATACTTTGTAATAGACTCTACTATTTGGACTATACTTGTTTCTTGAAAACCTTTTTGCCTAACTAATAAATCACCCTTTGCTTCATAAGTATTAACTTGCCCAGTTATAAAAATGCATGGGATTGAATCAAAATAAGCGTTAGCAATTCCAGTTACCAGGTTTGTGGCACCTGGCCCACTTGTAGCATATGCAACACCAGGCTTATTGGATACTTGAGCATATCCACATGCTGCAAAGGCAGAGGCTTGTTCATGATAATTTACATGAGCAGAAATCTTATCTTTATATTTTCCAAAGGAATCCATTAAGTGAGTTACCATTCCCCCTGGATAGCCAAAAACATCAGTAATGTTTTTGCTTATTAAAAACTCTACAATATAATCGCTAACCTTCATCTCTTATCCTTCTTTTTCTTAAATATATATGGAACAAATTTAATTTACCTATTGCCCCACAGCCTCAATAATTATCTTAGCCATATAATCTATCATCGCATCTGTCATACCAGGATATACACCAATCCAGAAAGTATCCTTCATGATTCTATTGGTACTCTCAAGACTTCCAACCACTCTATAACCTTCTCCTGACTTTCTCATTTCATCAAAACAAGGATGTTTAATAAGATTGCCCGCAAAGAGCATTCTTGTCTGAACACCATGTTTTTCAGCGTATTGAACAACTTTATTCCTATCAATACCCTCTTTACATGTTATTAGAAAACCAAACCAGCTTGGTTCTGAATTGTCACAAGCAACTGGAAGGATAAGTTTATCTTCTACCTCAGTTAATTTCGATTTCAATCTTTCAAAGTTATGCTTTCTTCTAGCTACAAAAGTAGGAAACTTTTTCAATTGAGCACAGCCTACTGCTGCCTGCATATCTGTTGCTTTTAAGTTATAACCAAAATGTGAATATACATATTTATGATCATAACCTAATGGAAGTTCTCCATATTGTTTATCAAATCTGTGTCCGCACAAATCATCGTTACCAGATGGACATACGCAATCTCTTCCCCAATCCCTTAAAGAACGAACTATTTTGCTTAGTAACGGATTATCTGTATAAACAGCACCACCTTCACCCATTGTCATATGATGAGGAGGATAAAAACTAGATGTTCCAATATCCCCAATTGTACCAGTCAATTTCTTAACACCATCAATCGTATAGGTAGTACCAAGAGCATCGCAATTATCCTCAATTAACCACAAATTGTGTTTATCACAAAACGCTTTAACTGCTCCTAGATCAAAAGGATTGCCTAATGTATGAGCAATCATTACAGCTTTTGTTTTCTCTGAAACAGCTTCTTCTAATCTTGTGATATCAATATTGTATTCAGGGATTGTAACATCAACAAAAACAGGGATTGCTCCATATTGAATTATTGCAGAAACAGTAGTTGGAAAACCTGCTGCAACTGTAATTACTTCGTCATTACGCTTTATGGCCCTATTTCCTAATAAAGGCGAAGTTAAAGCCATAAATGCTAAAAGGTTAGCTGATGAACCTGAGTTTACAAGTGAACAATATTTTATGTTAAGATATTCTGCAAATTCCTTTTCGAATTGCTCTGCATATCTTCCTGCTGTTAACCAAAACTCCAAGGAGCTATCAACAAGATTTACCATCTCATCCTGATCATACACTCTTGATGCATATGGAATTCTATCTCCTTCGGTATATTCATCTTTTATATGAAATTTATTGCAATACTCAGCCACCAAATTAAGTATTTCCTGTTTCGCCTGTGCTTCCGTTAAATTATCTAACATAGTTTATCGTCCTTTTCCATTCATCTATTTTATACTGTATTATATTTCAAAAAATTCTTTGATCTGATTGTCCATGCAATTACGTATATTCTCATTATTATAATAACATTTCGTCCATTCCACAGTCTTGTCAATTGCAGTATCAACATTCCATCGTGGTTTCCAACCAAAAGTTGCTTTTATCTTAGAACAGTCTAACTTTAAGAAATTTGCTTCATGCGGACCACCAACAAATTTATTTACCCAAGTTTGCTCTTCACCCCATTTTTTACAGAATCTATCAACTAATTCGCCTGTTGATATGCAGTCTGAGTCATCAGGTCCTACATTATAATATCCTTCATATTGTTTATCTTCATATTGCTTACATGCAATCATCAAATAAGCATAAAGTGGGTCTAGCACGTGTTGATATGGCCTTGTAGAATATGGATTACGTACAATAATTGTTTCCTTTCTTTCAGCAGCTCTAATGCAATCAGGAATAATTCTATCATTAGCAAAATCTCCGCCTCCAATTACATTACCAGCCCTTGCCGTAGACACACATACTGAATCATCTATAAAAAATGAGTTACTATAACTATGAGTAACAAGTTCAGAACAAGACTTGCTATTTGAATAAGGATCAAACCCATCTAACGGATCATTCTCACGATATCCCCATTCCCACTCATTATTTTGATATACTTTATCCGTTGTTACATTTAAGACAGATTTTACACATTTATTCAGCCTTACACACTCTAATACATTAACAGTACCCATTACATTTGTCTCATATGTATAAACTGGATTTTTATAACTAACC
>JAEWHU010000385.1 GCA_023387635.1 Bacillota bacterium
AAGCGGATATCAATTAAAACTTCCACTTAATATCGATGGCATTATCCCAGAAGATGATTCGGTTCGATTACTAAGTCAGTTTGTGGAGGAGATGGATTTAACTGACTTATATTCCACTTACGAAAGAGTAAAGGAAAATCAAGTATCACCACGTCAACTTCTTAAGATAGTACTCTACTCATATATGAATGGAGATTACTCGTCAAGGTCCATGGAACAAAATTGCAGACGGGACATTAACTTCATGTATCTATTAGAAGGTGCTTCTGTCCCTGACCACGCTACTTTTGCAAGATTTAGAAGCATTCATTTTGCGCCTTGTTCTGAAAGAATTCTAGCTGAAGTCACTAACTATTTATATGCGTTAGGAGAAATCTCTGGTGAATCTATATTTATTGATGGTACAAAAATTGAAGCATGTGCCAATAAGTATACATTTGTATGGAAGAAATCAATAACAAAAAATCTAGCGAAACTTCTGGATAAGTTGGCTAACTTTGTGGCTGAGTGCGAGGAAGCTTACGATATTAAGATTGTTTATCGCAAGCAAGTTCAGCTAAAGCATGTAAAAAAACTTCGAAAGAAACTGTATGCTATAAAAGAAAGTGAAAATATCACATTTGTGCATGGGATTGGGAAACGAAAAAGTCCTTTGCAGAAAAGTATTGAGTTACTGGAAGAATATCTAGACAAGCTGAAAGAATATACACAAAAACTTTACATATGTGGAGAACGGAATAGTTATTCTAAGTCGGATCACGAGGCAACTTTTATGCGAATGAAAGAAGATGCCATGGGAAACGGCCAGTTAAAAGCTGGGTATAATCTTCAACACGGAGTGGATTCCGAGTATATCACATGGTTAACCATAGGTCCTCAACCTACGGATACCACTACACTGATTCCATTTTTAAAAGATATGGAGAATTATCTTTCATTCAAGTATTCAAAGATTGTTGCAGATGCAGGTTATGAAAGTGAGGAGAACTATCTTTTCTTAGAGCAAAACGGTCAGATTGCATTTATTAAACCTGCAAACTATGAAATATCAAAAACACGTAAATATCAAAAAGACATCGGGCGCATAGAAAACATGGAGTATGATGAAAAAGCAGATTGCTATCATTGTAAAAATGGAAAGGCGCTAATCGTAACAGGTGTAAAAAAAGAAAAGACAAAAACGGGATACATACGTGAAAGAACGCTATACAGTTGTGAAGATTGTAGTAACTGCCCATATAAAGCTGAGTGCATCAAAGGGAATAACTGCAAAACTCCGCTGGAAGAACGCACAAAACACTTGCAGGTATCAAAGAGATTTAATCAATATCGAAAAGAAAACTTGGAACGAATCACTAGCGATGAAGGGTGCCAACTTAGAATGAATCGTAGCATTCAAGCAGAAGGCTCTTTTGGAGAACTGAAACAAAATATGGGGTTCCGGCGTTTTCTCAGCCGTGGAATAAAGAATGTAAAAGCAGAAAGTGTATTGTTGGCGATTGCTCATAACATAAATAAACTTCATCACAAAATTCAAGCAGGAAAAACAGGTCAACATCTGTTTGAATTGAAAAAAAGTGCATAAATTTAGAACATTCAAAATGTTTTATCCAACCGAAGACTTTACTAAAGGGTAAGGTCTATTAAAGTACGTCTAAAATGCCTTTGCTACCTTAGAATAAGATGATTTTTCTTCAAACCAAATAAAAAGAGGCCATCACATCAGTGATTTTTTTATCACTAATGCGACAGCCCCTTTTTCTACTTGTAGAGATTGTCAGAAACAGAAATGGACAATAATTAGATTTTTTAATAGTATAATCGATGGCACATAAATTAAGATATAGAAAATTTTCCATAGGATATTTAAGAAAATATAGAAAATGTATAGAAATTGTGCGAAAGTGCTTTTTGTTTTATATAAAATTGTATAAATTGACATGTCGTTTTTGTTGATATTTTCTAATTTTATGTTATAATGCACATATAAACAAAAATAACTGTCTAGTATTATCACATTACAATAGTCAATATATTTATAATAAGTTAAAAGTTTTTCAAAAAAATGCTTTATTTGTACAATAATTATAGTTTATTGAGAACTTGCGCAGAATTATGGAAAGCGCTTTCGATTTGTTCTGTTCTATTTTTTATAAGGGGGGAGGTTAGCGTGATAACAATTTATGATATTTCTCGAGAAACTGGTTTTTCCATAGCAACCGTATCGAAAGTTATTAATGGTTACAAAGGAGTGAATATAAAAACACGAGAAACCATTCAAAAAAAGATTGAAGAACTTGGGTATGTCCCAAACAGTACCGCACGCACACTTACTACGAAGAGATCCTGGCTCATTGCAGTAGTCTTAGCAGTAGAAGGACTATGGAATGGTATTGTACATCCTCACTATAGCCAGATTATTCAAAGTTTTCAAAAAGAGATTGGAAGTTTCGGCTATGACATAATTTTTTTGAACCCATTTATGGGGGAGAGGAAGTTATCTGGCCTTGAACATTGTAAATACCGTAATGTGGATGGAATCTTACTGGCAGTAAATTCAAAATTTACCGACGAAGTGCAGGATATTATTGAGGGCAATATTCCTATGGTATCAGTGGAAACTGTATACAACGGTATTCCAACTGTAATTTCGGATAATGTCATGTCTGCTACGCAGGCAATGGAGCATTTATATTTCTTAGGACATAGAAAAATTGCACATCTGGCTGGACCTTTGGTTTCCATTGCAGGTAGGGAACGTTGTGAAGGATATAAAATGTTTTTAGAGAGTAATGGTATTGATTTTCAATCAAAATACTTGGTAGAAGCTACGGATTACTCCCCTCAGTCTGGTGCAGAAGCATTCCAGGTTCTGTTACATCAGTGTTGGGACGATTTACCGACTGCTATTTATCTAGCATATGACAATTATGCTGCTTCAGTAATAGAAGTATTACGAAATCAAGGGTTTAGGGTTCCGAAGGATATCTCTATTGTTGGTAATGATGATTTGCCACAGGCATCGTACATGACACCTGGACTTACCACCGTCAGGCAGAATCGAGAAGAATTAGGTATAAAAGCAGCAAAATTACTACAGGAACAAATAGAGCAACAAAAAGTATCTTCGATCATAGCGAAAGTTCCAACGAAGTTGATTGTAAGACAGACGACTTATAGAAAGTATGATTAAAGGAGGATTTAGAACGTATGGCGAGAAATAAACGAAGGATTGTTCCTACCAGTCGAACATTAAAGGAACGTTTCAAGTTGGAAATATACAAGAATTGGCAACTGTATCTTATTATGGTGCTTCCACTGATCTGGCTTATCACATTTCGTTATATCCCAATGGTTGGAGTACAGATTGCTTTTAAAAATTATCGTGCAGTCGATGGAATATTCGGAAGTAAATGGGTTGGATTTGAAAATTTTATGAAATTTTTTAACAGCTATCTGTTCGCAGATGTTATGAAAAACACAGTCATCCTTAGTGTGTACTCCTTGCTGGCAGGATTCCCATTGCCGATTATTTATGCCCTAGCTCTCAATAATACGAAACGAAAAAGGCTTAAGAAAGTGACACAGATGTTCGCGTATATGCCACATTTTATTTCGCTGGTGGTATTAGTCGGAATGATTATTCAGTTTGTTAATAAAAGGGTCGGGATAATTAATATATTAATTGCTGCTCTTGGTGGTACTCCACAGGACTTTATGGCAAATTCAGCAAGCTTTACCCACCTTTATGTATGGTTCGATGTCTGGCAGAATGTAGGCTGGAACAGTATTATCTATATTGCTGCATTGTCAGGAATTGATCCAGATCTACATGAATCCGCAGAGATTGACGGAGCGAATCGCTTTCAAAGAATGTTACATATTGATATCCCGGGAATTTTACCAACAATCGTAATGCTACTAATTATGAATACTGGTTATATGATGAGTATTGGATTTGAAAAAGCCTTTTTAATGCAGAACGATTTGAATCGAAACGCTTCAGAAATCTTATCTACTTATGTATATAAGATGGGACTTGCTTCGGTTTCACCAGATTTCTCATATGGAGCAGCAATTGGTTTATTCAATTCCATAATTAATCTTGTGATTATTCTAAGTGTAAATAAAATAGCAAAAAAAGCAGCAGATGTCAGCCTGTGGTAATGAAAGAAATTAAATTATTGTAAGAATACATATGAGTAGTACAAATCTTATCGATTGAAAGAAAAGTGAGGTTAGATATATGAAGAAAGCAGCAAAAAGCGACAGATTTTTTATGGTTTTTAATGACTTATTCCTACTGGGGATTTTACTTATAGTATTGTATCCATTGATTTATATACTTAGTTCTTCTTTTAGTTCTCCTCAGGCAGTGTCTACTGGTCAAGTACGTTTATTACCGGTGGATTTCTCCTTGAGAGGATATAAAGAGGTGTTTCAATACCCGAATGTATTCCGAAGTTACATAAATTCCATCTTTTATACTGTTTTTGGGACAATAATCAGTCTTACGATGACAGTTGCAGCTGCTTACCCATTATATTACAGAGGTTTTTCTGGGAAGAAGTTTATAACCTTCTTGTTTACATTTACTATGATATTCAGTGGTGGTATGATTCCAAACTATATTCTCAATTCAAGATTAAATTTGATTAACACCTTCTGGGTATTAATCATTCCCAATGCCATCAGTGTATTTAACCTTATTATAATAAGAAGTTTCTTTGAGAATAATATTCCAGAAGAAATGAATGAAGCAGCGAAGCTAGATGGATGTAGTCAGTTTGGCTTTCTGATGAAAATTGTACTTCCATTATCAAAACCAATCTTAGCCGTTGTTTCATTATATTATGCAGTAGAACGATGGAATGCGTATTTTGATGCTTTTATTTACCTTAAAAATGAAAAACTGTATCCACTACAGATTGTATTAAGAAGAATTCTTGTATTAAATGAGACAGATAGTATGATTGTTGACCCAACTTTGATGGCAGCCAGACAGGGAATGAGTGATTTGTTGAAATTTTCTCTGATTATTGTATCTAGTTTACCATTGATTCTTGCATATCCATTGGTATCTAAGCATTTTACTAAAGGTACTTTACAAGGAGCAGTGAAGGGTTAGTAACAACAAAGGGAAGTTATCCGAATGTGTAAGTTCGGGTTCTTTATAAAAAAAAGGAGGATATTATGAAAATTCAAGTCGTAAAAAAACTTACTGCAGTTGCTCTATGT
>JAEWHU010000392.1 GCA_023387635.1 Bacillota bacterium
TATCAAGATTAATTTAGGCTGAGTAATAACTAATATAATATGCAATTAGTATTTATACTAAAGGTTTATAATATGAAGAACAAATATTTCACGTGAAACATTATACTGATGTTTATATCAAGATTAATTTAGGCAGAGTAATAACTAATATAATATGCAATTAGTAATTATACTAAAGGTTTATAATATGAAGATCAAATGTTTCACGTGAAACATTTTATTAATTTTTTATTTTTTAAGGTATAGATATATACATATATTAATGTTATAATAGATTTGTCGTTCGTATCCAAAATATAAAGGGGGATAAATATATGGGACGTATTATAGCTGTAGCTAACCAAAAAGGTGGCGTAGGAAAAACAACTACGTCAATCAATTTATCTGCCTGTTTAGCAGAAAAAGGTAAAAGAGTACTTACAGTAGATGTAGATCCACAAGGTAATACATCTAGTGGCTTGGGCGTTGATAAAAATAATATTAATAATACTATTTACCAATTAATTATTGGACAAAGTACCATTGAAGAATGTATCATTCCTAACGTATTTGATAATTTATCATTACTACCATCAAATGTAAATCTTGCAGGTGCTGAAATAGAACTAATTGGCATAGAAGAAAAAGAATATATTCTCAAAAAAGAAATCGAAAAGGTTAGAGATAATTATGATTTCATAATCATTGATTGTCCACCATCTTTAAATACCCTTACAGTTAATGCTATGACGACTGCAGATACTGTATTAGTACCAATTCAGTGCGAATATTATGCCTTGGAAGGATTAACTCAATTAATTCATACAATTAATCTAGTAAAGAAAAGATTAAATCCATCATTAGAAATTGAAGGTGTAGTATTTACTATGTACGATGCTCGTACAAACTTATCCTTGCAAGTAGTTGAAAATGTTAAATCAAATTTAAAACAAAACATCTATAAATCTATTATTCCTCGTAATGTTAGATTAGCAGAGTCTCCTAGTCATGGCTTACCAATAAATATATATGAACCTAGATCAGCTGGTGCAGAAGGTTATCGTTTATTAGCAGATGAAGTTATTGAAAGAGATGAAAATTAAGAATATAAATTTCTTACATAATAGCTATTCGATTAATAGATTCAAATGAAATTAATATTGATTACGCTAATGAATCATCGTTAAACAGAAAACTTATATTAGAAAACTAGAACATAAATATAATACCTAAATGTAATTTAAATGTTTAGGTATTATATTTATGATGAGAAGAAAGGAATATATTTATGGCAGTATCAAAAAGAGGTTTGGGAAAAGGTCTAGATTCCATGATCCCAGAAAAAATAGGTAACACTAAAAAATCTGAGGAAGTAAAAATTGATGAAAATGTTTCACGTGAAACATTTATTAATATAAATGATATTGAACCAAACAGAGAACAACCTAGAAAGCATTTCGATGAAGATGCCATTCAAGAATTGGCAGATTCGATTAAACAATATGGAATAATACAGCCATTAATCTTACAAAAGAAAGATAAGTTTTATAGCATTATAGCTGGTGAGCGAAGATGGAGAGCAGCGAGAGTAGCTGGACTAAAAGAAGTTCCAGCAATAATTAAAGAGTACACACCACAAGAGATTATGGAGATTGCTTTAATAGAGAATATTCAACGTGAAGATCTTAATCCAATTGAAGAAGCATTGGCATATCAAAATCTAATTAAAGAATTTAATCTAAAGCAAGATGAAGTGGCAGATCGTGTATCTAAAAGTAGAGTTGCAGTTACTAATTCTATGAGATTATTAAAGCTTGATAAAAGAGTGCAGCAAATGCTAATAGATAGCATGATATCAAGTGGACATGCAAGAGCCTTATTACCATTAGAAGATGGCGATGTTCAATATCAAATTGCAACAAATGTATTTGATCAAAAATTAAGTGTAAGAGAAACAGAAAAATTAATCAAGAATACATTAAATCCTACCAAAGTTGCAAAAGAAGAAATAGCTGTTTCTAGTGCGGAAGTATTAATATATAAAGAACTTGAAGAAAGAATGAAAAAAATAATAGGAACCAAAGTAAATATTAAAAATAAGAACAAAGATAATGGTAAAATAGAGATCGAATATTATTCAAGTGAAGAACTAGAAAGAATCATAGAATTAATAGAAAAAATCAATTAATGATAATATTTAAAGTTTGTATATGAAACAAGGTATGGATAAGGAGAGAGAGAAAGAATGAATTTATTCGAAACATGGGGAATAGATACAGATTACGTAATTTTAGGTCTTATAGCATTTAGCTTTATTATATTTATAACCTTAATTATCGTTTTAATAAAGCAAAGTAAATTAAAGAAAAAGTACAAATTATTTATGGGTGGAGAAAATGCAAAAACTTTAGAAGAACAGTTTATACTTAGGTTTCAAGACGTTGATAATTTGAAATCAGAGAATAAAAAAATCATAAATAAATTAGATTTAATAACTGAAAACTTATTAATAACATATCAGAAGATGGGAATAGTTAAATATGATGCATTTAAAGAAATGGGTGGAAAACTAAGTTTTGCTTTAGCATTATTAAACGATAAAAATGATGGGTTTGTTATTAACTCTATGCATTCAAGTAGAGAAGGATGTTATACTTATATTAAAGAAATTATTAATGGTGAATCTTATGTCGTGCTAGCAGAAGAAGAAAAAATAGCATTAGCAGAGGCTATGAAAAAAATATAATAATTTTAGTTTGTAACATATTAAATTATAAAAATGGTTAGACAATTGTTGGAACATATCTTGACAATTGTCTATTTTAATGGTTTTACAATGTCTTAGAGTGGATTATTTGAAGTATAAATATAAAGCTACTGAATACAAATTAACACTTTGTATTCAGTAGCTTTTAGCAACTTAATAGGTTTATCTTAATTAGAGTACTTGTTATAAGTATTACTCGAATTTAAGTTATTAAGTTTGATTTTATATTAGTGGTAAAGAAACTATAACCTTATGGGATTAGGAGATACAGTTTAATTTTATTTCTTTGCAGGAACATTTCCTTTACCATAATAAGTGATTAAATATAATTCTTCTAACTCTGATACTAAAGGTAATCTAGGATTTGCAGTTGTACATTGATCTCCAAAAGCAAGGTCTGCTAAGTGTCCTACTTTTGATAAGAAGTCTTTTTCTTCAATACCATACTCTTTTAAAGTAGCAGGTATTTGTAAGAATTCATTCAATTTTTCAACTTCACTAGCAAGAATTTCAACAGCATCATTATTACTTTTTGGTTTATAGCCTAGTTTATTCATTAACGCAAATATTTTATCTCCAACAATATAGTTTTCATATTTAGGCCAAATAGTAAACTTAGTTGGGCATTCAACACCATTATAACGAATTACATGAGGTAATAAGATAGCATTTGCATATCCGTGTGGAACATGATATTCACCACCTAATTTGTGAGCTAATGAATGGTTAATTCCAAGGAATGCATTGGTGAATGCCATACCTGCAATAGTAGATGCATTATGCATTTTCTCACGTGCCATAGGGTCATTAGCACCAAATTCATAAGATCTCTTTAGGTAAGTAAATACCATTTCAATAGCGTGTATAGCTAATGCATCGGTATAGTCAGAAGCTAAGACGGATATATAAGCTTCAATTGCATGTGTTAAGACGTCCATACCAGTCCAAGCGGTGGATTGTTTTGGAACTGTCATAACAAACTCAGGGTCAATAATAGCAACATCTGGTGTTAATTCATAGTCAGCCAATGGATACTTTTTATTTTCTTTTTTATCTGAAATAACAGCAAAAGATGTTACTTCAGATCCGGTACCGGATGTTGTTGGTATAGCAACTAATTGTGCCTTTTTACCTAACTGTGGGAACTTGTAAGTTCTCTTTCTAATGTCTAAGAATTTAAGGGACATATTCTTAAAATCAGCTTCTGGGTTTTCGTAGAATAACCACATACCTTTTGCAGCATCAATTGCTGAGCCACCGCCAAGTGCTATAATAACGTCAGGCTTAAATTGGTTCATTAGCTCAACGCCTTTTGTTATTGTTTCTAATGATGGGTCTGGTTCAACTTGATCAAAGATTTCGCAATGTACATATTCTTCTCTTTTTCTTAATTGATATAATACCTTATTTACATATCCTAGTTGAGTCATAGCAGGGTCAGTTACGATGAATGCTTTACTTATATTAGGCATTTTTGCTAGATATGCAGTGGAACCTGCTTCAAAATATATTTTACTTGGAACTTTAAACCATTGCATATTATTTCTCCTCTTAGCTACACGTTTAACATTAACAAGGTCTACAGCTGATACGTTATTAGTAGTAGAGTTACCGCCGTAAGAACCACATCCTAGTGTTAAGGATGGCATATTAGTATTGTAGATATCTCCGATAGCACCATGAGTAGAAGGAGAATTAATGATTATACGGCCAGTCTTCATACGATTAGAAAACTCATCAATTACCTTATTATCGGTTGCGTGGAGTACTGAGGAGTGACCCATACCACCAGTAGCAAGCATTTTTTCACAAAGCTTTAAACCATCTTCAACATCTTTTGCTTTAACTACTGCAAGCACTGGAGATAATTTCTCAATAGATAATGGATAATCTCTACCTACTCCATCTAACTCTGTACAAAGAATTTTTGTATCCTTTGGAATACTAAATCCTGCAAGTTCAGCAATTTTCGCTGGTGATTGACCTACGATTGCTGGATTAACAGCCATTTTTTCTATATTAATAACTACTAGTTCTAATTTTTTGATTTCTTCTTTTGTTGCAAAGTAGCAACCTGCTTTTTTCATAAGCTCAATTACTTCTTTATATACAGGTGCTTCGATGATAGCAGCTTGCTCAGAAGCACATATCATACCATTATCAAAGGCTTTGGATAATACTAAGTCATTAACAGCTCTTTTTAGTACAGCCGTTTTTTCAATAAAGCAAGGAACATTACCAGGACCTACACCAAGAGCAGGTTTACCAGATGAATATGCCGCCTTTACCATTCCAGGTCCTCCTGTAGCAAGAATACAAGCTACACCAGGATGATTCATTAGAACATTAGTTGCTTCCACGGAAGGATATTCTATCCATTGAATACAATTCTTTGGTGCACCAAATTTTACGGCAGCATCTAATAGAATTTGTGCAGCCTTTGCTGAACACTTTTGAGCACTTGGATGGAAACCAAATATAATAGGATTACGAGTTTTTATACAAGAGAGTATTTTAAACATGGTAGTCGAAGTAGGATTAGTAACATGTGTAACACCAGCTACGATACCGATTGGCTCTGCAATCATCATATAATCTTCTTCTTCATTATCTTCAACAATACCAACTGTCTTTTGATATTTTACTGAATGCCATATATATTCAGTAGCAAAAATGTTTTTTGTAATTTTATCTTCATAGATACCCCTACCTGTTTCCTCTACAGCCATTTTAGCTAATAATTGTTGATTTGCTAAACCTGCTAATGCCATTTCATGTACAATAGTATCGATTGTTTCTTGATCAAAATTCATAAATTCTTTTAAAGCTACTTTTGCATTATCAACTAACTTGTCAACATGCTCCTTTGGTGATATTTGATTTAATTCTGCCATAATATATATCCTCCCGTGAATTTATAGTTAATGTTAAAAAATTAACAAATGAATAAAAATGCTTCTTACAAAATCAATATAACAAAATATTAATGTAATGTCAAACAATTCTTTATAACAAAAGTACAAATCAATAGACAAAATAATGGTAAAATTTGATATAAATTATACATAATGCACAACACAAATAAAGCGATCCTAGAAATATAATAGAAAAATACGTTATTTTTAACACAATGTTAATATATTAACAAAGACTTGATGTAATATTTATATAAGATGTTGACATTTTATAGTCATATGAATTATTGTATTTATAGATGGTCTAATGAAACTAATGTACATATGTGAGGGATTTATATGAGAAGAATATTAATAGATTTAATAAAAGGGAATGAATTACTCGCGAAAGACATAATAAGTGAAAGTGGTAATGTTATTATGACTAAGGGAAGTGTAGTTAAAAAAGAGTATTTGATTAGATTAATCAGTTTAGGTATTAATGATATATATATTGAAGATGAATTTTCAATGGGCATTGATTATACAGATAATATAGAAGAAGTGATTAAGGAACAATGCCAAAGTATAGTAAAAGATATTATTGAGAAATATTCATATCAAGGGTATGGTGAATTAGAAGAAATTAGAGGTGTAGCTGAAGAGATTATAGATGATATATTAAAACAAAAGGAAGTTATGTTTTCTATCTCAGGAATACGTAGAAAAAGTGAAAGTACATATTCCCATAGTATTAATGTATGCGCCCTATCTGTTCTGCTCAGTTTAAGAATGAAGTTATCTAAGAGTAAGGTTAGGGACATCGCTATTGGTGGTCTACTACATGATATTGGCTATAATTCAATAACTTTTGATTATTTAAGCAAAGAATATAATGAGTTTACAGTAGCTGAAAAGAAAGAACTTATGAAACATGTTATACATGGATATACATCAGTAGTGAAGGAAGATTGGCTGACACCATCTGCAAAAGATATTATACTTTGCCATCATGAAAGAGAGAATGGAAGTGGTTATCCATTTCACAAGCTGGGTGATAAGATAAAAATAGGTAGCAAAATAGTTGCGGTATGTGATGTATTTGATAGTATGGTATATGGATTTTTGCGTCCCAAAATGAAGGTACATGATTCTATCAACTATATTATTAGCCAAGCTGGAATAAAGTTCGATTTTAAAGTAGTTAATTATTTTATGGAGTCAGTAGCTGCATATCCTAATGGTACTGCAGTATTAACGAATGGAGGGGAAGTAGGTATTGTGTTAAGACAGAATATGAAGTGTCCTACACGTCCTGTTTTACGAATGATACAAGATAAAAATGGTAATAAAATAAATTCATGGGTGGAAAGAGATTTAAAAACGGAATTGACTTTATTTATTACCGATACGGTGCTAATATAATAATTAAGGTATTATAGTATATTTATAGTATATGAAAGTATTAACTATTGGTAGGTATTTATTATATTTCTTGCCAGTAAGCTAAATATATGATATAAGTAATAAATGCGTATAGTTTTCTGCTTTGGTAACATTTTAAAAATAGAAAAGCATATAATTTAAGAATAAAATGTAAGTTAGGTGGTGTGTGATTGTGCATAGTTATTTAAGAGCAATCGGTTTTAGTAATATTGAAGATAGAACAGAGTTGGAAAGATTATTTAGCATAATCATGGAAGAGCCAACAACTAAAAGAGTATATAAAAAAGAAAATGATAAAGAATTTGTTGAAATTGAAAAAAGATTTACTAAAAATATGGGTATTGTAATACGTGGAGAAGTAGATAGCAATGGGAAGTTTTATATGGAACATTATTTTCCATGTTTCTATAGTAGTCTTTTAAGTACCAAAGAGGAAGTTACTATTATTAAAAAAGTGGATACAGATTCCTATACAGGGATGTGCGATGACATACGTTTAGGTGTTTCTTTAATATTTTATCTACAGAATGTAGTTGATTATTTAGAAGAAAACAGAGAAAAAAAAGAATCAATGCTTGTACCTATGAATTTATCTGCACTTTCTCTTAATGGTAAAATATTACTACCAATTGAAAAAGATGAGGTATTAACAAAAAATAACACTGCAGATATGCAATATAGAAGGCAGCTTATTGCAGAGGCGAAAAAAGGCAATCAAGAGGCTATTGATAGCTTGACTATAGATGATATAGATATGTATACAATGATATCTAGAAGGGCTAAATATGAGGATATATACAGTATAGTTGAAACCTCATTTACTCCATTTGGATCAGAATCTGATAATTATACTGTTCTTGGAACAATTGTTGAAGTTGAAAGTGAAATAAATGATATAACAAAAGAAGAAATATATAATATTACAGTTAATTGTAATGACGTTACTTTACAAATAGGTATAAATAAAAAGGATTTACTTGGTGAACCATTAGTAGGGCGACGTTTTAAGGGAAATGTGTGGTTACAAGGAAATATCGACTTTACAGCAAATAAATATTAGAGAATAGCAAATAAATATTAGAAAATAGGTTGACTTAATGATTAGAAAATAGTAGAATTGTTTTGCATAACTTATGCGTGTTCCTATAGCTCAGTAGGATAGAGCGACCGCCTCCTAAGCGGTAGGCCGCTGGTTCGACTCCAGTTAGGAACGTGTCAAAGCAGGTTATCTGCTAAAAAAAGCTGAAATTACTCCTTTAACAAGAGAATTTCAGCTTTTTTATTTATCTTTATCCATATAGGTTAATAAGAATCAAATATTACGGCTATAAATTTTTTGTATGCTTAATGCATATTGGACATACCTTATTAAAAGTCAATTGTAGTACGCTTTCTCTTATTTCTTTTTTGTAAATAGTTTTTACGCTTTCTGATATGTGGTACCTCAATAAATATAATATATAATCCAACTAAAAGCACTAATACACAAACAATAACACCTATGATTATAGCTTTCATATTATAAGTAGACTCATTGCTTTTTTGTTGTTTGCTCACGGCGTTTGGCTCAGTTATTGTAGGGACTGGAACATAGGAGCCTTCTAATAAGTCTGTATTCTTACTAAAATCATAGGTAATATTGGCAGAGCCAATGTAAGTTCCATTGTAGCTATATTTAATATTACCAAGAATATTAATGCCATCTGTTAATTCAGTTAAGGGTGCTAAAACAATTTCTTTTTCTGTATCAGAAAAAGACGCATGATTGGGTAAGATAATATTGCTAGCTGGATCTACTTGTAGTCTTGCTTCACTATCGCTAAATAATGGACTATATTTGGCGAAAAGGGATGAATCCTCTAAAGAAAGATCCTCTTTACCTCCCTCTACATCTGATATTTTATGAATTGAAAAATTATCAAATCCATAATTTAATAAATTAGCGGTATCTTCATACTCACTTTGTATACTTTCGCTACGCATAAGTACGCAAATAAGAGTCATTCCATTACGTTCTGCAAAAGTAACTAAAGTGTATTTTGCTTTGGAGGTATAACCTGTTTTTCCACCAATTGCACCTTCATAAGGAATTGATTTTCGAACAAATTTATGATGGTTAGCTAGAGGTCTAGCTTCTTCTTGTATGTTAGTAGGTGGAATAGTGTATGTCCTAGTACCGGCTATTTTTCTAAATGTTTCGTTGTTAATAGCGGCTCTAGATATTAAAGCCATATCATAAGCAGAAGTGTAATGATTTGGATCTGGTAAACCATGGGGATTAACAAAATTAGAATCAACGCAGCCAAGTGATGCCGCCTTTTCATTCATAAGTTTTGCAAATGATTCAACATCTCCAGAGATATGCTCAGCTACAGCATAAGAAACTTCGTTGGCTGATTCAAGCATTATTCCGTATAAACTTTGTTCCATAGTTAATTGTTCACCAATATCAATACCAATCCTACTACTATCGAGATCTACATCGTAAATTGCTTTTTTTGAATGGGTTACAATTTCTCCTAGGGATGAATTCTCAAGAGCAATAAGAGTAGTTAAAATCTTTGTAATACTAGCTGGATAGTATGTCTTGTGTATGTTTTTTTCATATAGAATGGCTCCTGTGGAGGCCTCCATTACAATAGCTGCTTCAGAATTTATATTTGGGGTATTTTCAGGCCAATTTAGATCTGTTTTATTATTAGCATATGCAGTATTAAAGTTGCTAAATAATAAACAAATTGTTGTAAGAACAATTACAAACTTTTTCATGCGAACTCCTTTAAATTATTTCTAATCTATAATGTTATTTTCTATGTTTTAAAATAAACATAGAAAAAGTATATGTCATCTTTAGGTAATTTATTATTTTTTAGTGTGAATATATACATTATAGAATACTTTAATAGTTGTGACAAGTAAAAGAAAGGGGTTTTTAAAAAATTCACAAATTAGCCATAAGATATAGTTTGTAAATTAATTTATAAATAAAATATTTAAACGGAATAAGAAGAAAAATGTATGTATATGAATTAAAATGTATAATTAGAAAAACTCTCTATATAATAAATAAAATTGAATCCACAAATTGAAAAGATAATTTGTGGATTCAACGTTATTTTATAAAGAGAACTTTTTATAGAGAATAAATTGATAAAGGATTTTTTTTATATATAAATCAATATTTTAATAGATAAATTAATATTTTAATAGGTAAATTAATATTTATTGACCGTAATAAGCATCCTTACCGTGTTTACGTAGGTAATGTTTATCTAACAATTCTTGTTGCATAGGAGGAATGGTATTGCCAGATAATGATAAATTATGCCAAGCCATAAAGGATACTTCCTCTAATACCACAGAATTATGAACAGCACCTTGTGGATTGCTTCCCCATGTAAATGGTCCGTGGCTATAAACAACTACACCTGGTACATCATTTGGATTAATATTTCTTTCATTAAAACAATTGATAATAACAGTACCGGTTTCTTTTTCATAAGCACCTTGGATTTCTTCCTTGGTCATTTTTCTAGTACAAGGGATCTCTCCATAAAAATAATCTGCATGTGTAGTACCAAGGGCAGGAATTCCTCTTCCTGATTGAGCAAATGTAGTTGCCCAACGAGAGTGAGTATGAACAATTCCACCAATATCTTTAAAAGATTTATAGAGTTCAATATGGGTAGCTGTATCGGAAGAAGGTTTATAATGTCCCTCTACTACATTGCCATCAAGATCTACAACAACCATATCTTCTACTTTCATAGAGTTATATTCAACTCCAGATGGTTTTATTACAATTAATCCAGATTCTCTATCAATTCCAGATACGTTTCCCCAAGTAAATGTAACTAGTCCATACTTAGGAAGATCCATATTTGCTTCAAATACTTGTTTTTTTAAGCTTTCTAACATTTTACTTCCTTTCTAGCAATTATTGAAATAATCTAGATTATTTTAATTTCCAAGCAATGTCTTGAAGGAACAATAATTGTTTTAAGCTATTTACAGTTGTATCTTTGTTAATGTGAACAAATTCAATATCCAACATTTCAGCAAAATCTCTCATTTGTTCTGCTGTAATTGAATATGAGAATACAGTATGATGAGCGCCACCAGCAACGATCCAGCATTCTGCACCAGTTTTAAGATCTGGCATAGCTTTCCACATAACACGAGCAACTGGTAGATTAGGCATATCATAAATAGGTTTTACGGCTTCAACATCTTGAACGATTAATCTAAAACGTCCACCCATATCAACTAAAGAAACAACAATTGCATCCCCTGGTTTGCCTTCAAATACTAAACGAGCAGGATCTGCCTTGCCACCAATTCCTAGTGGATGAACTTCAATACGAGGTTTGTCAGCAGCAAGAGTAGGGCAAACTTCTAACATATGAGCGCCTAAAGATAATTCGTTACCTTCAGTTAAATCATAAGTGTAGTCCTCCATAAATGCAGTACCACCTTCTAATCCAGTAGCCATTTCTTTTAAAATATGTGTAAGTGCAGATACTTTCCAGTCACCTTCACCACCGTAACCAAATCCGGCTTCCATTAACCTTTGGCTAGCAAGGCCTGGAAGTTCTTCCATACCATGTAGATCTTCGAATGTATTTGTGTAAGCACCATAGCCACCTTCAGTTAACATTTTCTTCATAGCAATTTCGCATTTAGCTTGATAACGAATTGCATCCATATTATCAGTAGCGATTGTGTATTTTTCTTTATATTCTTCTATTAAAGCATCAACAGCTTCTTCTGTAACAGCATTGATTTCAGCAACAAGATCGCCAACTGCGGTTGTATTAACTTGCCAACCAAGTTTAAGTTGAGCTTCTACTTTATCACCTTCTGTAACAGCTACTTGACGCATGTTATCCCCAAAACGGATTACTTTAAGATTTTTACTAACTGCAACACCAACAGCAGCTCTCATCCAACTACCTAGTTTTGTTCTAACATCGGTATCTTCCCAGTATCCAGCAATAACTTTACGAGGCATACGAAGTCTTGTTCCAATAAATCCATGTTCTCTATCACCATGTGCAGATTGATTTAGATTCATAAAGTCCATATCGATTCCTTCATTAGGAATTGTACGATTGTATTGAGTATGAAGGTGGCAATATGGTTTTTCTAAGATGGAAAGACCATTAATCCACATTTTCGATGGAGAGAAAGTGTGCATCCAAGTAATAATACCGGCACAATTTTCATCATAATTTGCTTCTTTTATTACTTTAGTTATTTCATCTGGAGTAGTAACAATAGGTTTAAACACTACAGTACAAGGAACTTCAGATGCTTCGTTTAATGATTTGGCGATAATTTCAGAATGCTCTGCAACTTGCTTTAATGTTTCGGGTCCATATAAATGTTGGGAACCTGTGATAAACCAAAATTCATAACGTTTTAAATTAGACATAATTATCCTCCTATAAATTAAAATATTTCAATATGTTTA
>JAEWHU010000002.1 GCA_023387635.1 Bacillota bacterium
TCCTTGATAGCTCAATGGTAGAGCACACGGCTGTTAACCGTGGGGTTGTTGGTTCGAGCCCAACTCGGGGAGTTTATTGACTCAATGAGTTAATTAAAAAAGCAAATAAAACATTAAATATGAATCATTTTTAATGTTTATGAATATAATATATATTATTGCAATATATTATTATATAATAAGGCGACATAGCCAAGTGGTAAGGCATGGGTCTGCAACACCCTGAGCACCAGTTCAAATCTGGTTGTCGCCTTTAAAAAGAAAAGACATATCATGTGAGTGATGTGTCTTTTTCTTTTTATCTAGGAAGACTACATATTTGAACTGTGATCAATATCTGGTTGTCGCTTCTCTAAAAATAGTCTCTAAACCTTTAGAAATAAAATAATACCACTAATTGGAAGGTTATCAAATCCAATGATAGAAATATCATTAGGGATTTGGTAGCCTTTTTCTTTTGGGACTTTCATAGCTCTGATTGCAATTAAGATACTACTTGACACATCATACTATGTAATGTATAGTATAGACATAAGGAGGTGTGAAATGGACACTCAATTAAAAAAAGGATTGCTTGAATTTTGTGTTTTAGCTGTGTTACAAAAATCGGATTCCTACGGTTATCAAATCATAAAAGATATTTCAACTTGTATTGAAATCTCAGAATCCACCCTATATCCTATATTAAAAAGATTAGAAGCGAATTCTTACCTTGAGACATATTCCATAGAACACAATAGCCGATTACGAAAGTATTATAAGATTACGGAAGAAGGGAAAAAGCATATTGCAGAATTCCTAAGTGAATGGTACCAAGTTATGGATGTTTATGAATTTATTAAAGGAGGTAAGGAGAGTTGAGTAAGACAGAATTTTTAGAAATGCTCTATGAACGATTGGATAAGATTGATAAAATAGAACGAGATAAATACATTACTTATTATGATGAAATTATAGAAGACTATAAAGAAAATGGATATGAGGAAGCAAAAGCAATTGAGAAACTTGGATGTATAAATGATATTACTAAGAATATATTAACAGAACAAAACACTGTGATTGCTAATCAATCCTCTACAGGAATAAAACATCTTAAGTTAACACTTTTAGCCTTAGGCTCTCCACTATGGGGTTGTATATTAATGTCAGTTGCCCTACTAATTTTAAGTGGAATTATTATAGTTTGGTGTGTGCCTATTACAACAGGAGCTGGAGCAATCGGATTTTTATTAACTAGTTTAGTTAGTATTATTGGTTCACCATTTATAATGATGGAGAGTTTATCTTTAGGGATCATTCAGCTTGGATTAGGAATTACATCAATTGGAATTGGGATCCTACTTACTATTGTAACAATTGTAATGTGTAAAAAAATGAAACATATTACCCATGTTCTAACTTTAAAGCTAAATAGTATTTTTAAGAAGAAAGTGGTGGAGTTATGAAAATAATTAGTTGTAAGAAAAAGCTAATAGGAATAAGTTTAGGATTGATTGTAATAGGTATTTTAATTACAGGTATTGGTTTTGGTATGCAAGGTTTTGGGGTAACTAAACAATTGGAATATAATACACATAAATGGTATCAAACGATACGGATAGATAATGGCTCTTGGTCATATGGAGTAAATATTGGTGATGGTATTCATCTCATGTATCTTGGAAACTGATTGTACTAAAAAAGCATATTGGATATTAGATATAACAAAAAAATTACTAAAGTTCCATCATAAAGATGTAGGAATTGAATTTGAGGTGAAATATTGTGAGAATGCAGGATGTAGTTAACCTTGGTACAGGATATCTTATTTTAGGAATTAGTATTGTATTATTTCTTGCGGTAATTGTTTGTATTGGATATTTTGGAATATATATAAAACTGCTTAAGGGCGATAAGAAACTAAGTTTATTTAATTTATGTTGGTGGGCAGTATTTATCTGTTATATGATTGTAGTACTTGGAGCAACGATGTTTTCAAGAGGAAATACATGGGGTGGCGGAGTGATATCTTTCGTCTATTCCTATAAAGATGCATGGATTAATGCATCTGCAAGTGCGTGGAGAAATATTATTTTAAACATATTATTATTTGTACCATTTGGTTTCTTACTTCCAATTGGTAAGGAGCGATTTCGAGTATTTTGGAAGGCTTATTTAGCTGGATTATCATTGACTGTGGCCATTGAACTAATTCAATTAATCTTATCTAGAGGTATTTTTGAAGTTGCTGACTTGTTTAATAATGTATTAGGTACAATGATTGGATTTGGCTGTTACGCAATTGTTAGGCAGATAGTTATTGTCTGCAAAAAAGGAAAAATAAAAGTAGTAAGTACATTATTGCTACAGTTACCATTGCTATTTGCCATAGGTTTATTTATTACTATTTATGTTGTATATGAGAAGCAAGAACTAGGAAATTTATCATGTGAATATATCGTCACTTATGACAAGAATAAATTAAATATCGTAACTGATGAGAAATATAGTGATAGGGAAACAACTGTAATGGTTTATCAAGTTCCTATTCGTTCTATTGATGAAACCAGACTGATGGCGGATGAGTTATTTACACTCATGGGAACCAAAATAGATGAAAGTCGTACAGACCATTATGATGAGACAGCTTTTTATTGGGCAGACGATAAATATAATATGGTTATTGAATATCTTGGCGGAACATACAGAATTACAGATTTTGACACTACATTCAGCTGGGATAGGGTTAACCAGATATATGATGCGAGCGAGGAAACAATTAGAGAAGCATTAGATACTTATGGGATTAGTATTCCTGAACAGGCTGATTATAGTATTACTAATGAAATGGGTTATCAGTTTGAATTGAATCAATTTAAAATGGAAGATAAAATCTACGATGGTATTTTGAATTGTACTTATTATGATAATGGAAAACTAGGTAGCATTAATAATAATATTCTGGAATGTGAACCTTATAAAAACTTTAATGTTATTTCTGAAATAGAAGCATATGAAAGAATCAAAGAAGGAAAATTTCGTTATTCTAGGAATCAGGAATTGGAAATTCAACTTGGTAAAGTATCTTTAAATTATATGATTGATTCAAAAGGTTTCTACCAACCAGTATATGTATTTGAGGCAAATATTAATGGATTTGATAGTGAAATCAAAATTCCAGCAGTAGATAGAGAATTCTAGTTTTTTATTTATCAACATTGGTGCCTAATAATTCGTTCTAGTAATGCCTGGATAGTTCAAATCCAGATGTTACTTCTAAGAAGCTCATACGACAGTATGGGCTTTTAATTTTTTCATTAAATATAATATATGTAACAAATATGAAATACATCTACTGCTGTAGCATATATTATTTAAGTTAATATAGAAAAAAGAAAGATGGAGGAAATGTTAAATGGAAATATGAAATGAAAATAAAATAAAAGATATTTATGCAAATGAATATTAATGAAAGTGTAGTAATTGTTGAAGGTATTAAATTATTTATCAATTCGTTCTCAGAATTTGGAGGTGTTGGCATGAAAAAAAGAGGGATATTGATTTTTTATGGAATAGGAATTGCTTTATTATTAATATTTACATTTTACGATTTACAGATTTCCATGACAATAAGTACGAAAAGTCTATGGGCTCGTATTTTTGAAGTGATTGGTGAAATACCAATTATAGTTCTTGCAATTTTTAGCTGTGCTGCATTAATCAGGTTTCGAAATAAGGCGAAAATATGGGCTTCAATAATCTCAATAATAGGCTTTGGTGTATTATTTGTATTATTTTCAGCAATGGGAGGATTTATGATATGGAACTATCTGAAAGATAATGTTGCAATTCAATTACCAGCAGCGTTAGGTTTTATTTTAGCGTTGTTTTTTGCTGTGAGTGCAGTTTTATTACTTCGGTTAGTACCAGAAGAAAAAAAGAAAGAAACTATAACATTTGCAATTATCACATTGTTATATTTTGTAGCAATTCTTGTGGTAATGAATAGTATTAAGGCTACTTGGGGTAGAATGAGACTTCGCGAAATGACAGATCCACTAACACAGTTTACTCCATGGTATGTTATTACTAATCGGGGTGGTTTTTCAAATATATATGCTTCATTCCCATCAGGACATTCCATGAATTCTGCCGCGGTTATTCTATTGACATTACTCCCTTCTTTATATCCAAGGTTGGAAAAAAGAAAGAATACTATCTTAGTTATAGTTTTTGCATGGTTTGTGCTGGTTGGAACAAGCCGTATCGTTATGGGAGCACATTTTGCTAGTGATGTTATTGTAGGAATCATGCTTTCTGTTACATTATTTTTAGGGATTAAAAATATCATATGCAAAGTTCGCCAAATAGATAATTCATCAATAAAAACAAAAATTGCTAGTTAAGAACTTGCTTTATAGAAATGTTATCACAAGATGTACAGCATAATATTTAAAAGGCAAGGATTTAATCTGCAACATAATAAAATATTTTATAATTAACATTACATACTAAATATATAAATAATAGTTCTTCAACAATTCCTCATTATTATATTTTAGGGATAATTTATACAAATAATTTTTCATAGTTAATGGAGAAGACTTAAAGTTCCTAACATCATCAAGATGTTTAGCAAAATTAGTCTTCTCTTTTTCTGTTAGGTCTTTTGATATTAAAACATAAACTTTCTTGGCTGCAAGAATGATATTATCTATTTTTTTAGTTAGAGTAAGTCCGTTCTCTATTTTTTCATAAAATAAAGATGGAGATATACTCTGTTCGTTAATTCTATATTCTAATTCATCGTATAGTGAAGTATTTGTTTCAAGAATAGCATATTGGTATCTATTCCATTCATCTTGTAACTCTTTGTAGGGTAGTCCTTTTTTTAGACATTGAATACATTTAATGGCAGAAAGATTTTTATCCTTAACCTCTAGCATAATATCAATATCATCTCGTTTTATATCTTTGCAAAACTGTAGAAAGGTCTGAATTTCAATGGTTTGTGAGTGTGAACCACCTTTTTTTATATGGTCTTGCATGGAGAAATGTATCTTTTGAGTTCCATCTTCCTTCTTCCATAATGGTTTTACAAGGTTAATATAATACTCGTCTGTTTTTTCTTTGTCTGAGGGATTTAAGTAATTGTGAAGATTGTCAAATACTACTGGGATGGATAGTTTATGACCTATGGTTAGTGCATCATGAGTAGTATAACTTTTGTCATCATTTTCAATGACTAATCTATTCTTCACTTTATCATTTAAACGTTCATAATTGTGTATAAATCGGCTCATGGCAGCAGGTTTGTCATTATAAACACCACCAATATGAAGTATTATTTTGCTTTCTTTTGGAACTTTAAGGCTATCTAGTACATTGTTGTGATATTCTAAGTCCATAATAGCTCTATTAACAATATCTTCTTTTGGTGAATTTAAAACAGTATATTGGCCAGGATGCATGGAAACTCTCATATTAGATTTCTTAATCTTATCTCCAATTGCATCAAATTTCTCCTGAAATATATCCCACCAAGGTAAGGAGTTTGCAGGGTTTGATCCAAAGGGAATTAAGTCCGAGGTTATTCGAAAAAGGTTAATATGATTTTTTATGTTATAGTCAATGGCATTATTTAGAGCATCTAGGTTTGCATCAATTAATGTAGTTAAGTTTTCTTTGGTTGCATTTTTTAATGTGCAGCTTCTATAGCTGGTATTCATCGCACCGATGGTCAAACAAGCATATCCTATATTCATGTAGTTCTCCATTCTTAATTAGTAAGGGAGTATTATTATACTTAAAACTATTTTACACAACGGGATAAAGTATCAAGTAAGTAGAATAGTTTTATTTTTGATTATTTTATTTAATTCCAATAAAGTTAATATAACCTGTTTACCAAATATCATTCTTTTTGATTATAAATGTTACAATATAAAAATGTAGTAAAGTTCCAACATAAAAATGAAAGAATTCATACATTTTCATTGTAGCATTTTTTTATTATACTGGAGTAGTAACTACAGAAAGGATAAAACTTCAGTATGAGAAAAGACATTGCAGAATATTTAAGAGATTTTTATGGAATCCACCTCTTTTTATAATAAATTTCTGCTAGCTAATGTTAGAGTTTTTTGTATTTAAGTTTAATATCATTTGAAAATAATTGATAATACTACTTGACACCTTATACTATGTATTATATAGTATAAATATTAGGAGGTGTGACATGGACACACAGTTAAAAAAAGGGTTACTTGAATTTTGTGTTCTATCTGTATTACAAAAATCAGATTCCTATGGTTACCAAATTGTAAAAGATATTTCTTCTTGTATCGAAATTTCAGAATCTACACTATATCCCATATTAAGAAGACTAGAAGCAAATTTTTATGTTGAGACATATTCAGTTGAGCATAATAGTCGATTACGAAAGTATTATAAGATTACGAAAGAAGGAAAGAGGCATATAGCAGAATTCCTTAATGATTGGTATCAGGTTATGGAGGTTTATGAATTTATAAAAGGAGGTAAAGAAGTTTGAGTAAAATAGAATTCCTAGAAATTCTTACTGAATATCTACAAAAGATAGAAAAAAAAGAACGCGATAAATTCATTACTTATTATGATGAAATGATAGAGGATTATAAAGAAAATGGGTACGGGGAATTAGATGCAGTAAAGAAGATTGGAAATCCCAGAGATATAGCTATGAATATATTAGAAGAACAAAATGTAGATATAGTCAATCTACCCTTGGCACAGACTAAGTATCTAAGGATGGCACTTTTAGCAATAGGCTTTCCACTATGGGGTTGCGTATTATTATCAGTTGCACTATTAATCATAAGTGCAATAATTGTGGTTTGGTGTGTACCCATTACAACTGGAGCTGGTGCATTTGGCTTTTTTATTACTTCTATAGTTGGTATCATTGGATCACCATTTATTATGATTGATAATTTATCAGTAGGAATAATTCAACTAGGATTAGGAATAGCATCTGTTGGTATTGGATCTCTTCTTACTATTGCTACAATTACAATTAGTAAAAAGATGATACAAATTACACATATATTAACTTTTAAGCTGAGTAACATCTGGAAGAAGAAAGCGGTGAAAATATGAGTATGATGCGTAATAAAAAGATACTAATTAGTATAAGTATATGTTTAATAGTTATTGGTATTTTAATTACTGGAATAGGCTTTGGTATTCAGGGTTCTGGATTGAATAGTCAATTAGAAAACCAACCGCGCAGATGGTATCAAACCATAGGATATAAAGATGGTACTTGGTCATATGGGTTTGACTTTACAGATAATTTACATTTGTTCAAAATGGATATTAAATAAAATAAGATTAAACTATAGTATGGAATTATGAGTATGACCATAAAAAAGTCTTGTTCTTTGCGTACCGCTCCTTCTTATGATAAACAGTTTATTATTTAAACTGCCTACCACAAGGAGAGCATGTCATTGTACAAGACTTTTATTTCTTTATCTAAAGAGTTTCTCCCCCGATTACTTTACTTGTTATTATCATTATTTATATTATTGCTAGGCCAAAATCTACGAATTAGAAGAATTGTTGTAGTCACAAGGCCACTTACTAAAATGATCGCAAGTATAAAAATCATCTTTTCATTCTGTATATGATTACTACTAAGTTTATCATATTCATCCTGGGATATTTTATTTAATTCATCGGATTCATAATCTATTTTTGGTAAGTTTTCATCCATTGGTGAACTAAAACAAAGCCATCCACCTTTACCCATATAATAACCTATATTTCCCCATACTCTACCATTTTGATCGGTATAGGTGTGAGAGAATCCAGGGTAGCTATCAGAGGTTATGGTAAGAGTTCTTTTTATAACGCCTGAACCAGGATATGTCCATAATAAAAGATTCTCTTTTTCTTTTATGGAATCAAATTCATTATTATAAGTATTAAATTCATCTTGGTGGTCTTCATTAAAGGAAATATCGTCATAGACAAGAACTAAGTGGTCCATTTTCACCCATCCA
>JAEWHU010000019.1 GCA_023387635.1 Bacillota bacterium
GAAAAGGAAAGGCAGAACTTTGTATATGGTAACGTAGAGGAAGATGTTATTGGTTGTGTTAATAATGGGATTCCTGCAGAGGTTGCAAACCATATTTTTGACGAGATGTCTGACTTTGCAAAATATGCATTTAATAAATCACATGCAGCAGCATATGCAGTGGTATCCTATCAAACTGCATACTTAAAATGTTATTATCCACTTGAATTTATGGCAGCGCTTATGACTTCTGTCATTGATAATCCAGGGAAAGTAGCTGAATACATTTTTTCTTGCAGACAAATGGGAATAAAGATACTACCACCAGATATTAATGAAGGTGACAGTATATTTTCTGTAACAAATGGAGCAATACGCTATGGTTTATCTGCTATCAAAGGACTTGGTAAACCTGTAATTGAGGCTCTTGTAAAAGAAAGAGAATTAAATGGACCATATACAAGTTTAAGGGATTTTGCAACTAGATTATCTGGTAAAGAAGTAAATAAACGTACCGTGGAAAGTTTTATCAAATCTGGTGCATTTGATAGTTTACCAGGAACAAGAAAGCAGCTTATGCTAATATATGTTATGGTACTAGATGAAGTAGCAGGGGAAAAGAAGAGAAATCTTACTGGACAAATGTCTTTATTCGATTTTGCAGAGGAAGAAGAAAAGATAGAATACGAGAATAATCTTCCAAACGTTGGAGAATATACCATTGAACAAAGGCTCTCACTAGAAAAGGAAGTAATGGGTATTTATGTTAGTGGACATCCATTACAAGCTTATGAAGGACTTCTTAGTAAGAATATAACAGCTACCACCCTTGATTTTGCTATGGATGAAGAAACAGGGGAAGTTAAGGTTAAAGATGGCCAAATAGCAATGGTTGGTGGAATGATAACAAGTAAAACAATAAAGACCACAAGGACCAATTCCATGATGGCGTTTATTACGTTAGAAGATTTGGTTGGTGCTGTAGAAATAATTATTTTTCCAAGAGATTATGAAAAGTACAAACCTTACCTAGAAGAGGACAATAAAGTATTTGTTAAAGGTAAGATTACAATAGAGGAAGAAAAAGCAGCAAAAATTATTTGTAGTGAAATAATTCCTTTTGATACTATTCCAAAAGAAATTTGGATAAAGTATGAAAACAAAGAAAAATTTGTAGAAGATGAACAAAATTTGTATAATATTTTAAGTGATTATGATGGGAATGATAGGGTTAATATTTATTTAGAATGTGAAAAAGCAATAAAACAATTACCCAAAAACATGGGTGTTAAGGTAGAAACCACGCTTCTTGAAAAATTGTATGAAGTATATACCAAGGAGAATATTAAAGTGGTTGAAAAGAGTATTGAAAAAGGAAGAAAAATGAATTAGAATAAGGGAAATTAGGTTTTATTGGAGGTGACATAATGGCTAAGGAAGTAAAAACAATTGGTGTTTTGACAAGTGGTGGGGATGCTCCTGGTATGAATGCTGCCATTCGTGCAGTAGTTAGGACAGCTATCGCTAATGGGTTAAAAGTAAAAGGTATAAGACGTGGTTATCACGGCTTATTAGAAGAAGATATTATTGATATGGATAGCTCAACGGTATGCGACATTATATCTAGGGGTGGTACAATTCTTTATACAGCAAGATGTAAAGAATTTGTTGAGCCAGAAGTCCAAGATAGAGGAGCTGAAATTCTTAGAAAGCATGGAATTGATGGGCTTGTTGTTATTGGTGGTGATGGTTCATTCCGTGGAGCTGAAAAACTAGCAGAGAGAGGAATTAATACAGTAGCAATTCCTGGTACAATTGACTTAGATATTGCTTGTACAGATTATACTATTGGTTTTGATACTGCAATAAATACAGCAATGGAAGCTATCGATAAAGTAAGAGATACTTCAACTTCTCATGAAAGATGTAGTATCATTGAAGTAATGGGTAGAAATGCTGGTTATATTGCATTGTGGTGTGGTATTGCAAATGGAGCAGAGGATGTTTTAATAACAGAACGTTATGATGGTAATGAAGAAAGAATTATAAATAACATTATTGAAAAACGTATTGTTGGAAAAACACATCACATTATAATTAATGCAGAAGGTGTTGGTGATTCTTTTGGAATGGCTAAAAGAATAGAAGAAGCAACAGGCATGGAAACAAGAGCTACAATTATTGGTCATATTCAAAGAGGTGGTAGCCCAACTTGTAAAGATAGAGTATATGCATCAACAATGGGAGCAAAAGCGGTAGACTTATTATGTAGTGGCGCTAGTAACCGTGTTGTTGGTTTCAAAGATGGTAAAATTGTTGATTATGATATAAAAGAAGCTTTAGAAATGACAAAAGACGTAGATCAATATCTATATGAGATGTGCAGCAAATTATCAAGATAATATATCTTATAGATAGTAAACCATCTATACAAAACAAGATAGTAAACCATCTATGAAAAACTAGATAGTAAACCATCTATGAAAAACTAGATGGTTATTAATTAAAAAATATGTTATGATAGTAGAGGTGTTCTAAAAGATAGTTAATATCTTTTAGACACCTTGATTTTTCATAGTTAAGGAGCTAATGTGAAATAAAGAACAATTTCACACCCTGATTTGAGGCAGTTGAAATGGGAGCTAGTATGAAAAATCAAGATTTTTCAAACGGCAAATTTGTGCTGATGCCCAAATTCGCAGTGTATCGGTAGAATGGAGATTATTATGAACAAAAAATTTAAAGTATTTTTATCCTATTATAAACCTTATAAAGGCTTATTTTTTACGGATATGTTTTTCGCACTAATAGGTGCAGCAATTACACTTGTTTATCCTCTGATTGTGAGGCATATAACCAATAATTTATTAGTAAATTATGAAATAAGTGAAGCAATGGGCAGTATTATTAAGTTAGCCTTTTTAATGGTTGGCCTTGCTATACTTGAGCTTATATGTAACTTTTATATTGCATATAAAGGTCATATGATGGGCGCCAAAATGGAATATGATATGAGAAATGATATCTTTGAACATTATCAAAAGTTATCATTTAATTTTTATGACAATCAAAAAACTGGCCAGTTAATGACTAGAATTACAAATGACTTATTCGATATTACCGAACTAGCTCACCATGGCCCAGAAGATATTGTTATCTCATTGATAAAATTTGTAGGTGCCTTTATCATTCTTATAAATATTAATTTACCTCTTACTCTTATCGTTTTTGCCTTTATACCAATTATGTTTATATACGCAGTTAAAATGAAAGATAAAATGGGAAGAGCCTTCAAAAGAAATCGTGAACGAATTGCAGATATTAATTCCCAAATTGAAGATAATCTATCAGGAATAAGAGTTGTAAAATCATTTGCAAATGAAAAATGGGAAATAAACAAATTTAATGAAGGTAATGGTAGATTTGTTGATAGTAAACGTAATAGTTACTGGCAAATGGCAACCTTTCATTCTGGACTTGGATTGTTTACTAACCTAATTAATGTTGCAGTAATTGTTGGTGGAACTGTTTTAATCATAAAAGATATTATTATAATAAGTGATTTATTAACTTTCTTATTGTACATTAATAATATTATTGAACCAGTTAAAAAATTGATTAACTTTACAGAACAATTTCAGAATGGTATTACTGGATTTGAGCGTTTTATGGATATTATGAACGTAAATCCTGATATCACTGATAGGAAAGATGCTATTACACTAAAAGATGTAAAGGGTAATATTGAATTTAAGGATGTGTCATTTAAATATGAAGATTCAAAGGGTGAAGTATTTAAAAATATCAATCTAAAAGTGGACGGCGGAGATTATATTGCACTTGTAGGTTCCTCTGGAGTTGGTAAAACAACCATGTGTAGCTTAATACCAAGATTTTATGAAGTTTCAAATGGAGAAATCACTTTAGATGGTGTTGATATAAGGAAGATCAAACTAAAATCTTTACGCAAAAATATAGGTATCGTACAACAAGAAGTATATTTATTTGCAGGAACGGTTATGGATAATATACGCTATGGTAAACTAGACGCAACGGATGAAGAAATAATTGAAGCTGCGAAAAACGCCAATGCTCATGATTTTATAATGGAGTTGCCAGATGGGTATAATACTTATATAGGACAAAGAGGGGTTAAGTTATCAGGGGGACAAAAACAAAGACTAAGTATTGCTAGAGTCTTCCTAAAGAATCCACCTATATTAATCTTTGATGAAGCTACCTCAGCACTTGATAATGAAAGTGAAAAAGTAGTACAAGAGTCGTTAGAAAAACTAGCTAAGAATCGTACCACTTTTGTGATAGCACATAGATTATCAACCATAAGAAATGCAAAAAATATCATTGTATTAACAGAGAATGGTATTGCAGAGAGAGGAACACATAAAGAATTACTAGAGAAAAATGGTAATTATGCTAATCTATATATGATGACCCAAAGTAGCCAAAACGCATAATTAAAGCTTATAACTGCTTTGCAGGTATAGCTTTTAGTAATGTAGCTAAGGGCGCTCATTTACCATGTGGACTTTGAATATTCGCTTTGAAAGAAAGGTAGCAGTATGGAAAATAATAAAAAAATTATATTTTTTGATATTGATGGAACATTACACGATCCAAGTGTTGGGGTTATAGAATCTACCCAAAAAGGTATCAGGCTATTACTAGAAAATGGACACATACCAGTTATTTGTACTGGAAGAACAAGGTCAATGATTTCAAAGGAATTAACGGATTTGGGGTTTCTGGGAATCATAGCAGGTGCAGGTACTTATGTTGAATATGAAGGAAAAGTTATACATCACAGTGTATTAAAAGCTAAGTCTGATAATGAATTTCTTAAATTTTTGAAGAAAAACAATGTTAATTATGTGGTAGAAGGTCCAGATTATGTATATTATGATCCCACAGACATGAGTGTAGAATACGAAATGGTAAAAGATGTTGTGAGGTCATTTTATGCAAGTAATGTGAAACCATTACCTGAAGATGAATATTATTATAATAAATATTCTATTAATTATAATATGAATGATGACATTAAGAATATTGTACCTTACTTAGAGGAACGTTTTGATCTTATATGTCATGGTACATTCATTGAATTAATGCAAAAAGGTTATAACAAGGCAGTTGGTATAAGTAAAATGATAGAATATCTAAACATAAAAAAAGAAAATACTTATGCATTTGGCGATAGCACTAATGATTTAGAAATGCTTGAATTTGTAGAATATGGTATTGCTATGGGGAATAGTTACGAAGCTGTCTTAGAAAAAGCAAAATATAAAACAAAGTCTATATTAGATGATGGAATTTATTATGGATTAAAAGAATTTAACTTAATATAAAAATATTTAAACTTAATATATAATCAAACCTCCTTATTGTAAAGTAGTTAAAATACACTTTACAATAAGGAGGTTTTTTATGCATATTATTCTGTGTATTTGGTATTTCAAAATATTGGATGAAACTAATTTTTAAATTGCATCGTCTAATGTTTAATAGTATACTTATACTGCAACTATGGTTTGATAAAACGCGGAATTAAAAGGCGTTAATAGGGGGAAATTATCAATGTCAGAGGAGAAGATAATGATTTACGACATTGAGACATTAATGAGGGAATATGGTAACGATGTGTTAAGAACAGCATACATGTATGTAAAGGATACACATTTAGCTGAAGATATTTTTCAAGATGTCTTTATAAAAGTAAATCAAAAACTTAGTACCTTTCAAGGTAATAGCAGTATAAAAACATGGATTATTCGGATAACGATTAATACATGCAAAGACTATTTAAAAAGTGCTTGGAACCAAAGAGTAGTACCAATTACAGAATATCATGAAAATACTTTAAGCAGCGCTGATAAATATGAGGCTGTTGAAAATGAAGAAGATAATAAACTAATTCGTAATGTAGTTATGAGCTTACCTGATAAATACAAAGATGTTTTATTATGTGTATATTATCATGGTTTAACTATTAGTGAGGCAGCAACTATGTTACATATAGCAGAAGGGACTGCGAAAAGTAGGCTATCAAGAGCAAAAGATAAACTAAAGTGTTACCTAGAAGGGAGGGTGTAAGATGGTTGACAAGAACAAAGATAAATTTGATATAAATACTATGGATATAAAAAGCCATCTAGATGCCTCATTTGATATAGACAATATAAAAGTTTCTGAAGAATTAATTGCTAGAACTTTAAAAGCCGTGAAGGCTTCAGAGAATGGACCAAGGAAATCTACAGATATGGTACAGGAAGATTTCGTGGACTTATTAGAGAATAATAACAATACAGATAATGTGATTAATATTGAAAGTAAAAGGAAGAAAACAATATTTGCTCCAATGAAGATAGCAACAGTCGCAGCTGCATTGTTTGTCTTTGTGGTGGGTATATATGCTATGAATAATGGGGTATCAAATAAAAATAGTGGAAGTAATAGTCACAAAAAGAGTGAAAGCTCAAGTGGTTCCATTGTTAGTGATGATAGTGCTGCTTACGAAATACCAGCTGAGGGAAGTGTAGAATTGGATGAAATAATTGTGACACAAAAACAAGATATAGAATCTGAAACTGCAGATTATGGAATTACAAATGAAAATGCATCAGACGAAGCGGCTGACAAGAAATATAATATAGCTGGAGATAATAGTTTTTTCAAGGCTGAAACATTACTCCTATCAAATCTATATCCTATTCAGAATAAAACAATTAGTGAATTCACTATAAAAGATGTAAATAATAAATTAATATGTACTACAATACAGATTGAAAAAGTAAAAGAAGTGTATGAAATATTAGATGAACATCCTCTTACCATAGGGGAAAATAAAACTTTAGAATATATCTACCAGTTTGACATATTGACAGATGATGGCCAAAGTTATACTATATTAATTGGTAGTGGTATTTATGCGAAAACATCAGATGAATTAGAATATACTTACTATGAAATTGATAATAGTGATGAACTATTAGTTAGATTAAAGGATTTCATAAGTACCATGCCCTAAATTATGTTTTAATTTTTAGGAGGATAAAAGATGAATCCCATAATGAATGCTTTTTTAGGGGGATTAGTTACTTGGGGTGTCACAGCAGCAGGAGCTGCAATGGTATTCTTTTTTAAAGACATTAAACCTAAAGTATTAAATTTTATGCTAGGTACGGCTGCTGGAATTATGCTTGCAGCTTCCTTCTGGTCTTTGTTATTACCAGCACTTGAATTATCAGAAGGAAATAGGTTTCCATGGTTTCCTGTTATAATTGGATTTGGACTTGGTGGATTATTCTTGTTTTTAGCAGATAAATTATTACCACATGTTCATCACATGAATGATACACCACATGGTGGTGGTAAAATCACTAGAAATACGTTAACAAGAAGTATTTTATTAGTAACAGCAATTACATTGCATAACATACCAGAAGGACTTTCTTTTGGTGTATCATTTGGCTCGGTAGGAAAAGTAGCGTCAGCTACTACAGCAAGTGCAGTTATGCTTGTAATAGGTATTGCTTTGCAGAACTTTCCTGAGGGTGCAGCAGTATCCATACCTCTTAGAAGAGATGGATATTCACGAAGAAAAGCTTTTTTCTACGGTCAGGCATCCGGTATTGTGGAACCAATAGCAGCTGTTGTTGGAGCAGCACTTGCTTCATCAATTAGTTCCCTACTTCCATACGCGCTTTCTTTCGCTGCTGGTGCAATGGTATTTGTTGTAGTAGAAGAGTTAATTCCAGAATCTCAAACAGATTCACATCTATATGGTCATGCAGCAACAATGGGAGCTATGCTTGGATTTATGCTCATGTCATTTTTAGATATTGCTTTAGGTTAGAAAAGAATAGAATAAAAAACCTAATCTTATAATATGAAACATATTATTATGAATCATAAGTTAAGATTAGGTTTTATAATTTGTGCATCTAAAATTAGGATGATAAAACTTAATTTCATTATCTTAGTATGTTATTAAAAGTTTGTTGATTATACTTCATAGATTACTCTAATTCATCAGAAGCTTCTTCATTATTAGTCAAGGTTTCTTCTGATTCAAGGGAAGCTTTTGGTTCTTCTGAACTTACTTTGTCGTTGTCAGAAGTAATATTAATGGATACATATTCTCTAGTATCCTTAGGTATTATAATATCATCATAATCCTCATCTGTATCAAAATCCTCGAATTCATCTTCGAAATCATCGAACTCATCAGAGGAATCCTTATTAATAAGGTTTTTGTAAACGTAGTAAGCACCGCATGCAAGAGTAGCTAATGATACAGTTCCAAATATAAATTTGCTAAATTTTTTCATTCTACATACTTCCTTTCACCTTTACAGTATATGCATTTCTAATCAAATATTATACATAATAGTCATAACCTTGATCTATTATAACTATTATAAGCCAAATTAATGCAAATTAAAAGTAAAATTTCTATAAAGTATATAAAAAGGTAAATTTCTAATATTGAATACCTGATTTAACAATGGTATAATCAAGCCAGATTAGGAAGAAATGGAAGTGCTAGCTGTGTTTTACAAGAATATAAAAAGAGGTATTTTTAAATCAAGACCAAATAGATTTATTGCACATGTAGAGATTGATGGAGTAATAGAAGTATGTCATGTAAAAAATACAGGAAGATGTAAGGAACTTTTAATAGAAGATGCAACCGTTTTTGTAGAAGAAAATAATAATCCATTAAGAAAAACAAAATATTCTTTAATAGGGGTAAAAAAAGGTGACCGATTAATTAATATGGATTCCCAGGCTCCTAATAAGGTGGTATATGAGTGGATTAAGGATGGCAATCTATTTAAAGATGTTATAAATATAAAAACAGAAAAAACATATGGTAATTCAAGGTTTGATTTATATGTTGAAACAAAAGATGAAAAGGCTTTTATTGAAGTAAAAGGAGTAACATTAGAAGAAGATGGAATCGTTCGTTTTCCGGATGCTCCTACCATAAGAGGTATAAAACATATCAATGAGTTAATAGAATGTAAACAAGATGGGTATGAAGCATATCTTATCCTAGTAGTACAAATGAAGGATGTAAAATGGTTTGAACCAAACAATAAAACCCAACCTGAGTTCTCCAAAGCTTTAATTAGAGCAAAAGAAGCAGGTGTAAACATAATTGCCATGGATTGTGAAGTGTTAGAAAATGCATTAACCATAAGAGATGAAGTGAAAGTAGTGTTGGAATAAAAAGTGATTTAAGTATTTCATATGCTATACAATTAAATTCCTACATTTCGTGATATCATATGTATATTTTTACGCAGACCGTCCGAACCAAGTGAGGGAAAGGCAAGTAAAAATGTACATATGATAGACAGAAATGTCTAGGCTTATATATAGCATATGAAATACCATAATTCAATAAAAGAAAGAGGTAAAAAACAGTGTATAAATTTATTTATTATCCCAAATGTACAACTTGTCAAAAAGCAAAAAAATGGTTAGATGAAAATAATGTGTCTTATGAACCAATTCATATTGCCCAAAATAATCCTACCAAGGAAGACCTTAAATCATATCTAAAATTAAGTGAATTACCATTAAAGCGTTTTTTTAATACAAGTGGTATATTGTATAAAGAAATGAACTTAAAAGATAAATTAAAAGACATGAGCGAAGAAGAACAAATTGAATTATTAGCAACCAATGGAATGTTAGTGAAAAGACCTTTATTAATAGGAAATGATTTTGTATTAGTAGGATTTAAAGAAAAGGAATGGCTATCTTGTAAGGAAAGAGAGAACAAATAGTTAAAGTACGGACCTTGAATATTTGCTTTGAAAAATATGATGATGAAAAGAGGAAAATATACATGTTTGAAATGAAAGAGGAATATTATACGGGTATTGCGCAAATTGATGAAGAGCATAAAGAATTATTTCGTATTGCAAGGGAAGCTTATAATGTGTTCCAAGATAATTATATAGCAGATAAGTTTGATAATATTGTAAGTATTATTGAAAATTTGAAACAATATGCTGTAACTCATTTTGCTCATGAAGAGGCCTACATGGAAAGCATAGGATACAAAAAAAGATTTAGTCATAAAATTGAACATGTAGAATTTCTTGAAAAATTACATGAGATTGATTTTGAACAAATGGATCATAATCAAACGGGAACGCTTCTAGACATCTTAGAGTTTTTAAGTAACTGGTTAGTAAATCATATTCTAGAAAATGACAAAAGAATCGGACAAGTAGAATAGATTTTATGGGTATTTAAGGATAGTAGGGGGAAAAATTTATGAATATAGGATTATTTACAGATTCATATTATCCAGAAATTAATGGGGTGGCAACTTCAGTTTTAACATTAAAAAATGAACTTGAATTATTAGGTCATACGGTGTATGTATTTACCACAACGTCACCAGGAGCACCTAAATATGAGCATAATGTATTTCGAGTACCAAGTTTACCTTGTATTTTAATTACAGAACGAAGAGTAGGTTTATTTTATCATTTAAAGCTAGCTTCTATGATAAAAAAATTTAATTTAGATTTAATTCATACCCATACAGAATTTTCACTAGGGATATTTGGACGTATAATGGCAAGAGAATTACATATTCCTATGGTTCATACTTATCACACTATATATGAAGATTATACACACTATGTTACTCATAATAAAACCCTAGATCGTAGGGCAAAAGCATTTGCAAGGGTATTTACAAGGCTGTGTTGTAATCATGTAGAACAAGTGATAGTTCCTACCGCTAAAGTAAAGGAATTGCTACTAAGATATAATGTAAATAGAGATATTACAGTAGTACCTACGGGTGTAGATTTAAGAAAATTTGATAGCAATTTATATTCAGAAGAAGATATTAAAAGAGTAAAAGATGAAATAGGGATAGATTGTTTAGATAAAGTTATAATCTATATTGGTAGAATATCCAAAGAAAAAAATATTGCAGAGATCATTGACGCTATGCCAGAATATATGAATGTTAGAAAAAATGTAAAATTCATAGTGATTGGCGGTGGCCCTGATATGGATAATCTAAAACAAAAGGTAAAAGATTATAATTTAGAAGATCGTATCATATTTACTGGTCCAAAGCCTTGGGACGACATAGGCCTATATTATAGGGTTGGAGATGTGTTTGTAAGTGGATCTACAAGTGAAACACAAGGACTTACTTATATAGAAGCTATGGCGGCTGGACTTCCTGTTGTAGCAAGAGATGATAAATGTCTTGATGAAATATTAGAGGTTGGTAAAAATGGATATAAATTTACGACGAAAGATGAATTAATCCATGGACTAGATGCAATTCTTTATGAATCTACAGGAATTCCATATGGTGAGAACGCAAGAATTAAAATGCAGAAGTATTCCACAGAGGAATTTGCTAATAATATTATAAATGTTTATGAAGAAGTACTGAAAAGAGAACTTGTGTACACAAAACAAAATGAGAATGAATCAAAGATAATTAATCATCTCTTTCCTAAATAGAGAGGAGGTTGATACTATAAAGAAACTAATGATATTATTATTCATCCTTGGGATAGTGTGCTTTCTTTACTTAATTGCTATTATTGCATATGCAGGGAGAGGTACCGCATTTTTATGGTTTTGGGCGTTGGTTGGAACTCTTAGTTTATGTTTATCTATAGTTTTATGGTATATTGATTCTAGAGGTATTGAAATACCACTAAAACTTAAGGTTTTGATTGTTACTTTATTTTCCATAGGAGTTTTGCTATTTCTAATAATTGAAGGAATTATAATCGGTTATGGAAACAGTAAACCACAAGATAAGGGGGATTATTTAATCATATTAGGAGCACAAGTTAAGGGAACGAAACCTTCAAGAGCTTTAAAAAACCGTTTAGATGCAGCAGTTAAATATCTAGGAGAAAATGAAAATACAAAAGTGATTGTATCTGGTGGACAGGGATCTGGTGAAGAAATATCTGAAGCAGAAGCAATGAGTGATTATTTGCTAGATGCTGGAATTAATAGTTTAAGGATTATAAAAGAAGATAAATCAAGAAATACTTATGAAAATTTACTATTTAGTAAATCTTTAATAACAGACCAAAATGCAAGTATTATAATAGT
>JAEWHU010000236.1 GCA_023387635.1 Bacillota bacterium
TTACAAGTGATTACACTTTTGCAAAAATCAACTTAGTAAATTTTACCAAATTAACAAAATTAATTCAAGTTAATTATAATTATAATTCTTATAAATTTAAAAAGTAAAAGCGTATCCACTAACTTAGATACACTTTTACTTTTTAGGTTATAAAAATTTCTTCAGATTCTCTATACTTTTTTCTTCATGAACTTTTAATTTTTCCATTAACTTAACGATATCTTTTTCGGCCTCTTTATATTTATTTATATTTTTTATTGCATCCGTTACACCCATATTACTCCCTATAATAAGCATTTCGGCTATATGCCCTGTAGATTTATCTGTTAAAGTTTGAAAATTAATCATCAAATAAGCCTTAATTTTTTCAAATAAACTAATACCTTTTTCATCAAAACCATTCTCATTTAACATATTTCTAGCCTTCTCATGAAATTCTTCATAATCAGCTTTTTGTTTCTTTAAAAATTCTCTAAATTCTTGTTCTTCAGTAATGTCAATAAGTTGTCCAATCGTGTCTATACCCATCTGTGAATTTTGATAAATAAAATTCAAAAGTTCTGCATTTCCATTCATATTATTACACTCCTTTTCTCTTAGAATGTAACTAAACGCCTAGATTCATTCATAATAGCTAATATTTTTTTCACAGTGCACGAGATTTCATCCCTTACACCATTTTTTTAGTTAAACTATTCTAGTAGGAACGCAAATAATTCTATAGGTATTTAATTCACTAATAATCTTTTCTTGAATATCACTTTATACGTATATTACCTGTATTTCATAAAGTTCTATCTCTTCTTCAGTTTTTATAGAAAGCTCATATGTCCCTATGCTTGTACCCTCTGTTTCTATTACTACCTCTTCATTGGTGGCTACAATCTCTGTATATGGCATAACTGTATTATTGCATTCTACATTTAACACAAATGATGGCTTTAATTCACTATTAAATAATTCTTTACCACATAAGGAGATTCTAACTCTTTGTGATTTTCTTACCGTGAATTCATACTTAGCCTCTTCATCAACTTGTAGTAGAAGAGATAACTTTTCACTTTCTGGTTGTACCGCTCCACCATGACCTCGATAATCAGGTTCATTACACCTATTATTATCTTCTCTAAAGAGTATACTAAGTTCACTTTCAGTCCTAACCTTAGCACCATTCTTCTTTGCACTTCCTTTGCCATATGTAAAATATTCTGCTGGTATAGTAATTGGTACATAAGATTCTATTGATAATATTACATTTTTATTTACACTAAAATTACAAATTGATTCTAAGAAATCATCCCATATTGGGATTGCCTCTTTTTCAGACAACGAGATATTTCCTTTCACACAATCAATCATTTTATCCCAATCCTTTGGTCTTGGAAAGGTGATTGGAGAGTTATTATTATCCATCTTTTTGTAACTCCAAAAATTATAAGATATATTCTCTTTTCTTAACATAGAAAACATTCCAACATACCAATCTGTATTATTCTCTCCACCTTCTCCCATAAATAAAGGTATATTAAGTTCATCTCTCCATACTAAAAAGTGTTTAATACTTTCTCTATCTGGACAATTCCAATACTTATGAAATTGTAACATAATATTGTTATCTGGCATTTCAACTTTCATCGGTTCAAAAATAGAGAAATCAGTATCCCAATGCACACCTTCTAATATTATCATATGTTTTTTATCCACTTTACGAATTTCTTTGATTATCTTAATATATAATGGATATACCAAATCATTATACATGTTAAACCAGTTAGGTAAAGGTTCGTTTATTAAATCGTATCCTGCAACACATGCTTTATCACTATAGCGATTCGCAAGAAAACCCCACATTTTTATTAAATGTATTTGATTTATCTCTTCCATAAACAACTCTGGTTTATCCATCTTACAGTCATCTATATTAGCTCCAGTTTGACCGCCTGGTGCACCATGCATATCTAATATGACATAAATTTCATTCTCTTCACACCATTTTATTAAGTCATCAATTCTTTTTATTTCAGTTTCGATTGCATATACTTCTTCACCCTCTGTTTTGAATAACTTTCTTGAATTCATAGGAAGACGCACGCTATTAAATCCCCATTCACGGATTAATTCAATATCTTTACTAGTGATGTAATTATCGAAATACCTTCTCCAAAAGTATTCAGAATATTCTTCTCCACACTGATTTCTAATAAGTTCTTCCATTTTTCTAGGACGATCACAATCGTTATAGAATTTCCACATATAACCTTCAGGAAGAAGCCATCCTCCTAAGCCAAACCCTTTTAATAAAATTTCCTTTCCCGATTCAGTAACAATTTTCTTTCCATCTGCCAATATAAATTCCATAGTATTTCCCCTTTACAGTATTATATAATAGGATTCAGGTGTCAAAAGTCAAATTTTTATTATTGAATGAATACGAGTGTATAAAATTCTTTCGGCTTGCCTTTCCTTCAATCAATATCTTTCTTATTAAGCCTCTGAGCATACAGAGTCTTAAGCAAAAGATAATCCATTGATTTCAGACGGTCAGCGCCTCTACGAATATTTACACACTCATATTCATAGAGGTATTTATGATAGACTTTTGACACCCGAATCATAGTAGGCAATTGCGAAACTCTTTATTTGAATAATTGATGTTTCGAAAACCTAGTGTTATATAAATCATACAACAATAGAATAAAATGTCAATATATATTACATAATCTGTTAAATATTCCATGACTATGTAATTCATAATAATATTCCAGTATATTAGTTTTTGATAACTATCAAAAACAAGAGTTTTTTAACAAAAATATTAATAATACATACACATTTTATATAATTCTGAATATACTATAATAGCATTAACAATCTGGAGGCATTACATGGATGAACTCATTACTAATGTAGCAACTACGGAAACAGAGGATAATAGCGAATTGGACGAAAGTAAAACTGATTATGATTATGTTGAAAAAATAACTGGAATGGATAACCTTACTACTGAAACTACACACGATTGTTGCTGTGAAGCAAGTAAAAGCATTGACTTTGATAAATGCGAGGATTATAAAGAGGTATGTCTTTCGGTAGATATGTTAGATTGCCAAACAAGACTTTTGAGAGTTTTTGTTGACATTCACAATGTATGTAAAAACCGTTTTCTAGGACTTAGCGTAGTATTAATCAAATCCAAAAATAATATGATAATCAGTCAAAAGGGTCATATTATATTTACTGGTTCCTCACCACATCACTGTAAGGCTA
>JAEWHU010000252.1 GCA_023387635.1 Bacillota bacterium
AATTACCTACAATGATTCGAGTGTCAAAAGTCTATCCATATATAGCATTATGAATATGAATGCATGATTATTCATAGAGGTGCAGTCCGGCTGAAAGTAATGCTTATCTTTTGTTTAAGACTCTGCAGGAATAGGAAATTTTCGACTATTCCTGTATGTTAGAGGCTTAATAAGAAAGATATTACTTGAAGGAAAGGCAAGCCGAATGAATATTATGCATTCATATTCATTCGACAATAAAAATTAGACTTTTGACATCTGAATCCTACAATTTATATGTAATCATTATTCTTTATGATGAGCATCAATTGTTAACATCTCTCCAGAAATTTTATGTATATATTCCCTCAATATATGGATACAATCCTTCTCACTTGCCACACCACGTACAATATCTTCTGCAAGTGCCTTACAGCTTGGTGCTCCACATGAACCACAATCAAGCCCAGGAAATGTCTCACATAATTCTTCTACTTTTGATATCATAGCAATACTTTCTACAAGATTTTCACCAAGTTTAAATACAGGTTCATAATTAACTTCTTCTGTCCAATAGGGATTTAAACTAATTTTCTTTACCATATGATTGCATGCTACTGGCATATACTTACGTAACCTCTTCAGTTTAACCTTTGCAACAAAAGGGTTTTCCACAGTAAGTACTCCACCAACACATCCACCACTACATGCATTTAGTTCAATGAACTCTAATGATTCAAATTTTTGATCCTCTAAATCCTCAAGTACCCTAATAACATTCTCTATACCATCAGCTGCAAGATAACTATCGGTTAATAAACCACTTGCTTCTCCACCGGTACCACCCCAACTTATCCCAATTTTACCTGAGATAGCAAGTTCCTCTATGATACCCGACTGTTCTACTTCCTTCATATGAGTAAGTAATTTAGGATATACTTCTTTTATAGCTAAAACACCATCTATATTGCTCTTACTTATTCCAAATGGAACTTTAACTGCGCTAACTTTTGCAGGGCAAGGTGATATAAATATAATTCCAATCTGATTTGCCTTAAGTCCTGTTTTCTCCATAGCCCTCTTTCTTGCTAAAGTCGCTGCAAGATCAACCGGAGCCATAATTGGAAGAAAATGTTCTATTAAGTTAGGAAAACGCACCCTGATTAATCGTATTACAGAAGGACATGCGGTGCTAATAATTGGCCATTTCTCTTTATTCTCATTCACATAATGTCTCGATATTTCAGATACTAATTCTGCCGCTCCACTAACTTCATACACATCATCAAATCCATACTTTTTTAAAGCAGTCAATAATATATTAATATCATCTAAATTATTAAACTGTCCATATAAAGCTGGGGCAGGGAGAGCAACTGTGTATTCATAATCATCTAATATTTTAGGGGTATCGTATACAGCTAATTTTGCATGATGTGGACAGATTCTAATACATTCACCACAATCAATACAAAACTTTTTTGTAATTACCGCCTTGCCATTTCGTACACGAATGGCTTGTGTAGGACACCTTTTAATACAATTAATACATCCCTTACACAAGTCCTCATCTAAACGAACAGCCGTGAAAAACTTATCCATAAAGCACCTATACCTTTCAAATCTAAAAATGAAATAAAAAGGTTTATTTAAAGACATTATTACAAATTAATATCTATAGTAACCGTAGTTCCCGCACCCACTACAGAATCAATTTTCATTTCATCAGAATACTTTTTCATATTGGGTAATCCCATGCCAGCACCAAAACCAAGTGCTCTCACATTATCAGGTGCTGTTGAATAACCAGCCTGCATAGCAAGCCCTATGTCTGGTATTCCAGGCCCTGAATCCTTTAACAACATATGTACTTTCATAGGTGATATTATTACTTCTATCTCTCCACCATTTGCATGAATCACCATATTTATTTCACCTTCATACATTGTAATAGCAACTTTTCTTACTATCTCCGGAGCTACACCCATTTGTTTTAATTTACTTTTTAAATTACTAGAGGCTTCCCCTGCACGGGTAAAGTCATCTCCTGGTACAATATAGTGTAGTTTAATCTGTTCTGTCATAGGACACACCTCCTCGTAAGCCTTTTTCATATAACATGCCGCAAGCAGAAAACATTCTATGACCAGTTGATAATAATACAATACCACCATCTTTTGCTAACTCAATCATACTATCGTCTGGTTTTTTACCTCTTACAAAAACAATACAAATAATATCCATCATTTCTGCCGTACGAATGACTTGTAAATTACACAAACCAGTTAATAAAACAGATTGATCTTTTACAAAAGCTAAAACATCGCTCATCATATCCGATCCACAAGCTGTATGAACCTGTCTATCAAGATACTCTTCACCAAAAATAACTCTTGCACCTAGCGTTTCTTTTACATCATAAACTGTCATATAAACTCCTTTCTACTATTAACGAATTAAAAAAAGGATAGGGTCATGTACAATCCCACTAATTTTTTTCACTATATTATGCTTATATTAGTATATCATTTACTTTTTAAATTATCAACAAAAGAAAAATTACAACATCTTTCACCATTACTCTTCAAAAAATATTTTTTTTTTGTAAAATAGTTTTCTGTTGTAGATCTTTTATCAATTACGTGATATACTGTTGGTGTTTATTTACAAGGTATGTATAACCAATTAGGTTTATTAATCTTGTATGACTAATACAAAAAGCTAATCAAGGAGGTTAAGAAATGGGTTCTAACAAAAAAACAGTCCCTTTTGCTGGTACAAAAGAGCAAGAAGCTGAATTACTTCAAGTAATTAATGCGCATAAGGGCGATGAAAGTGCTTTAATGGCCGTTTTGCACGACGCTCAATTGATATATGGTTATCTTCCTATCGAAGTTCAAACTATTATATCCAATGAAATGAATATTCCTTTGGAAAAAATATATGGTGTTGTGACGTTCTATTCACAATTTTCATTAAGTCCAAAAGGTAAATATAAGATATCTGTATGCATGGGAACTGCTTGTTATGTAAAAGGTTCAGGAGATATATACAATAAGCTAATGGAATTACTTCATATTAAAGGTGGCGAATGCACACCAGATGGCAAATATTCTCTAGATGCTTGTCGCTGTATCGGTGCCTGTGGCCTAGCTCCTGTTCTTACTGTTAATGAAGATGTTTATGGACGTTTAGGTACAGATGATTTAGCTGGTATATTAGCTAAATATTAATAATAATCTTATGTTGCCTGAAATATCTCTTAGTATCTTAGATATTGTTCAAAACTCCATTCATGCAAAATCAAGTCTAATCATAATCGAGGTTATAATTGATAGGAATAAAGATAACCTGTGTGTTAAAATCTCTGATAATGGACACGGAATGACAAAGGAACAATTATTAAATGTTACAGATCCATTTTATACAACAAGGACAACAAGAAGAGTAGGTCTTGGAGTTCCATTTTTGAAGGCTCAAACGTTAATTACTGGTGGAACATTTCATATTGATTCAATTCCACTAGAAGGAACCACTATAATTTGTAATTATGTCTTATCACATATTGATAGAATGCCTTTAGGTGATATGGTCAGTACAATTCATACACTTATAACAGGTAATACTAACATTGATTTTGTATATACTTATAGAGTAGATGAATATTCATTTACACTTGATACAAAAGAATTCAGAGCAATATTAGGAGATATCCCTTTAAATAACTTTGAAGTTTCTAACTATATCAAAGAATATCTATTTGAAAACATGAGTGAAATTAATCAAAATAATATATATTAATGAATATAAGACATAGGTTTTAGATGTTTTTTTACAAAGTATTGATAATTTTTTAACAATATGGATTTTATTACTATCATAAGGAGGACAATTTATGAAGACTCTTGAAGAGTTAAAAGCAATCAGAGAAAAAATGCAAGGTCAAATTGGCATTCGTTCTGAATCAACTAGTCAAACTAGAGTTGTTGTGGGAATGGCTACTTGCGGTATTGCAAGTGGTGCTAGGCCCGTACTTACAGCCCTTTCTGACGCTGTTCAAACGAATCATTTATCAAATATAGCAGTAACACAAACAGGTTGCATAGGCTTATGTCAATACGAGCCAATTGTTGAAGTATTTGAACCTGGTAAAGATAAGGTAACCTATGTAAAAATGACCCCAGAAAAAGTTTTAGAAGTTTTAAATAAACATTTGATCGGTGGCCAAGTTGTTAATCAATATACTGTAAGTTCTGAAGGGAGGATTTAATACATGTATCGTTCACACATATTAGTTTGTGGGGGAACCGGTTGTACTTCTTCTGGAAGTATTAAAATTATTGAAGCCCTTGAAACTGAATTAGCCAACAATAATCTTACAGAAGAGATTAGCGTTGTAGAGACTGGCTGTCATGGACTTTGTGCACTAGGTCCTATTATGATTGTATATCCAGGCGCTACCTTCTATGCCATGGTAAAAGCAGAGGATATACCTGAAATTGTTTCTGAACATTTAATAAAAGGTAGATTAGTTACACGCCTTATGTATACAGAAACTGTTACAGAAGAAGGTATAAAATCTTTAGGTGAAACAGATTTTTATAAAAAACAACATAGAATTGCACTTCGCAACTGTGGTGTAATAAATCCAGAAAATATAGAAGAGTACATAGGGACTCATGGATACGAAGCACTAGGTAAGGTTTTAACAGAATTCACTCCTGATGAGGTTATTCAAACTATATTAGATAGTGGACTTCGTGGACGTGGTGGCGGTGGTTTCCCAACAGGTCTTAAATGGAAACTAGCAAAAGGTAACGACGCGGATCAAAAATACGTTTGCTGTAATGCTGACGAAGGTGACCCAGGTGCATTTATGGATCGTTCTGTACTTGAAGGTGATCCACATGTGGTTCTTGAAGCAATGGCTATTGCAGGCTATGCCATTGGAGCTACTAAAGGATTTATCTATGTACGTGCTGAATATCCAATTGCAGTAGACAGATTAAGAATTGCTATTGACCAAGCAAGAGAATATGGATTACTTGGTGATAACTTATTTGGAACAGATTTCAGCTTTGATGTAGATATTAGACTTGGCGCAGGAGCATTTGTATGTGGTGAAGAAACTGCTCTTATGACATCCATTGAAGGTAATCGTGGTGAACCTCGTCCTCGTCCTCCATTCCCAGCAGAAAAAGGGTTATTCGGCAAACCTACTATTTTAAATAATGTGGAAACTTATGCAAATATTCCTCAGATTATCTTACATGGAGCAGAATGGTTTAAATCCATGGGTACAGAAAAATCAAAAGGTACCAAAGTTTTTGCACTTGGTGGAAAAGTTAAAAATACAGGACTTGTAGAAATTCCAATGGGTACTACACTTCGTGAAGTAATAGAAGAAATAGGTGGTGGAATCCCTAATGGTAAGAAGTTTAAAGCAGCCCAAACAGGTGGTCCATCCGGTGGATGTATACCAGCAGAGCACTATGATATCCCAATTGACTATGATAATTTACTTGCTATTGGTTCTATGATGGGTTCTGGTGGTTTAATTGTTATGGATGAAGATAATTGTATGGTTGATATTGCAAAATTCTTCTTAGAGTTTACCGTAGATGAATCCTGTGGTAAATGTACACCATGTCGTATAGGAACAAAGCGTATGTATGAAATTCTTGAAAAAATAACCGAAGGTAACGGAACATTAGAAGACCTTGATAAATTAGAAGAACTTTGTTATCACATTAAAGAAAATTCACTATGTGGCCTTGGTCAAACGGCTCCTAACCCAGTGTTATCCACTCTAAACTTCTTTAGAGATGAATATATATCTCATGTTGTAGATAAGAAATGTCCATCTGGTGTATGTAAATCTTTACTATCCTATGTGATAGAACCTGATAAATGTATAGGTTGTACCTTATGTGCAAGAGTCTGTCCAAACAATGCAATCCAAGGTAAAGTAAAAGAAGTTCACACCATTCTACAAGATAAATGTATAAAATGTGGTGCTTGTGTGGAAAAATGCCGATTTGGTGCTATTTCTAAAAAATAATACCAAATAAGTGTAGTAATATTTATTTATCAATTATAGGAGGTTATTAATGGAAACAGTAAATATAAATATTAAAATAAATGGCATGAGCCTAGCAGTTCCACAGGGTTCTACTATCCTTGAAGCAGCAAGATTAGCCCATATAGATATTCCAACCCTTTGCTATTTAAAAGAAATCAATGAAATTGGTGCTTGCCGTATCTGTGTTGTAGAAGTAAAAGGTGCAAGAAGCCTAGTTGCTGCTTGTGTATTCCCTGTAAATGAAGGAATGGAAATCTATACTAATACCCCCAAAGTATTAGATGCAAGAAAGAAAACTCTTGAATTAATCCTTTCAGATCATGATAGAAAATGTCTCTCTTGTGTACGAAGTGGAGATTGTGAACTTCAAAAGCTTTGTAGAGATTTAAAGGTGGAAGACGAAAGTCATTTTGAAGGCGAAATGAATCAATTTGAGATTGACAACTCAGCAACTCATATGTATCGCGACAACAATAAATGTATTCTTTGTAGAAGATGTAGCGCTGTTTGTGAAAAAATACAATCAGTTGCTGTAATTGGAGCAAATGAACGTGGCTTTAAAACTAATATAGGCTCTGCCTTTGACATGGGCCTTGGAGAAACTAGTTGTATTTCTTGTGGACAGTGTATTGCAGTCTGTCCAACCGGTGCTTTATTTGAAAAAGATGGTACTGTAGACGTATTTAATGCAATTGCTGACCCTAGCAAATATGTAATAGTTCAAACTGCCCCATCAGTTCGTGCAGGACTTGGTGAACCTTTTGGATATCCAATTGGAACTAATGTTGAAGGTAAAATGGTATCCGCTCTTCGCCGTCTTGGATTTGATAAAGTATTTGATACTGACTTTGCTGCAGACCTTACAATTATGGAAGAGGCACATGAATTTATAGATCGTGTAAATAATAAAGGAGCATTACCATTAATTACTTCCTGTTCTCCAGGATGGGTGAAGTACTGTGAACACTACTTCCCAGATATGATTCCTAATTTATCTAGTTGTAAATCACCTCAGCAAATGTTTGGTGCAACCGCTAAAACATATTATGCTAATAAGATGGGCATTGATCCAAAGGATATGGTAGTTGTAAGCGTTATGCCATGTACAGCAAAGAAATTTGAAATAGCAAGAGACGATCAGGATGCTTCTGGTTATGCGGATGTAGACTATGCCTTAACTGTTAGAGAATTGGCAAGAATGATCGATAGAGCAGGTATTAATTTTACTTCCCTTCCTGATGAAGAATTTGATATGCCACTTGGTATGTCAACTGGCGCTAGTGTTATCTTTGGTGCAACAGGCGGTGTAATGGAAGCTGCACTTCGTACTGCTGTTGAAACTTTAACTGGCGAGGAACTATCTAATCTTGACTTCACAGAAGTGCGTGGTACAAAAGGTATTAAAGAAGCTACTTATAATGTAAATGGAATGGATGTTAAGGTAGCTGTTGCTTCAGGTCTTAAGAATGCTCATGATTTACTTACTAAGGTACAATCTGGTGAAGAAGATTACCATTTCATTGAAATAATGGGTTGTCCAGGTGGTTGTGTAAATGGTGGTGGTATGCCACAAGTTCCTGCAAGCATAAGTAACTTTACTGATGTTCGTTCTTTACGTGCTAAGGTGTTATATGACTTGGATTCCTCTATGCCACATAGAAAGTCTCATGAAAATCCTGCAATCAAAGAGTTATATGAAACTTACTTTGAGAAACCAGGAAGTCATAAAGCTCATGAAGTTTTACACACAAGTTATGTAAAAAGAAGTATAAATTAATACACTATTAAAACAGTAGCTGCAGTTGCAGTTGCACTTCACTAATTATAAAACTATGTAAGCCCAGTAAGCATTATACTTACTGGGCTTTTAATTTTACCATATCTATGTCAAGCAGCCGAATAAAACATGTGTTTTCTAAATAAAAAAAGACTAAGGTATAAGAGCATCGGTTGCGAATTTTTGGAAGATATGTAACTCTTATTCCTTAATGTTATATTGTATTATATTCTATTTTGCTTCATTGGTGATAGATAAAAAATAAAAAATAAAAAAGATAAAAGGGTTGCTTTAATTAAGTAAGCAACCCTTCCTGTTTATTCTTTTATAGCTTTGGAGTTATACATGTTAACTTCTAACGTAATAATAACATCGGATTCATCTCTTCATTATCTTTAAAAACTTGAAAATAAAGGTTGCTACCTTCTACTACATAATACTTGGATGGTTCTGCAATAGTACCTAAGATATCACCTTCAAGAATAGTATCACCTTCATTAACAGTAAGGTCTTTTAACTGACCATATACTAATGTATACCCACTACCTATTGATACTTTTACTGTTAATCCTGTTTCATCTTCGTTTGTAATAGAAGAAACAATACCTTTTGCTGAGCTTAAAACTTTATCTCCAACATTTGCCTTAATAACAATTGCAGGATTTGCTCTAAATTGCTCTAATGTAGCGTTATATTTCACCGCATCTACACTATATTGAATTATTACATCACCTTTTAATGGCCACAAAAGTCCTTTGTCAGCATCAAAAAATAATGTTTCAGGTTTCATAACCTCTTTTACTGGTTCACTTGGTTTTTCACTAGTTGCAACGTCTTTCACTGGTGTATTGACTGCATCTTTCACAGGTTCTTCCGTATTAATAGGATTCTCATCACCATTAGCTACAAGTGCATCATTTTCATAAATGTCCACCTCTAAATTACTACCGTCCACATAAGGGCCTGTCATATTGCCCTGATTGGACCCTGCTACCTCATTAGGTGTACCACTTTCAATATTAGCGGTATCTAATGGGTTTGAGTTACTATTGTCAGTAACATCATTTGCCTCTGGCGAATCCTCACTATCTACAACATCTGAAATAATTGGATCTTCGTTAAGATCAACTGTGTTGTTCTTACTACTATTATTTGATGATTGATTAAGTCCCACCATGGTAATTGCAATGATTGCCAATGCTCCGACACATAATAACGCATAAAAGCTTTTGCTTTTTAAAAATTCAGCTAAGCTATTTTGTTTTTTCATTATTATCACCTCTAGGTATATTTTCACCAGAAATGATAGTTTTATTCATACATTACTTTAATCATTCATAGAAATAAGATAAAAAAATCGAAAATATATTAATTTTAATTTTCCAACTTTAGGAATTAATGATTCTTTATACTCTTGATAGAATGTAGCCACTAATTCTAACTCTTCACTATTAATGAATTCTTCGCCATATCGTACTTTCATATACACATTAACAACATCTAAAAAAGAATTGCTCTTTTCCAGACTTCTCCCTCTACTATTGCAAAACTGAAGTAAAGTTTCAGATTCTAATAGTTTATAACCATCTAATGTAAATAGGCGTAGCAAATGATTTACAAGTATAATCACTTTTTTACCATTATCGCTACTCAAATACTTCTTCTTATATCTTTTATCTAAGAAATAATAATAAGATAAAATAAAAATAATAGTTAAAATAATAATAATAAACAATAATAGAAAAACTTTAATTATGGTATTGATATACTCCATTCTACTAGCTTGTTCTACTATTACAGTATTTTTGATATTCTCAACTAACTGATTAGAATCATGTAGGGTATTATAATCTTTGCTATATAGCTGGCCATTTAAACCAGAATTATTTACTTTAGAATAGTCCACCCAAGCAGAATACCTACTTTGATAAAATCCAGCGGTAGGTTCGAATGGTATCCATCCAATTCCTTTGATATACCCTTCTACCCAAGCATGAGCATTACTACTTAATACTTTATAAGTAAAATCTTTCTCAAACTCATTATAATCTACAATATATCCTTCTATATATCTGACTGGTATATTCGCACATCTTGCTAAAACAAACATGGATGCTGCATAATACGTACAATAACCTTTTCTTTCTTCAAATAAAAAATTATCTACAAAATCCACGTTTCCCTTTACTTTAGATACCTTGGTAGTGTATTCATAGTTATTTAAAAAAGCTTCAATGGCTTTTAATTTATCGTAATCATTATAGTAATCTTTGGTAAGCTCCTGTGCTAATTTCTTTGTTCTATCTGTTACCGTACTTGGTAACTTAGTATAGGATTCATAGATTATTTCTCTTCTATCAGTTACTCCTTCATATAGATGATATATATCCATATTATTGGCATAATCTTTTAAGTACAAGTATTCCTCTAAAACCTTATTAATTCCCTCCAAGGAAGCTATCTCATCTACCTTTTCCGCATTTCTAAATATTTCTTTTAAAACTTCACTTTCTAGATTTAATTCATAATAAGTTAAATCATAGGAGTAGCCCATACCTTCGGCCTTATTAAGAACCATATTTCCAATTGTACTTTCTTCGTACTTTGTTTTCCTAGGAAGATTAATTTCTATCATTCTTGATGGATGAAATATAGTTCTAGTTCTAATTTTATATGTAATGTCATAACTTCCTTTGACAATAATATTGGCTAGATCCGTTCCTTTTTCATCCTCTTTTGCAAAGGTATTTAATAACTCTATAAAATCATAATAATAATCCCTTTCTTCTAATTTTACCTTTCTATCTGATTTCTTAAATCCACGCCCTGTATAAACATCATAAATAGAACCTATAAGATAACCTTTAGATCTTGATTTACTACTAGTGGATACAATTAATGATACACTTTTTTCATTCTCTAACAATCCACCTAATTCATTATCCTCTTTATCTTCATATCCCGCAGAAGAAAATACAAATTCTTTCCCTGTTTTATCTGTAAAATATTCTAACTTATGCCTAATATATTCTCCCTTTTCACTAATGTCTAATGCGATTTCTTTTATAATATGCCACTTAATTGGTTCTTTACTAGATGGTATTATGGTAGCAATTACTATCATAATGCAGTATACAGGGATTAAATATATGGTAATGGCGCTATCTGAATACTCTTTCTGAAAACTTTTATGAGACTTTCCCATTACCCTTACTAGTACAGGTAAAACATATAAGAAGATACAAATTATAGTTACTTTGCTTATACTTATCCCATAAACAGTACATAGGATAAGTCCCGCTGGCAATAGTAAGGATAATATATATTTGGTGAATCTTATTTTATGTAGTAAATAAATACTTGTATTAATAACTAATATTAATATAAATGTAGTAAATAAGCTGTAATTTCTATGAAATAAATCATTCTCCCCATTATACTTTCTACACCACTGATAAGTATTATATAGAAATTCTCTATAAGGTATGTTAAATATTAACCCTCCAAATAAAAGAATTGATATCAATAAAGTAATTATAAAATACATCACCATATTACTTTTGTTTTCTTTTATAATAAATAAAACAATATGATATAAAGCACTTACACTTATAATAAATATAATAGGAGATCTTAAAACATAATATCCATTTAAAAAGAATATGATACCTAAGGATAAAAACATGCACATTACAAGGGAAAAAATAATATTGACTAGATACATTCCTGCTACTTTAGGTATTAATCTTTTTAGGAGTATCATAATTTTTTTAATCATAAACTTAAGACCTCCCCTATATCATCTTCTCTTGTTATCACCTTAACTAAGATACCAGCCAATCTAAGTTCTTTCTTATAATTATCCTTTTCATTCATATCACTTGATATAAGTATTACTGCCACATCGTTTCCTATTTCTCTTACTTTTAATAAATGTAATAGTAATTCTCCTGTAATTATATGAGTAACAATAATATAAAACTTATTGGTGCCGTCCACTCTTTCACTTTCACTTAATAGAATGTGTAGTGGTACCTCACTCTTAAAAGCAAATTTTACGCACATTTGATAAAATAAATCAAAATTGGTTGCATTATTAATTTCATGCCTTTTTATGCCCATCTGTTCAAAATAAACTAAGACTCCTGTATTATGCTCCAAACAATAATGTGATAATGCTAATGTAATTTCTAATATATAATCCTCATATATAATCCGCTCTAACTCATCTTCTAAAATTCTGCCCAAATCCATAATAAGAACAATTTTAGATTTAGGATCTGTCACTATCTTTCTACTATATAAAATGTTTTGCCTTGCTGTAACCTTCCAATTAATCTGTCTCTTGCTATCTCCTCTTTGATAAAGCCTACTATCAACATCCATGGTGTTTTGATTTTGAAATAAGTTTAATAGCACATTTTTAATATCCTTTTGATTAGGTATTACCTTCGTATCCATAAGGGGAACGATACGTGGTAATACAGTAAGATTTAATTGACTGTGATAAGGATATTTAACACAAAACAAAAACAAAAAGTCTGTTATCTCAACTGACTCCACTCCTACCGAATACTCTCCTCTGTAATGACATTGTAAGGTTGTTTCCTTGGATTTTATCATGTTTGGTAATAAACAGTATTCCTCATTTGTATCGGCACCTATTATTTTTGATTTATCACATAAAAAATTTACCTTGATACTTGAATAAGATATAAAATCCTCATTTGCAATGGTAAAGGAATAAGGTGTCAGATCTCCCTTTACTACCATATGACTATCCACATTTTGATAAATGCGAAGTTTTAAATATACATACACGGTATAAAAATAGGATATGAAAGGGATACAAAGTGAAAGATAAAAAAAAGCATAAGGAACATTCCCCCCATAAAAGCTGGCGAATGTTCCAGATGCTATAATAAATATTGCAATAATAATACGATTTTTTCTCATATAAACCATCCAATTTCCTTCCAACAAAATACTTTTGGTATTAAAACACTAGCGTATTAAAATTCTAAAAGCAATAAAATACTGGCGTATTAAAATACTGAAGTATTAAAATACTTTCGTATTAAAATACTGAAGTATTTAGGGAATCTGATATTTCGATTTGATTTTAGTGAGTACTTTTGTCGTAGTAAGCTTATTTATCCTTGCCTCAGGTGATAAAATGAGACGATGTAATAATACTGGTTCTAACATTTTTAAGATATCATCTGGTATAGCATAATTTCTCCCTGCAACATATGCGCAGCTCTTAGTAGCACGAACTAGAGCAAGAGTCGCTCTTGGACTGGCACCTAATGTTAGATTACTATCTTCTCTTGTTCCATTTACAATATTTAAAATATATTGAATTAGATCTTTATGTACTTTAACCTTGTTTACTTCCTCTTGTAATTGGCTTAATATAGCTCCACTGGTTACCGGCTGCAATTTGGACAAAGGGTTTTGTTCCATATAACCCATTACCATATTCCGTTCCTCTTCAATTGCAGGGTAACCGATGGATAATTTCATCAAAAATCTGTCTAATTGAGCCTCTGGAAGGTTATAGGTACCAAGATAGTCAATTGGATTTTGAGTTGCTATTACCATAAAAGGATTTGGTAATTCATATGTATTCCCATCAATACTTATCTGCCTCTCCTCCATAGCTTCTAGTAAACTAGCTTGTGTCTTTGGTGAGGTTCGATTAATTTCATCTGCCAGAATTATGTTATTAAAAATAGGTCCTTTGTGATATTCAAATTGTAAAGTTTGCATATTATAGACAGAAACTCCTGTAATATCACTTGGTAAGGTATCTGGTGTGAATTGGATTCTTGTGAACCCGAGGTCTATAGATTTAGCTAATGCACCTGCTAAGGATGTTTTTCCAACGCCAGGAACATCTTCTAGTAAAACATGTCCACCAGCTAATAATCCAATAAGCACCAACTCAATCACCTTAGTTTTTCCCATAATAACTTTTTCCATATTGTGAATTATCTCATTTACTATAAGCCTATCTTCCATAACCCCTCCATGATAATGTAAAAGTTGAAACTAAAAGTCCACATGGTCAGTAAATCTTAGCTACAATTAATCATGCCATTTACCCTTATACTTTCTTAGAAGATGTAAGGGTGAATTGACCTATGGCATCTTTTAATTCTTTCGCTAGTCTCTTTAGCTTTTCTGCATGTTCTGATATTTCCTCAATTTGAGCAAGTTCCTCTTCTGTGGAAGCTGAAATTTCCTCTGTAGAGGCACTTGTTTCTTCAACTGCTGCTGAAATATTTTGTACTAACAAGACAATTTCATCTTTTTTCTTACTCATATCACCAGTTTGGCTATCTAAAGTATCCACCATAGCACTTAGATCTTTTAAACCAATTGAAATCTTTTCAAAGGCTTCTTTAGTCACCTCTACCGCTATATTTTGTTCCAAAGATACTTCTTTTACCTCATCTATCTTACTAACAGAAGATTTCGAATCACTTTGTATCTTAGCAACAATGTCTTTTATTTGGCCAACTGCTTGGTTTGTTTGCTCTGCTAACTTTCTTATTTCTTCTACTACAACTGCAAAACCTCTTCCTTCCTCCCCTGCCCTAGCCGCTTCTATAGAGGCATTGAGTGCAAGTAAATTAGTCTGACTTGATATATCAGTAATGGTTTGTGTTATATGCTGAATCTCCATACTACTCTCATGAACTTTATTAATTGCTATCGCTACTTCTTCTGTAATACTATTACTATCATCTGTTGCTTCTATTAGTTTAGCAACAGCAATAAGACCTTTATCATTTAATATATTGGTTTCTCTAGCAATTTCATGCATTTTATTTGCATTTAAAAAAACTTCCTCTATGTTACTAGCAAGTAAAGTGTTTTTCTCATTTACATCTTCTGCATCCATAGCTTCTTGATGAACAGCACTAGCAATCCCTTGCATTGTAAGAGCCATATCATTGACTGCAATGGTTGCTTCACTAGTAATTTTTGATAATGTATCAGCATACTCCATAACCCCATATGCAGAAGTATCCATAGTACCTATTAACTTTTTCATATTTCGTAACATAATATTATAAGAATCTGCTAAACTTCCTGTCTCATCCTCATTCTTTATATGTAATTCCTGGGCATTAAGATTACCACTAGCTACTTCTTTTAACCTTTCATTAATATTCTTAATTGGTAGTGAAATATGTCTTGAAAATATAATTATTATGATAGAACCAATTATAATACTAATAACCATAATAAAAGACAAAACCTTCAATATATAATTTGCACTTTCATTAAAATCTTTTAAATAGGATCCTGATATTACAACCCAACCCCAATTTTCATCTAATTCCTCATATGTTATTTTTTTACCTAACAGTTCAGAATCAGGAAAAGTCCAAGTATAATATGTAAATCCTCCGCCATTTTTAGCTTTCTCTATCTGATCTTGTACAAACTTAAAGTCTCCCTCTTTATCAACTTCATTCCATAGATTCGTGCCCTCAAGAAATGGATGACCAATCTCAGTACCTTCTAGATCACAAATCATAAGATATCCATTTTCACCAAGAAAAATCTCGTTATTTAAAGTTCGGTGTCCAGCATCATTCAATTCACCAATTAATAAAACCTTAACTTCCTCTTGCGCCTCTTCTAAAGATATGCTTCCCGATGCCACTTCCTTCTGTTTTGTTTCAATTAACATCATCGCTTGTTTTACACTATTTTTTAATAATAATTGACCTACTAAATCTAATTCACTGCTTGCAATCGTATAACTTATTATCCCTGTTATTAATAATGGGATAATTAATAATAATGATGTAGTTAATATTAATTTTGTACTAATGGATCTAAAAACTACCCTTTTACCTTCCCTTTTCACTAAAGTGTTCCTCCGAATTTTTTCTCTCATATTTTTTGAATGTTTATCTATGTAAAACAATTTCATACTAATTATATACTGATCCCCTATAAATTTACAAGCTGAAACTTCCTAAAATATACATTATTGTAAATCTATGTTATTCCTTTTGTGTGCTTCCATTAAAAAAATAGCGTGTAACTATTAATCCTTCTGGTGGATAATAATTACACACTATTTTTATAAACTTAAAAAGTAATAAACATTATTAACTTGAAATGAGCAACCACTAAATTTAATAATCCTTATGCTTTTTCTACACCTAAAGTTACATTTTCACCATTGATATTCCATTCCTTAACAAAGCCTTTGCTCTCATCAAGAACTGCTTTATCAGCTAATACATCAGATAGAATAGCTTCTGTATTTCTAGCGAAAATTTCTTTGATTTTATCATTTCCTGATTGGTATACTACAATATGATCCATAACTTCAAATCCAGCATCTTTTCTCATAGTCTGAATCTTACTAATGATTTCACGTACAAATCCTTCTTCAATTAATTCGTCAGTTAGATTTGTATCAAGAACAACAGTAACACCATGATTAGAATCAGAGACAAAACCGTCTTTTTTAGCTGTATCAATTAATAAGTCTTCTTTTAATAAGCTTATTTCTTCACCATCAAGTACTAAAGTTAAGCTTCCTACTTCATTTAATTCATCCATTGCCTTATTACCATCAAGTTCAGCTAATGCAGCACGGATTAAACCAAGTTTTTTACCAAACTTAGGTCCAACAGTTTTAAGTTGTGGCTTAAAGCTATAAGAAGTGAAGTCTCTAACATCATCCTTAAATAAAACTTCTTTTACATTTAACTCTTCTTCTATAATTTCAAGATAGAATGTTGGTAATCCAGATACTTCCTTACCACTCTCATCAGTTGTAGTAATATCTGCTTTTACATACATTTTACCAATAGGTTGTCTGTTCTTAATATTTGCTGTATTTCTACATGCACGACCAAGTACTACGATATCAAGAACAGCTTCCATGTTCTTTTCAAGTTCCTTGTCGATATATTCTTCATTAAATGTTGGGAAGTCACATAAATGAATACTTTCTGGTGCAGTTTTATCAATATTAACTACTAAGTTTTGATAGATATCTTCTGTCATATATGGAATATATGGAGCAGATACTTTTGCTAATGTTACAAGTGCAGTATATAAAGTCATATAAGCATTAATTTTATCTTGTTCCATTCCTTTTGCCCAGAAACGTTCTCTACTACGTCTTACGTACCAGTTACTCATCTCGTCAACAAATTCGTCTAAAACTCTAGCAGCTTCTGTAATACGGTATTTTTCTAAATTCTCATCCACTAATTTAACAACAGTATTTAACTTAGATAATAACCACTTATCCATAACAGGAAGTTTATCATATTCTAGAGAATACTTAGTAGCATCAAATTCATCAATATTTGCATATAGTACAAAGAATGCATAAGTGTTCCAGAACGTACCCATGAATTTTCTTTGGCCATCTGTTACAGCTGCGTTATGGAAACGGTTTGGTAACCATAATGCACTATTTATACTAAAATACCAACGAATAGCATCTGCACCGTGTTGTTCTAGAGCCTCAAATGGATCTACTGCATTTCCTTTGGACTTAGACATCTTTTGACCATTCTCATCCTGAACATGACCTAATACGATAACGTTTTTAAATGCTGGCTGATCAAAAATCAAAGTTGAGATTGCATGTAAGGAGTAGAACCATCCTCTTGTTTGGTCAACTGCTTCACTAATAAAATCTGCTGGGAAGTTTGCTTCAAACTTCTCTTTATTCTCAAATGGATAGTGCCATTGTGCAAATGGCATGGAGCCTGAGTCAAACCAACAGTCAATCACTGGTGAAACACGTTTCATTTCTTTGTTACAATGAGGACAAGTAATGGTTACATTATCAATAAATGGTCTATGAAGTTCAATATCATCTGGACAATTATTAGACATTGATTTTAATTCTTCTATGCTACCAATTGAATGATAATGTCCATCTTCACATTCCCATATATTAAGAGGGGTTCCCCAATAACGGTCCCTACTAATACCCCAATCTTGTACGTTAGCAAGCCAATCACCAAAACGTCCTTTACCGATTGTTTCTGGCATCCAGTTTATTGTATTATTATGCTCAATTAATTTATCTTTTACTTCTGTTGTCTTAATAAACCAAGATTCTCTTGCGTAATAGATAAGAGGAGTATCACATCTCCAGCAGAAAGGATAGCTGTGTTCATATTTAAGAACTTTAAATAACAGACCCTTTTCCTTTAGTAACTTCATAATGCCCTCATCTGCCTTTTTGCAGAACATTCCAGCAAAATCAGTTACTTCTTCTTTAAATTCACCCTTACCATCTACAAGTTGAACAAAAGGTAAATCATATTTACGACCAACATTAGCATCATCTTCACCGAAAGCAGGAGCAGTATGAACAACACCAGTACCATCGGTTAAAGTTACATAATCATCACAAGTTACATAAAATGCTTTCTTATCCACAGTAGCGTAATCAAATAAAGGTTCATATTCCTTATATTCAAGATCTTTACCTACGTAAGTTTCTTCCACTGTGTAGTCACCATCAATCACAGATAATAAAGCTTCCGCTAAGATATATTTTTCTGTACTTACTACTACAGCGTCATCGCCTTCTGCATCTTTCTTAACAATATCGCCTTTTTCGTTTAATCCTACAGATACTTTTACATAAGTTTCTTTTGGATTAACACAAAGTGCAACGTTAGAAGGAAGTGTCCATGGAGTTGTTGTCCATGCTAAGATATACTCATTCTCAGTACCTTTTACTCTAAACTTAGCTATGGCAGATTTTTCTTTTACATCTTTATAACCTTGGGCAACTTCATGACTTGCTAGTGGTGTTCCACATCTTGGACAGTATGGTACTATCTTAAAACCTTTATATAATAAGCCTTTATCAAAGATTTGTTTTAATGCCCACCATTCGGATTCAATGAAATTATTATCATAAGTAATATATGGATCCTCCATATCTACCCAGTAACCAACAGTACCAGAAAAGTCTTCCCACATACCTTTGTATTTCCACACAGATTCTTTACATTCATGAATAAATGGCTCTAAACCATATGCTTCGATTTTATCTTTTCCATCAATACCAAGTTTCTTTTCTACTTCAAGTTCAACTGGAAGTCCATGAGTATCCCAGCCAGCTTTACGAAGAACATTATATCCCTTCATAGTACGATATCTTGGTATAATATCTTTTATAACCCTAGTTAAAACATGACCTATATGTGGTTTACCATTGGCAGTTGGAGGTCCATCATAAAACGTATAATTCTTACCTTTTTTTCTTTCTTCAATTGTCTTTTCAAATATCTTACTATTTTTCCAATATGCTAATGTCTCTTTTTCCCTAGTTGCAAAATTTAGATTTGTGGATACTTTATTGTACATATCATTTCCTCCTATAAAATTTTACTTTTAATAATCTACATGTAAAATAATTAAAAACTAAAAATCGAATTTCTGAATTAAAAAAGCCCCCATCCATAAACAGGATGAGAGCGTGAGTGCTTCATTGTACCACCTATTTACATACATATACATAGGATTAACATCTTATGGCTAGATATGCTTCCATATAACGGTGGAAACCGGCACAGCTTACTATAACGTTCAGCTTACAACTTAGGAGTGATTTTCAGTTATCCCTTACTCGTATCAGACTTTCACTATCTCTGACTCGCTTTGACTTTCAACTAGATACTTACTCTCTCCATCATAGTTTTTAATATTATTGTGTTTATGATAGTATAGAATATTAAAAATGTCAATACATTTTAGTTCTAACTATGGCATAACTGTTCCTATACCATTATTATTCTCAAAATCAACATCCCCATCCATTCCAGGTACTTGTGTAACCTCAGGAGATGGTGTAACTTCAGGTGTTGGCGTTACAGAAGGAGTAACTGTTGGTGTTGGAGTAACTGTTGGTGTAGGTGACCCAGTCGGTTTTTCAGTTGGTGTACCAGTTGGTTTACCAGTAGGTTTACTTGGTTTGTTTGGCTTTTCCGTCGGTGTTATGGTGTTATCTGGATTTTCACCCTCTGGATTTTCCTCCTCTGGCGTATCGCCGTCTGGATTTTCGCCTTCTGGATTTTCTTCCTCTGGTTCCTCTGTAGGTGTAGGTGTTGGTGTTAATGTAGCTGTTGGTCTTGGCTTCTTAGTAGGTGTAATAACATCCATTGGATCGATTCCAAAGTCAGATAGATTATCATAACTAATTTCATTTTTAAAATCTATGCTTGGCTCAAAATTATAATATTCTTCTAATGTTAAATTGTTTTCATATAAATATGTAGCTAAACTTATTCCCACATAACGAATATGCCATGGTTCATAAGCATAGCCTGTTATCTCTGTTTTATCTTCAGGATAACGTATAATAAATCCGAATCGATATGCATTACTTGCTAGCCATTTTCCTTCATTCGTCTCTTTAAAAGAAATCTCAAGACGATTATATACCGAATCACATGATACATCCATAGTAAGTCCAGTTTGATGTTCACTATATCCTGGCTTAGCTGAAAACTTCATGGTATGTTCAAGACCTTTTATCTTTATATTATTTGTAAATATATCATACTGTCTTTTATAAGAACGATACCCAGATACTGCATTTAGATAAATTTCTTCTTCTTTCGCTGCCTCAAACAGTCTTTCTAGCGCTATTGCTGCTACTTTTCTTAAATGACTATTTTCATGATTCACTGTTTTACTAAATGATACATTAGGAATTACTAAATCACTTGGTTCATAATCAGTAGGTAGCGATAACTCTTTATTTACTAAAACAGTAATACTATCTGGATCTCTGTCAATTACCCTTTTTTCTGGGTTATTAATACTATCAATTATTTGTTGTTGAGTTGTACTATCTATTAGATCATCCTCTCCATTTCCACTTCCTAAATCTTCATCATCTGTTGTATTGTTATAATATTCTTCGTATGCAGGAGTTGATTCTTTTTCCTTCGATAGTGAATAGATGGATGCATATGAAATAGCGAAACATAAAACAATTGGAGTTCCTATGATTACGCACATTTTAATATATCTTTTCTTCATTTTAAACATAACTTCCCGTGCCTTTCAATTTAGGACTAAAAAATAACTAATTATGGTTATTTACATTAATACTATCAAGTAAATGATTTTTTATTTGATATAATTCATTTGATAAGTCAACATAAACGTCATGAGGATTAATTAATCTTCTTGTTTCATCCCACAAAGTATCTAATTCTTCCTTGCAGTATTTACGTATTTCCATAACGGAAGGTGACTCATATACACATTCACCTTTTATAAAAATTGGTACTAATATCTCCTTTAGAGTATAGCTACCTGCTTTTAGATAAGTTTTTTTCCATGTAGCAAGTGGATCAAATAATTTTAGCGGTCTATCTTCGGAATATTCTTCATGTACCAAAGCAATTAAATCTGCCTTAATCTTTCCACTTTCCTTATCATATACGCGATAAACTGTCTTATTACCAGGATTTGTAATCTTCCATGGATTTTCAGATAACTTTATTTTAGGAATGAATTTACCATCTTTTTCTACAGCAGCTAATTTATATACCCCACCAAAAGCTGGGCAATCTTTTGAAGTAATTAGATTAGTACCAACACCCCAAGTATCAATTGCAGCACCTTGAGTTTTTAATGAATCAATTAAATATTCATCTAAATCACTGGACGCTACAATACTAGCCTCATGAAAACCTGCTGCATTTAGCATTTTTCTTGCCTTTTTGGATAAATAGGCAAGGTCGCCACTGTCTAGGCGAATACCGTATTTCGTAGGCATTTTACCTTCTTCTTTTAATTCATTAAATACTTTTATCGCATTTGGAACACCAGAACGTAAGGTATCATAAGTGTCTACTAGCAAGGTTGCATTATTAGGATAAAGAGATGCATACTTACGAAATGCCTCTATTTCATCCTCAAAGCTCATAATCCAACTATGAGCGTGAGTACCAAGAGCTGGAACATCAAATTTCTTAGCTGCAAGTACATTACTTGTACCAGCACATCCACCAATAACTGCCGCTCTAGCACCATAAGTCCCTGCATCAGGACCTTGTGCTCTTCTTAAACCAAATTCCATTACGCTTTCACCTTTTGCAGCGTAGCAAACTCTTGATGCTTTGGTAGCTATTAAACTTTGGTGATTAACTATATTAAGTATGGCTGTTTCAATTAATTGAGCTTCCATAATAGGCGCGATCACTTTAATAATTGGCTCCATAGGAAAGATTACGGTACCTTCTTTTACTGCATAAATATCTCCTGAAAACTTAAAATTTAATAAGTACTCTAAGAAATCTTCATCGAACATTTCTAAACTTCTTAAATACTTTATATCGTCTTCACAAAAACTCAACTCGTTAATATAATCGATAACTTGTTCTATTCCTGCACATATTGCATAGCCACTACCTGATGGATTGGTTCGATAGAACATATCAAATATAACTGTTTCGTTAGTATTGTTCTTATAATATCCATGCATCATTGTCAATTGATAGAAATCAGTTAGTAAAGTTAGATTTTCCTTTCCCATGTTACTACTCCTTCTTCATCGGTAAATAAAATTTAATGCCAAAGTGGATACTCTAGGTCCCCTTCGCTCCTAATAACCTTATACTTAGTAAGTATTTACCTGCCAGATATAAGGTATTATATATATTTTATTTATTTTATTTTATATGAATTTTTCTTTTACATTATATCATATTATCTCAATTGTACAACTAATTATGATTGATAATATTATTAAGATTTTCTGTCTAAAATATTATTTAGAAATTTTTATAAAAATATGTTATACTAAAATCAATTAAGCGCATTAGGTGAAAATGTAATAACCTAGTGAAACGTAAAAATAGGAGGCATTTATGAAAACCTTATTAGTAGCAATATTTTTAATTATTTTCTTCATTATAAGTATTCCTTTATTTTTAATGGAAATAATTATAGGTAAAGTAAACCCACATGCTAAAGTAAAATCATCACAAAAAATAGTTGTTGGTGCATTTAATCTGATTCTTCGTATGGTTGGTGTTAAAAAAACAGTACTTGGACTTGATAATATTCCAAAGGATGAAGCCGTATTGTATGTTGCAAATCACAGAGGTTATTTTGACATTTTAGTAGGTTATACTTCAGTACCAACATTAACTGGATTTGTAGCTAAAAAAGAAATGAATAAAATTCCCTTTCTTCGTGTATGGATGCGTTACCTTAATTGCTTATTTCTTGATAGGGATAATCCAAGAGAAGGACTAAAAACAATTTTGCAAGGAATTGAACTGATTAAGAACGGCTATTCTATATTCATAGCTCCTGAAGGAACAAGGAATCAAGAAAAGGAATTGCTACCATTTAAAGAAGGTAGCCTAAAGATGGCTGAAAAAACAGGATGCGCTATTATACCAGTAACACTTAATAATACAGATGATGTATTTGAAAACCATTTCCCATGGATAAGAAAAGCCCATGTAGTTATTGAATTTGGTAAACCTATCTATCCTAATTCAATTGATGCTAAAGAACGTAAATTCTTAGGTGCTCACGTTAGAGAAATTATCGGAGAAACCTACAAAAAGAACGAGAAACTCGTTTAATTCTATTCTTGAATTTTTAAAACTTTAATGATACAATATTACCATTGCATATTTTGGGGAAGGAGGTACATACATGAGTTGGACTATAGTATTAATTATTGTGTTGGCTATTATACTTGCTGCATTAATTGGACTTACGATATATGGGAGAAAACTTCAAAAGAAATCTGAAGAATCTCAAGCTCAAATGAAAATTGGAGCACAAACTGTATCGATGTTAGTAATTGATAAAAAACGTATGAAATTAAAGGAAGCTAACCTTCCAAAAATCGTTGTGGATCAAACACCTAAATATTTAAGAAATTCAAAGGTTCCAGTTATAAAAGCAAAAATTGGACCAAAGATTATGACATTAATGTGCGATGATAAAATATTTGATCTTATTCCTGTTAAAAAAGAAATTAAAGCTGTTATGAATGGTATCTATATCATGGACGTAAAAGGTTTACGTGCTGGATTAGATGTTAAACCAGAGAAAAAATCCTTTTTCGGGAAAATTAAAAGTAAAGTTGTAAAAACTAAGTAGTAAATTAGTTAAAAATAAAGAAGGGCTCACCATCCCTTTGTGATAGAGAATTATAATTACTGTCCGTCTAGCGCCATGCATTAGATGGACTTTTTTTGTAATATAAAGTCTAAGGAGCTGTTGCTTGCGAACAAAAATCTGTCACTTTGCAGTAGCTCCTTCTTCTATTATAATTATCGATTTATATTTCTTGGTGTGATTTTAATTTGTATTTTACAATCAGATACATGAGCATAATTTATATCAAGTGCATAATTAATCTCTGCCACAATCTTATCCTCTGCTTCTGATACTTTAATATTATGAGTAAAGATTCCAACTTGTAATTCTCCAAAAGGAGTTTGATAAAATGTAGAGTTCTTTAACCCTTCTTCAAACACCATATGGACATTACTTGAGCCTCTTTTAATGATATCAACTTGATGCTCATCAATCTTCATTGTACAACTTGTTACACCTTCTACATCTTCTGCAATCTCATCATATACAATGTAATGTTTATTATTACGATAATAATAGTCTCCAATTGAAATTACTTCTACTGCATCGTCTTTATCAATTTCAAATTGAAGTCCAGATATGGAGATTAATACTTCTTTTTTCATGATTTATCCTCCAAATTCTGAGAATAAGTGTTTACATTTATTCTCAGAAAGCAATCATAAGTGTGAAAGTGTTCTTCTTTCAAACTTCCTATCTATACATTAACTTCATCTATTAGTTTTTCTATATTCACATCTTTGGTTTCTACTACTTCACAAGGTAAAATAGTATTAGCAAACCCTTGAAATTTATTCGCTCCATCACTAACAAAAAACTTATGAGATGCTACATTTGCATTACTTTCAATGCCATCCTGCATAAGTACTTCTTTTAGAGTTCTGGCTGTTTCGTATGCTGGATTAACTAAAGATACTTTGTCTCCTACTGTTTCTCCTATAATATGGCGAATAAGAGGATAATGAGTACATCCAAGTACCAATGTATCAATATTATACTGGGATAATTCATCTAAATATCTTTTTGCAACTAAACTTGTAACCGGATCTTGAATCCATCCTTCTTCTACCAAAGGAACGAACAATGGACAGGCTTTACCAAATACATTAAATTCTGAGTTAATGCTTTCAATATACGAATTATAGATACCACTATTAATAGTAGCTTCCGTACCGATAATACCTATATTACCATTCCTAGTAGTACTTGTAGCAACTTTAGCACCTGGTTCTACCACTCCAATCACTGGAATTGTTAATTCCTCTTTTACTATATCAAGCGCAAGAGCACTTGCTGTATTACAAGCAATTACGATTGCCTTTACATTTTGTCTTTGTAGAAATTTAACAATTTGTCTTGAATAAGTTATAATAGTTTTTTTTGATTTGCTTCCATATGGTACCCTAGCAGTATCCCCAAAATAAATAATACTTTCATTTGGGCTCTGCCTCATAATTTCTCGTGCTACTGTAAGACCACCTACTCCAGAATCAAATATACCAATAGGAGCATTACTGGCCATCTACGTCTCCTCCTGCCTCTAATGCTCTGGTTAAGGATAATTGAATTAACTTTTCTACTAATTGAGGCTTACCAATTCCCCTTGCTTCCCATAACATTGGATACATACTAATTGATGTAAAACCAGGCATAGTATTAATCTCATTAAATACAACATCACCTGTTACTTTATCAACAAAGAAATCTACTCTAGATAATCCATGACCATCTACTGCTCTAAAAATTCTCACTGCATAATCTTTAATTTTATCCACTGTTTCTGATGGTAAATCTGGAGATAATACTGTTTTAGAAGCTGCATTATTATATTTAGCATCGTAATCATAAAAATCTGCTGCTGCTATAATTTCACCTACTCCAGAAGCTCTTGGCTCATTACCACCAAGTACAGCACATTCGATTTCACGGCCATTAATTGTTTCTTCCACTAATATCTTTCTGTCATGTTCTGCAGCTTGTCGTAAACCTTTTATTAATTCTTCCTTATTATATGCTTTAGATACACCACGAGATGAACCTGCATTGGATGGCTTAATAAATACAGGATAGCTTAAATATTCTTCTACTTTATCAATTACTGCATTCATTTTCTCTAATTCTTTTTTGTATACTGGTACATACTTTGCTTGTGGTACCCCTATACTATCTGCAATTATTTTAGTAAATAATTTATCCATAGATACTGCTGAACTTACAACACCACATCCAACATAAGGAATCTTAGCTAATTCAAGTAAACCTTGTACGGTACCATCTTCACCATATAAACCATGTAAAGCTGGGAATACTACGTCAACTTTCTCAGTACTTACTTTATTACCTTCTAGGAATACAACACCTTTAAATGAAGCATCTGGTGAAATTATTGCTGTAGTTGTTCCTTTTTTCCAATCACCAGATTTAATATCGTTTACTGAATTAACTTTTAACCATCGACCATCCTTCGTTATACCAATAAGAATCACGTTATATAAATCCGTATTTATATTTGAAATTATAGTAATTGCTGATACACATGAAATTTCATGTTCGGAAGATTGACCTCCAAACAATACTGCCACTGTCTTTTTACTCATAATAAAAGATCCTTTCTATAGTTCCATTTCAATCATTTTATTCCCCGATTACAAATTATGAGATATAAAATTCTATCATTTTCATTATTTATCAAGTTGTATTTTATTTTACTATTAAATGAGAAAACATTCAATAGGTATGTTTTCTACTTATTTAATGCTTAATTATTAAGGTTATTGGATGGTCCACATATGTATCAAGAGGAAATACTTGCAAAATAGCATCCATGTCCGTCTAACCTGATTACTTTTTTACCTAATGTATGTCCAGGGTAATTACCGTCTCCAATGGTTAATTCATCCGAATGCCCCATTTCGCATAACTTTTAATAACTCTGGTGATAAAATAGCAGGTATACCTTTTAACAATAAAACTCCTCCTACGTAATTCTTCCCACTTGACTTATTTAACATGTCTATATTGTATCATATTAACTTTTCTTTTACAAATAATTCTGATTAAACATATTAAATCTTGGTAATACTATCCATGTGGTAATGAGTTTGTAGCTAAATAAGCTTACTAACCATAAAGATCTTAAATATCCGATTTGACTAAGAATTTATATGAAAGGTTATCAATATGAAAAATCAGTTATCCTATACTCTCCCAATAGCAAAAGAAAAAATTCAATATATCAAAACAAATATACTTTCCATATGTTTATTATTAGTAATCTCATCCCTAGGATTTATACAATACTTACATACTAGCGAATTCAAAAATATACAAGAAGATATTGCCCATGAAATATTACGTTTTCACGTAGTTGCAAATAGTGACTCCATTGAAGATCAAGAAATTAAATTAATCATTAAAGACGAACTTACTTCTGCCCTAAAACCTACTCTTGAGCATGCCAAAAACATGGATGAAGCAAGAGTTATCATCAAAGATAATCTAAGTAAATTAGAGCAAATAGCCAATGAAACTCTTATTAAAAATGGCTATGGGTATACAGCTAGCGCTTCTTTAGAAAAAGGATACTTTCCTCTGAAAGTTTATGGTGATCTTAGTCTTCCCCCTGGTGAGTATGAGGCAATTCGAATCGAACTTGGTACTGCAAGGGGACAGAATTGGTGGTGTATTATGTTTCCTCCTTTATGCTTTGTTGATTCTACTTATAGCGTTGTTCCTGATTCTTCAAAACAACAATTAAAAAATGTTTTAACAGAGGAAGAATATGATTTGATATTTCAAAAAAAAGAAGTTAAAGTTAAAGTTAAATTCAAAATCGTAGATTGGTATTTAAGTAAAAGAAACGAATAAAAATCCTCTCTTGCATTTATTCCTACCTATGATTATAATCATACTAAAATACATAGATGGTGTAAGTAAGTATATGCAATATATAATTATATATTTATAAATTACCCATATAACAGGAGTACTCATGAATTTGATTAAATTAAGGGCATACGCTAAAATAAACCTAGGTCTTGATGTAGTTAGAAAAAGAGAAGATGGTTATCATGAAGTTAAAATGATCATGCAGACCATTGGTCTATACGATAAATTAACTATTAGCCTATGTGATAATCCATCAATTAAAGTAACTACTAACCTACACTACCTCCCTGTAGATGATAGTAATTTAGTATACAAAGCTGCTGCTATCATGAGGGATAAATATGGCATTAATCAAGGTATTCAAATTAATTTAGAGAAGAAAATACCTGTTGCTGCTGGACTTGCCGGCGGTAGTTCCGACGCTGCTGCCACATTGTATGGAATTAATAAACTATGTAAATTAAAATTAACAAAAGAGGAATTAATGAAAATAGGGGTTTCACTTGGAGCAGATGTTCCTTATTGTATCTTAAGGGGCACTGCATTGTCTGAAGGTATTGGCGAAATCCTAACTCCCCTAAAACCATTCCCTTCCTGTTACGTGTTATTAGTAAAACCTCCAATTAATGTTTCTACTAAATATGTGTATGAAAATCTTCGCCTAGATGAAAGGACAAAACATCCTGATATCGATGGAATCATATCTCATATTAATAACAATGATTTATATGGTGCTACAAAACTTTTTGATAATATATTAGAAACCGTAACCACAAAGGATTACCCTATTATTAATGATATCAAATCTAAAATGATCTTATTTGGAGCCATTACTTCTTTAATGAGTGGTAGTGGTCCAACTGTTTTTGGTATATTTGATGACCATGCAAAAGCCATGAATGCTTTTTATCAATTTAAAACAAGTGATATTGGTAAACAAATTTACCTTGTTGACTTATACAATCCCCAGGGGAAAAATACTTTTAATTAATATTGTAAACCATTCTACTTCTTATTAAGTTTTTTCCAGTACCTTCCGATATTAAAGGTAGATACAAAATAAAAACATAGTGTGAATTAAAATCATTTTAATTAGAGCAATCACTCATTCACAGATAGGAGGAAAATATGGAACTTACAACTGTTAGCTCATACCAAAGAGATACACAAGTTAAAAATTCTCGTACAACTAATTCATCTAACACGACAAAAAATGTTAGAACAGAAGATAATACTGAAACCCCTTCTGCAATATATGAAAAAAGTGATACCAGGACGAATAAAAAAGTAACCTACAAACAAGATACTGCAACTATTGATAAGCTAAAAGCAGAGGCCGATAAACGTAACGCCAGCCTTCGTAGCCTTGTAGAAAAAATGCTTCTAAAACAAGGGATGACCTTTGATGATGCAAACATGTACAAATTACTTCGTGAAGGTAAATTAGAAGTATCCGAAGATGATAGAATAAAAGCTGCACAGGATATTTCTGAAGATGGTTACTATGGTGTGAAACAAACTTCTGACCGATTGGTATCTTTTGCAAAAGCATTAACTGGCGGTGATCCTAGTAAAGCAGATGATATGATTGCTGCAGTAAAAAAAGGATTTGAGGAAGCCACCAAAGCATGGGGAGGCACTCTTCCAGATATTTGTAGTCAGACCATTGATACTACTATAGCCAAACTAGAAGAATGGAAAAAATCTTTGATGTAGCGCAACAAAAAGGTACTATTTCATTACATGAATAGTACCTTTTTATTTGGAAATATACACCTAAACCAACTTATCAACTTTCTTCATGATGACAAGTTTGTCACCAACCTTAACCAAATCACTCTCTAATCCATTCAATTCTTTAATTCTATCCACAGTAGTGTAATATTTCTTTGCAATATTCCACAAAGAGTCCTGATTTTTAACAACATATCCAACAATGCTTGGCATGGACCTTATTTTATTATAATCAATATTTCTAGCTTCAATATCAGTAATAACAGTCTCTGTTAATGAATCAAATACAATTGTATTAAGTCCTACAGAAGCTTTTACTTCAATTTCTTGGCTATCAAGCATCATAACAGTAAGTTGCTCTAATCCTGGTTTGATCTGATAGATACTAGAATTTTTGATGCCTTTTACTTCTATCATTTGGGTAAAAGGTATTACTCCTTTTATAGAGTTAATTGGATTTTTATCATCTCCACAAATATATAGAATTTGTACATCTAATATGCCACTTACCTCTATCCCGCCCTCTACTAATTCAATATCATCAATTTTTATATCTCCACTAGCATGGCAAATTTGAAGAATTCCAGGGCTATTAGATTCAACTCTAACTCTATCGTTTAACCTCATTTTGCTATTGTTTTTTATTAATAAATTTTCATACTGAGCAGTGTTGATTATTGGTGTTAATTCTCTAACTGGCGAATACACATCATGTAATAAATCTAGGGTTTCCTCACCATATATTTTAATAGCAAGTTCTAACATTGCCTCTACATCAAGAATTCTTTCTTCACCATCAGAATCTGGCATAACTTCAATACTCTTACTACCAATGGAGAACATAATATTATCTATCATGTTTTCACTACATCCATTACATTCCATCATAGCACTAAAAGGAATTTCGTTTTCATAGAACTCTACTGGATTATCTTCATCTTCACTTGAGTATAATACAAATACAATGAGTTCACCTTTTATACTAAACTTATTATCAAGTAATCTAGCTTCTGGATTTCTAAGTTCAATATTACTATACAAAATGTCAGATACATTACCTTTCGTTGATGGCAATTGCATCTGTTCTTTTATACGGAAAACATCCTTTTTATCTACTGCAACATCGGTAACAGTAATTCTTTTTTGAATAAACTCTACATCGCTATCTCCATTCACCGATATAGCGGTTGCCTCATCACGTAGTTCTTCTATTACTACATGAAGTCTGATAATAGATTGTACATTCAGTTTTCTTGAATTGATCAAACTAGTGGATAAATCCTCTAGTTCATTAGTAACATATGGTTCTCCACCCATACAGGACTCTTCAAGATGTATCATCTCTTCAAATGGTATTTCTCCAGAGATATTATGTACTGGTCTAGAACTTTCATCACTTAAATACAATACGTTAAAGTGAAGTGAACCCTTCACCATCAATTTATTGTTTTGGATTTTTACATCATGTATTTTAACGTTTCCTTGTTCCTTTATAATTTTGGATATATCAGGTTTTACATCGGATACGTTAAAATCATCATCTAAGGTAAGCTGAAGACTAGTTTTACACTTTAATTTATTCATGTGAATATTCTTCTTAATAAGCTCCACAAAAAATCCCTCCTTGTCTTATACCATATCATATTCAAAGGAATTACTTTTTATGATTAAGAATTTATTTACATACAAATAAAAGCTACTACAATTCTTTTTCATTTATAGAATTCTATAAATGAAAAGTAATTGAAATAGCTCACATCTAAATTTTATATTTAATTAACACAGCATCATTTGTACATCTTTTGTTAATATATCTGTATAACTAAAAGACATTGTTTTTACAGAATCTTTGTTAGCACCTTCAATTGTTATCAAAAATATACTTGGGTATGTTTCTGATATAATGCCTTCCATGATATCCATTTTATTTCTACCTTTATTGGCTCTTACTTTTACCCTGCTGCCAACGTGACTAATTACTTCTCTACGAACTTTGCTTACATCTGCCTGCTTCACCATAATTATAGCCTCCTGTGATGGTAGTAAACCATGTTTACTAAAACAATAGTAACCTGTAATTTTAAGCCTGCCTTTCCACTTATGACTATATCATGGTATACAAATGCTGTCAAATAAAACTCTGGCAATTTTTTGAAACAAGTGTTCTTATTGTAAAATAATGCATAAAAAAACCAACTTTTTTTATCTATTATTCATAAAAATATTGTGTTTTTCTTAATAAGATTAAATACATCTGTCAACTCGTTGTTATATTGCACAGTTTTTGGTGAAACATCCTGATATTTAGATCACAATAATAGAAAATATAGTAAAGAGCTATACCTTATAAGTATAGCCCAATAATCGTAGTTTATTCACCAAATTATAAATTATTAATTAAATACAACAACTTTATCAATAAATTCCGTTTTCACTACCACATATGGATATGTAAGTGCATTGGTTACATAATCTTTTTCTGATGGCCCAATTAGGTTGGTAAAAATATATACAGCATTGGAAGTTAAATATAAATCATCCACTGAAATACTATATCCACCTGTAGGTTGCTCACCATATCCTACTACAATATACAAGTAGTCAGAATCAGTATATGACATTTTAAATGGTTGCTTTTTCTTTTCATCTATTATCTTTTTAAACGGTTCCGGTATATCTGCATCTTCTACTACTGTAAATTCTAAATCCTTAATCTTTTTAATATCAGTTTTCTCCGATTTACATCCTGCAAATAGAATAATACTTACTAAAAAGATACTAACAAATGCTAGGATTTTTTTATTTCTCATATTTTCCTCCATAGAATTTCCTTATTCCATTCTATGACAAAATCTTTAAATTCATAACCTAGCATATCAATTATTCTACTTTAGTCAACTCTGGAAATTCTAACTTTACATTTTCTCCATCGTCTAGTATTTCCACGGTATAAGTTTTTGTTTCATAACCCGATTTTATAAAAGTAATGTAATGAGTACCTATTACTTTAGGAAAACTAACTGGTACATTTCCTTTAAATTCTCCGTCTAAGTAAGCAGAGGCTTCATTTGGTCTATCAATATAAATATACTGTGATGTAGTACCTGTAGTGCTACCATCAGTAGTTTTATCTATAGTTCCATCTGTAGCTTCTTCTGTTGTTTCGTCTGTAATTTCCTCTGTTGTTCCGTCTATAGTTTCATCTATATTTTCTTCATCATCTATGGTATTATCTGTTTCATCGTTATTAGTTTCACTGTTATCCTTACTTGATTCCACTAAGGTAATAGAAACTGTTTCTGCAACATCATTTACCACTAATTCTCCCTTATAGGTACTATATCCGCCCAAAGAGACTGTTATATCATATTCTCCATATTCAAGTTCAACCATATCTTCATATGAGTATAGTATCTTATTAATATAAAGCTGTGCACCAACGGGCTCTATTTCAAATTTAACAAGACCTGTCTGTACTGGCGGCTTTTTAAATTCTTCCATGCTAATTGTAATATCATCCTCTGGATTTAGAATAACCTTCTTAACTCCAACATATCCATTCTTTTCAAATGTAATATCAAAGGTACCAGCTCTAGCAGTAATGACTAAATCCTCTACAATAGGAACAATTTCTCTTTTTCCAATATGAGCAATACCTCCAATAAAGTCATCATAATCTGTAAACCTAAGTGTTCCATGTCCTCTAGTAACAATAATGGAATAGACTTCTCTATCCAATCCCTTAACCGTTAACTCGTCTTTTTCATCTAAATCACTTATTGTTAAGAGTTTACCATCTCTACTTATTACCAAATCCTCTGAGTATTGATACTTAGAATCTACTATAACAAAAGAATTATTATCTTTATTTAAATACCAATTACTAACACCTTTGTATTCCCAAGCAGTTGTTGAAATGACAGCTTTTTTTAGTTTTGCAGAATTCTTCTGATAATAAATATCCATCATTTCACCAATGGAAATCTGAGATACTGCTATGATTTGGTCATACTTATCTCTAATATCAGTTCCACCAGAAAAGTTAAGTATAATATCTTGTCCACTTTCTATGTCTAAAACAGTAAGTTTACTATTTGCTTTATCTATCTCTTTTACTACACAAAAACCTGTGGTATCCCATTCACCTACAGTATTGTTATTGACATCTTCTTGATTAAACTTAGTTGTAGCTTTGGGTTCATCTTTATTAAGGATACTAAAAATTATTGTAATAAATATTACAATTAAAAATCCGCATAAGATCAATAAAGGTATATTCTTGTTTAATTGTTTTTTTAGTGATTCGCTTATGTTTTTATAACTTTTCACTTATAATACCCCACTGTTTTTTAAGGGGGAGTGTAATTAGCTATACTAAAGCTTCTTCTCAAAAACTATATCTTTTTATATGAAAAAGCATTAGGTTTAACTTATTACATTCCCCTTTTTTATATGATTATAGTTTATTCCATGGGATTAAGCAATAGAATCCTCTTAGCTAATAGTACCTAAGAGGCATTGTAAAAATTTATCTTTTCTTTCCATTTGCTGCCCAATTTCAATTAGTTTTTGTATATTTCTTTGAGGTACCCAAGACTTCTTTCCATTATAATAAAAGTTAGTAATCTTCCAAAACTTTTCAGGATAGAGCAAAAGGATATATAATAACTTCAATTCACTTTTACTAATCTGTAAAATGTTTTCATAAGTATCAATGATCATACTTCCTATATCTAGGTCCCAATCATTTTTTTCCATTACTTTTCTGATAAAATGATACAAATCTATAATTTGTATTCCCACATAAGATTTATCAAAATTGGTGGTTGCTATAATATTATTCCTTGGCTCTTTAATATTAGCTGCTGAAACTTTTTCAGGATATTGATAGACTTTACAGTTGCTTTGATTACTTATACCATTATTTAGTTTTATAAGATTATGATAAGTGTAATTACCATGGCAAACATATTGATTATTCAAAGCTATATTTTCCATTTCTTTGTAGTCAATCTCTTCTAACAATTTGATGGCCAATGTAGCCTGCTTATAAAATTCATCATAACAATTCAGATAAAACAACTCAAACTCATTCTTTTTTCTCTTATCCCTAATATAACTACGAACTCTTTTTAACTCCCGATTCCGTTTATCAAATAGTTCCATAAGGTCAGCACTTCCATTAAATTCAACTTGCTCTTGGTTTAGTGGAACATTTCTTAGTAGTGAATGAAGTTTTGCTAGATTTATTGTAGCTGCATATATATCGCCCTCGTCTCTAAGATTACATTCATCCCCTGGATACCAATTTTTTAATACACATTTGTTTCCTTGTGTATCTTCCGTAACAATCTCTCCAAAGCTATTTGTTACATACATATCCACATAATTGTAATTAAGGCTGGTAAGGTGTTTTAAAATAATATTTTCAAACTCTATTCGGTTCTTAGAGCCATCTAACATCTTTAATAGCTTAAGTCCTTTATCCGTCTCTATAATAAACGCCCCCCTGATTCTGTACGTATTATAGATTTTTATATTATATTGCCTTAATAACTCTTGATTTCTATCCTCCATCGGAAAGCCTCCTGACTAAAACTATTACACCAGCTTAGAGTGTCTCTTTCTAATCCTATGATAGTTTTAAGGAATTCATGACAGGAATCATATAGAATATAATATTTTTTTATCTATTTTACATACAATCAGAATACATTTATTTATATTAAAAACTAATATTTATACCAATAAATCTGCTGCTATTTTTAATAATATTTCTTTTTTGTTCTTACTAGGATCCTCAATAACAATATTTAATAGTTTATCTAAACTCTCACCAACTTTAATTCCAGGCTTGTAACCAAGGTCAATTAAATCTTTTCCATTAATATCTAATTGTTTTAAACTAACACACTCATTATTGCTGATTATGGTATTATATAATTCTTTTGCTATTTCTAATTGCTTAAATTTCTCTTCATGGGTAGTAGGATTTTGGGCTAGTGTATCCGCCCTTTTTACTTCGAATAATAGATCCATTATATCACTACCAATGATATGCATTGCTCTTCTCATTGCTATAGGTTCAAGTTTAAAACGATAATCATGCCACAATACCAAACGGTGCACTAATTGAATTGACTCATTGTCAAACTTTAACCTTCTTAAGATCTTTTTAGCAGTTTCAGCGCCTTTTTTATCATGTCCATAAAAATGCTCCACTCCCATACTATCTGTGGTTTTAAAATTAGGTTTTTCTATATCATGAAGTAACATGGTAAGTTTAAGAATTAATTTTTCCTTACTTGAAAATTCCTTTTCTATATCGCCAGAACATACATTACTTACAGCTTTTATTGTATGGTCACCTACATTATATAAATGATGAGGATTCCTTTGCTCTGTAGTCATAGTTTTATCAAATTCAGGCAAAATAACCTTAGTAATCCCTGTTTCATAGGCTACTATTAATTTGTCTGGATTATCAGATAATAATAATTTGCAAAGTTCTACTCTAATTCTTTCAGCACTAATATTATTTAAATTATTGGCCTTTTCCTCTACTGCCATTAATGTATCTTGGTCAATCTGAAATCCTAATTGTGCGGAAAAACGTATGGCTCTTAATATTCTTAATGCATCTTCATCAAACCTATCCCTAGCACTTCCAACACAACGAATTATACCTGATTTTAAGTCCTCATATCCATGAAACACATCAACCAAACCATTTTGTTCATTGTAGGCCATGGCATTAATGGTAAAATCTCTTCGTTTAAGATCCTCTGTTAAATCCCTAGTGAATTCAACTTCTTTAGGATGCCTATTATCTTCATATTCCCCATCAATACGATAAGTAGTTACTTCATACCCATCCTTGTCTATCATAACTGTTACAGTTCCATGCTTTATACCTGTGTCAATGGTTCTCCTGAAGATATCTTTAACCTCATAAGGATTTGCAGAAGTAGTAATATCCCAATCCTCTGGCTCTTTGCCTAGAATAGAATCTCTTACACAGCCACCTACTGCATAGGCTTCATGCCCACATTCTATTAATTTATTTATAATCATATTCACTTTATATGGTAACTGTATCTTCATCTAAACCTTCCTAACTTTATATATATTGAAGATTCAAGTGTCAAAAGTCTTAATTTAAGTATCTAATGAATATGTTATGCATAATATTCATAATTCTATTTATTGATAGACTTTTGACACTTGAATCCTATATTATCATTTATAGAATATTATAACCTATTGTTTTATGTATAACAATAATTTTGTCCATTAAAAAAGCATTGATTCCATATTTATACGAAATCAATGCTTTTATTTAGTAAGCGAGCTTACTGTATTCTAGTAAGCTTTAAGCTTGCGCTCTTTAGTAAGCTTTCCCCCAATAAACCATTGTCTTTGCTTCTTTACCACAACAGATACAAGTATCACTTACTTTTTCTTGTTCAAAAGGCATACAACGAGAAGTTGCTCCTGTTTCTTCTTTAATCTTATCTTCACAAGCTCTATCTCCACACCACATTGCTTTGATAAATCCTGGCTTCTTTTCTAATCCTTCTTTAAATTCATCAAAACTTGTTGCACTTGTTGTATGCTCATCACGGTGAGCTCTTGCACGTTCTAACATTTCCTTTTGCATAGTATCAAGTACTTCTTTTACTGTTTCATCAATAGTATCAAGAGATGCAACAATCTTTTCTCTTGTATCACGACGTACAATAACCGCTTGATTTGCTTCAATGTCCTTTGGTCCAATTTCTATACGTACTGGTATTCCACGCATTTCTTGTTCGCTGAACTTCCAACCTGGACTCTTATCAGAATCATCAACTTTAACACGGAAAGCTCCTAGCTTTTCTTTTAATTCAAATGCTTTATCAAGAACGCCTTCTTTGTGTTGTGCTATAGGAACAATCATTACTTGTGTTGGAGCAATTCTTGGAGGTAATACTAAACCACTGTCATCACCATGTACCATAATAATAGCACCGATAATACGTGTAGACATTCCCCAAGATGTTTGATGAACATATTGTAATTTATTTTCTTTATCTGTATATTGAATATCAAATGCATGAGCAAATCCATCCCCAAAGTTATGACTAGTTCCTGATTGTAAAGCTTTACCATCATGCATTAGTGCTTCTATTGTATAAGTGGAATTTGCACCAGCAAATTTTTCTTTTTCAGTCTTTTTACCTTTAATCATAGGAATTGCTAATACTTGTTCACAGAAATCCGCATATATATTTAACATCTGAACTGTTCTTTCTTCTGCTTCTTCTGCTGTTGCATGTGCTGTGTGACCTTCTTGCCATAAGAATTCCATGGAACGAAGGAAAGGTCTTGTTGTTTTCTCCCAACGAACTACAGAACACCATTGATTATATAACTTAGGAAGATCACGGTAAGATTGAATTATGTTAGAATATAAATCACAGAATAATGTTTCTGATGTTGGTCTAACACATAATCTTTCTTGTAATGGTTCAAGTCCACCATGAGTAACCCAAGCTACTTCTGGAGCAAAACCTTCTACATGATCTTTTTCTTTTTGTAATAAACTTTCTGGGATAAACATTGGCATATATACATTTTCTACACCAGTTTCTTTAAATCTACCATCCAATTCTTTTTGGATGTTCTCCCATATTGCATAACCATTAGGACGTAAAATCATACATCCTCTTACACTTGAATAATCAATTAACTCTGCTTTTTTAACAACATCTGTATACCACTGTGCAAAATCTTGTTCCATAGAGGTAATTGCTTCTACTAATTTTTTTTCTTTAGCCATCTTATATCTCCTTTCAACTAATTAAGATCTACTAGGCGATTGCGAAACACTATATTTGTACGAATTTCATATGCACTTTATACGAATTCCTCCGCGGGGCGCTCATTCCGCTTAAGCGATAATTCGCTTTAATTACGCTCCGGAATTGTATAAATCACATATGAAATATTGACAATGTTGACGTTTCGCAATTACCTAAATTAAGATCTACTTAAACAAATTAGAATCTATATGGTATAAAAGGCAATAAAAAAAGCCCCTTATCCAAAAAAGGGACCGAAAGCTCTCGGCGGTACCACCCTTATTAACTGTCACTATCACACAGTTCTCTTTCACTCCGTTAACGCCGGTTATACGCTGTACTTTCATACAGTGCTCCAAGGTAGGTTCTATAAAGTCATCATAAGAATATTCCACCAATCTATCCTCTCTCTGTAATGATAATCATTATATACTATTCCTTTTCAACGCCTCTTGTTATAATTCTATTCCATAGATACTTTTTTGTCAATGAATGTTTCTATAATATTTTTTCATACAGATAAAACAGACCTTTTCTAAAATTAACTTCACCCACCCGTTTATAGTTATTATTTTCATACAATCTAAGTGCATATGGATTTTTTGAAAATGCATCCAAGCGAACTGCCTTAATATTATTCTCTTTTAACATTTTTTCAATGATTGAAAGTGTATTCTTTCCTATTCCTTGATTTTGAAATTGAACATTTACACAAAGTCTATGAAGTACAGCAAAAGAGTCCCCCTTATACTTCCAATCTCCTTTACTATATTCTTCATCATAATTAAAATTTATAACAAAAACTGAAACAATGGTTTCTTCCATTTTAACTATGTATAACTCTTTGTTTTGTATATCTTCTCTAAGTACCTCTTCATTTGGGTAATATTCATCCCATTGAGGGATATTATGATTATTCATGTATTGAATGGCATCTTGAAACAATGATAAAACCACTGGCAAATCCTCTATCTTTGCTTTTAAAACCTTCATATTCTCCATTATTACTAAAACTCCTTTGTAAAATAATTATATTATAATAATACTAGAATTATATTTTAAGTCAATTTTATTTCTTTCAAATTATAATTAAATTAGTATAGTGGTTATAGAGATGAAAATATATCCAATTATAATTTTCTCCATCTCTATCCACTCTATAATTACCTTTCACTTCCTAATAACCTATACTTTGCTTCTTTCATAATAGTAATAATAATTATAAGGCCTATTGGTCCGAGAAAAAAGCCTATAAATCCAAATAACTTAAATGCCACATACATGGACATTAATGTATAAACCGGCTGTATACCAATACGGTTACCTAGTAATTTAGGTTCTAAAAATTGGCGTATTAACTGACAGATTAAATATAATGTAAATAATATGGCTGCTGTATATATATCTTTATTAAAAAGCTCTATGATTCCCCACGGAATTAGTATTAGCCCACTACCTAGAATAGGAAATGCATCGAATATACCTATTCCAATACCAATTAATAATGCATATTTATTTTTAGTAAGTAAAAGTCCACAGGAACATATAACTCCAATCAAAACCATTAATATTGTCTGTGTTTTAATATAAGCAATTCCTGTATCTGATAATTTACTTGTTACTATATGAATATCATCATAAAATGTTAATTTCTTAAAACTTTCTTTATACATCTCATTATCTTTTAATAATAACAGTATAGTAACAATAACAATCAATATAACCCCCACTATTTCAACAATTCCAATTGCTAGATATAAGCTTTTAGTAGTCAGTGTTGGCATTATTTTTGTCTTTACGATAACAAGTACATTCTCGATATTGTCATCAAATATTCCCCTCATAGTTCCGCTTTTAACTCTCAAAAGTTTATCATAACCTATACAAAGTTTATCAACCTTACCAACTAATATATTTAGATAGATAGGTAAGTTTCTAAGTAAGGAAATTAACTGTCCTACTAAAATATTTCCTATATACCAAGTTCCCCAGATAAGGATGCCACCTACTAAAATAAGGGATAAAATAGCTGAGGTTAATTTAGGCATTTTTATCTTTACATTTAGAAATCTTACTAATGGGGATAGAATCCAAGCAAAAAAATAAGCTAATATAAATGGTGCGAATAGAGGTACAATAAACTTAAATCCCAAAAAAACTCCTAAAGTCGCTATGCACAAAATGCATAATAATTTTATTTTGTTATTAGATGTAAGCATAAACACCTCCCATATACATTAATTTTCAAATAAAAAATAGTATAGAAGCAATAACTTGTCTTGTTATTATTTCTATACTATCATTGTTTGTATATCAATTATATTTATGTTAGGCTATTGCTTCATAGATTTCAAATGAATGGATATACATGTATCTTTTATGAAATGAAGCGGATATTTAAGGAAACTTCCTTATTTACTCATAACATTATACCTAATAGGAAAGTATTATATTATATAATTTTTACAGCCACATATGGAACATTTCCTTCCATTGCAGCAATTACTTCGTTCTTACCTTCTATAATAACATAATCTTCTGCATCTTGTTTCACTTTTATATCTTTTCCAATATAAGTCATGTTTTTCGTATTAATATCTAAGGATTTAGCTAATTCTTTCTCATCGTCACTTATATTATCAGTTAACAATCTTCGTGGTGATAGTAATACAATATTACCTTTTTCTTTGGAATTATTTAATTCTTCATAATACTTTTTAGCTTCCTCCATAATAATGGATGCAATTTTTTCTGAAGTACAATAAGTACTATCAATTACTAAATCATAATTATTAAAATCAAAATAATTCAAGTTGTACATATCTTTATAGCGTTTATTCTCAGTTTCTGCTCTAGCTGCTAATAATTGTCTTGCTTCTACTTCATCTTTATATTGTTCTTCCTTGCCCCTGTTATCATTATAAACTCGATTGGCAGCAACGGGAAGACTAACTGATAAAAATACTTTAAATGATTGTTCAACAAAATTCCATGCAAGTCTGGAATCAAAAATAATTTTTTTATCTTTATTTTCTCTTGAAATCCTTGCGGTTGCATCATCTATCATTGTATCATATTTTGGATCACTACACATTAATTGATTCATCTCAAGTGTAGTCATATTCATCTCTCTAGCAAGTTCTCTTTGCACCTTACCTGTTGAATATATTTCAAATCCATATTTATCTTCCATAATTTTGCAGATAGTGGATTTCCCACTTCCTAAGTTCCCGGTGATTGTAATATGCATAAAAGGCCTCCTGTGTATATTATTAGTGATTATACCACTAGTACTCTTTAAGGTAAAGAAAAAATATATCCTCTAGTTGACAATATTATAAAAAAGGATTAGAATGAAACTGATTTTCAAGCAAAGTAGAATGATATGCGTTAAGTGTTTGGTGAACGGGGAGTTGTCACCGAAACGAAGAGCTAAGCTCGCGGTATATTGTTCGCATCCCGTTGCTGCAGTTGAGTATATACATCTCTATTGTAGCCTGGTATGAAAACCAATATTCTACAATTTATAGGAGGTGTTTTTTTTATGCAAATCATTAGTATGAAAGCATTAAACTTTAAACAACAGGCAAAAGATTTAAGAAGTATAAAAAACATAGTACTCTGTGGGCTCTTTCTCGCATTGTATATTGTTTTATATTCCTTAAAGGTACCCATTACGCCAACAAATCAAATTCGTTTTGGGTTTTTAGCACTGGCTGCTGCAGGTTTTTATGGAGGCCCTTTAATGGGTTTAACCATTGGAATTCTTGGAGATTTACTTAGCTATATATTGGCAGGTGGCCAAGGTGGTTACTTTTTTGGCTTTACACTTAGTTATGCCATTATGGGATTTTTCTTTGGTCTTCTACTTTACGACTCAAAAGTTACTCCCATTAGAGCATTTATGGCTGGTATGGTTGAATTTTTGGTTGCCATAATTTTAAATAGCTATTGGCTAAGTATTATGTCGGGTACTCCTTACAAGGTTCTTTTAATTACAAGATCAGTAAAATGTGCTATTACCTTAGTAATTGGCTCTATTGTACTCTATATATTATTAAGCACTTTAAAAACCATTATGAATAAACTAGAACAATAAGATAATAAAAACCATTTCGACTCCCCGAAATGGTTTTTTTAATCCTAACATCTACTTTTCTACATTCATTTTTGAATAAACAGTACTAACATTTATTCCTTCTAACATTCCAAGCTTACCTGAAAGAGAACTTATAACATTATTACTTCCATCTACTACAATACTAATAATACTCACATTCTTTTCTTTATATGGAATACCCATTCTTCCAACAATATATTCACCATATTCGTGAAGAATTTGATTTACTTTATCTACTACTTCTTTATTCTCCACTATAATACCAATTAAAGCTATACGTGTATTCATTCCAGTCTTCCCCTTATATTATATTTTCATAATATATTACGTTTATTTATATAAATTATATTACATATAGAGACTGTATCGCAAGACCTAAAACTTTTTGTATATAATCATCCATTCTCAGTCTTTGCTTCCAAGAAAACCTTAAGCCTGTTCAACTTTGACTAGTACTACACCTTAAATCTATACCCAACACCCCAAATAGTTTCTATATATTGTGGCTTTTGTGTATTGAATTCAATTTTTTCACGTATTTTCTTAATATGCACAGTAACTGTAGCAATGTCTCCTATGGATTCCATATCCCAGATCTCTTGAAATAATTCTTCTTTAGTATATACTCTATCTGGATGTTCTGCTAAGAATGTTAATAGGTCAAATTCTTTGGTGGTAAAACTTTTCTCTACTTCATTTACAAACACTCTTCTAGAAGTTTTATCAATTTTAATCCCCCTAATTTCAACTATTTCATTATCCCTAGCACCCATTCCAATTAACCTCTCGTATCTGGCCAAATGCGCTTTCACTCTAGCAACTAATTCACTTGGGCTAAAAGGCTTTGTAATATAGTCATCCGCTCCAAGACCAAGCCCTCTAATCTTGTCAATATCATCTTTTTTTGCAGACACCATAATGACAGGTATATTTTTCTCAGCCCTAATCTTTTTACATATTTCAAAACCATCTACATTAGGAAGCATTAGATCAAGGATAACTAAATCAAAATCTTCTTTTAATGCTCTATCTAATCCGGTATCACCCTTGTTCTCCATCACAACCTCAAATCCACTAAGTTCAAGGTAATCCTTTTCTAACTCTGCAATTGAAACTTCATCTTCTACTATTAATATTCTACTCAATCCCAATTTCCTCCTTACTTTTTTTCAAGGTAAAATATATGGTTAATCCTTTTCCTTTTACACTACTTGCATATATAGTTCCCATATGATCCTCTATAATTTTCTTTGCAATTGCTAGTCCTAGACCACTACCACCTTTTTGAGAATTTCTAGATGCATCTGCACGGTAAAAACGTTCAAAAATATAAGGTAATTCTTTTTCGTCGATTCCTTCACCATTATCAGCAATTGAAATCTCTACAAACTCACCTAGTTCCTTTATTCCTATACTTATTTCACCATCTTCATGGTTAATATATTTCACTGAATTACCAATTATATTGTTAATAACCTTCTTTAATTGTTCTCCATCTGCAGATACCTTTAGATTTTTATCTGTTTCATTGTTATAAACTAACTTTATATTTTTCACTTCTAAATCAAGAATAATTTCATCTATACAATCGTTAAAATAATCATCTAGATTTATATTCTTAAATGTAAATGGAATCGTATTACAATCTATTTTAGAATAAAATGAAAGTTCATCTACAAGTACGGAAATATCCACAGCCTTAGTATAAATAGTCTTTAAATATTTATCCTGCTTTTCTTTTGTATCAGCTACACCATCCATAATACCTTCTGCATATCCCTTAATTGCAGTAATTGGTGTTTTTAAGTCATGGGATATATTACTAATTAATTCCTTCATATCTTCCTCATACTTAAGCCGTACTTCAATTAATTCTTTTAGCTGTATTCTCATTTCCTCAAAATCCACACAAAGTTTTCCAATTTCATCATCTGGATCACCTTTTATGGAAAAACTTAAGTTTCCTTCTTTCATTGCATCTGTTGCTGCATGCAATAGATTAATTGGTCTTAAAATACTACGGTAAATCCATATAACTAGTAACATGGCTGTTACTATAATAACTACAACTATGGACCAAATAATTTGTATTATAGAATTCTTAATCTGAGGGACTACAGTACTCACATCGGTAACAAGGAAAATGGAGCCTTCTGACTTGTCACTAAAGTAGAAATCCTGTTGTTTTAGCAAAAAAGGCGTCTTTCCATCAACAAAAAATCCACCTTCTGTACTAATATTATACTCACCAAACAAAGGAAGACTATCTTTAATCAACTCTAAATACTTCTCATTACCTGTAAATATAAACTCATCATCTTTTCTTAATGCAATAAAAGAGTATTTATTATCCAACTCTTTATTCAAAGAAGCAATATATTCTAAATCTTCTAATTTTTCTGGTTCTTTTAAAGTAGTAATTAAAATCTCATTATACACGCCTCTTGTTATCCTAGAAAGAATCTGTGTGGGATTTGTAATAACTTGCATGCCTCCTGAGGTAACATCATAAGTGTCTTCTATTGAATTAGATTGTAATTTAACAATTGTTCCTGCACAAAGAGATATTAATAAAATAGGAAGGGCCGTTAAAATAAGAAAAGCTGTCAATAATCTGCTTTTAAGCTTCATTCGTTCACCTACTTCTATAATTCATATAATTTTATTGATAATATCTTAATTATTTCCTTAATAATATTATTATAGCATATGCCATGATTATTTACATCTTAACGAAATATAACATTTATAAATTCTTTATAAAAATAGCCAACTACATAAAAAACTGACCTCCCATAAGTTAGATTTTTAGGTCTAACTTATGAAGGTCAGTTCAAAATTGTCTATTTTATTAAATATATTGTTTTAATTCTTCTACTTTGTCTAATTTTTCCCAAGGTAAGGATAATTCATTACGTCCAAAATGTCCATAAGCTGCTGTTTTCTTATAGATAGGTTGTCTTAAATTAAGCATCTTAATAATTCCTGCTGGACGTAAATCAAAATGTTTACGAACAATTTCAATTAATTTTTCATTTTCTAATTTACTTGTGTTAAATGTATCAATCATAATTGATGTTGGTTTCGCTACACCAATTGCATAGGAAAGTTGTATTTCACATTTGTCAGCTAATCCTGCTGCAACAATGTTTTTAGCTACGTAACGAGCAGCATAAGAAGCAGAACGGTCTACTTTTGTACAGTCCTTACCAGAGAATGCACCACCACCGTGACGTGCGTATCCACCATAAGTATCTACAATGATTTTACGTCCTGTTAAACCACTATCACCATTTGGTCCACCAATAACAAAACGTCCTGTTGGATTAATGAAATATTTAGTATTTTCATCAATTAACTCAGTTGGAAGTATTTCATCAAATACATATTTTTTAATATCTTTATGTATTTGTTCCTGAGTTACTTCTGCATCATGTTGAGTGGAAAGTACTACTGCATCTAGACGTACAGGCTTTCCTTCTTCATTGTACTCAACAGTAACTTGAGATTTTCCATCTGGACGTAAGTAAGGAAGTGTTCCATCTTTTCTTACTTTTGTTAATTGTTTTGTTAATTTATGAGCTAAATAAATTGGATATGGTAGATATTCGTCTGTTTCGTTACTAGCAAATCCAAACATCATACCTTGATCTCCGGCACCAATTGCTTCAAGTTCATCATTAGTCATGGAGTTTTCTCTCGCTTCTAATGCAGTATTAACACCCATAGCTATGTCACTTGATTGTTCGTCAAGTGCTACGATAACACCACAAGTATTAGCATCAAAACCTTTATCAGAACGATCATAACCAATTTCTCTAATAGTATCACGAACGATTTTTTGTATATCTACATAACCTGTTGTTGTAATCTCTCCCATTACAAGAACTAATCCTGTAGTAATTGCTGTTTCACATGCAACCCTACTCATTGGATCTTGCTCTAATAAAGCATCTAATACTGCATCAGATACTTGATCACATATTTTGTCTGGATGTCCTTCTGTTACTGACTCTGATGTAAATAATAATTTATTCATTCTATTTTTCCTTCCTTAGTCTCATTTATAGTTACATTAACCAATAATAATTATAATTATCTCTATAATTTTGCATTATACTATAAGCAACTAAAAAAAGCCCGTTAAGAGCGGACTTGATAATAACACAATCAACCCCTCTTATTGCTCGATTACTCGCTCAGGTTGGCACCTTCCAATTCTGGGGTTGCCGTGACTTCATAGAGCCTTTACTCTCCGTCACTCTGAATAAGAGATATAATATACTATTTAGTTATAATAGCATGAGAATATAACAAAATGAGTAGTTTGTCAAGTTTTTTTTCATTGACATTATTCTACCTTATTCTTATACTAGTACTGAGGGCACTGTATAATTTATACAACTAATATTGATTCATGTTAAATATATAATAAAATACATATGCGTATTACGCAGATAGGAGCTATCCGTGAAAAATCGTCGTATTTCTATTCGTCAAGCATTACCAGGTATGGTAACAGCAGAAGATGTTTACACCTACAATAATCAGTTAGTAATTTCCAAAGGCACTGTTCTATCTGATAAAGTGATTACCAGATTAAGATTCTATTCCATAAGTCATTTCTATATTGCAATAAATGACAATATAGCAAAAGAAGCTCCTGATGAAAAAATAGCTTCACAATCAGTACTTATAAAAGAAAGTCAAGAATTCAAACAGTTTAGTCAATCATTTTTGGATTCAGTACAAGGGTTTAAAGGAAATCTCAATAATGTTGTTACCCAGACTGATAATATTGATGTAGATAGTTTACTGGAACATACTACAAGTATCCTTTCTGATACACGCAATGGAATTCACGTTTTTGATATGCTCCACAACCTTCGTTCTTATGATGATCTCACATATGTACATTCTATTAATGTTTCTCTTATCTGCCGTGTTTTTGGTGGTTGGCTTAAAATGTCAAAAGAAGATATTGATGTGTTAACACTTTGTGGTTTATTACATGATGTAGGTAAACTAACACTACCTGCCTCAATTATTAATAAAAAAAGTTCTTTAACAGATGAGGAATATAATCTTGTTAAAACTCATTCCATCCGTGGCTATAGAATATTAAAAGATCAAGATATTGATCCTAGAATAAAATACGCTGCCCTAATGCATCATGAACGTTGCGATGGAAGTGGCTATCCCACAGGAATGAAAGCTCAAGAATTAAGTTCATTTGCCAAAATTGTAGCAATTGCTGATGTTTACGATGCAATGACTTCCCCACGGGTATATCGCTCTGCATTATGTCCTTTTGAAGCAATAAACATGTTTGAAACAGAAGGCCTTCAAAAGTACGATCCTAAATATATTATGATCTTCTTAGAAAATATCGGTCAATCCTATCTTGGAAACCGTGTTAAATTAAACAATGGACTTGAAGGAGTAATTATTATGTTAAATAAGAACTCCTTGTCAAGACCTGTCATAAAGATAGGGGATACATTTATTGATTTATCAAAGAATCATGAATTTGTAATTGAATCCATACTATAAAAAAGTGGCTATTGAACCATGACTAACCTTTAGTCATTTTGCAATAGCCACTTACTTTTTATCCTACTTTTAATTTAAACTTCTGAATTGCTTTTTCATCTTCCATATCAACTTTAGTCATGATAGCTCCAAGACCTTGCATCTTACGTTCAAATTCTTCATATCCTCTTTCAATATACTCAACTTGCTCAACGGTAGTAAATCCTTCTGCTACTAATCCTGCAATTACTAAAGCTGCTCCTGCTCTTAAATCTGGTGCGCTAACAATAGCCCCTGTTATACTTTTAACACCATCAATTACAGCAACATTTCCTTCAACTTTAATGTTAGCTCCCATACGAGATAATTCATCTACATATTTGAAACGATTTTCAAATATAGATTCTGTTACAATACTAGTTCCTTCTGAAGTTACTAACATTGCAGTCATCTGAGGTTGCATATCCGTAGGAAATCCAGGATATACCAATGATTTAACATGAGTATGCCCTAAACGATTGTTTGCGATGACACGAACTGCATCGTCATATTCTTCCACAGTTACGCCAATTTCAACTAATTTGGCAGTAATTGCTTCAAGATGCTTTGGTATTACATTCTTAACTAAAACATTTCCTTTTGTTGCTGCTGCAGCAAACATGAATGTTCCTGCCTCAATCTGATCTGGTATAATTGCATATTCGCAACCTTTTAATTCTTTCACACCTTTGATACGAATTACATCTGTACCAGCGCCTTTTATATTAGCTCCCATTGCGTTTAAGAAGTTTGCTACATCTACAACATGTGGTTCTTTCGCTGAATTTTCTAAGGTAGTTACGCCTTCTGCAAGACAGGCCGCTAGCATAATATTAATTGTAGCTCCTACACTTACCATATCAAGATAGATATGACTGCCTTTTAATTGTTTCGCTTCTGCTTTAATCATACCATGTTCAATTTTAACTGTGGCTCCTAATGCTTCAAAACCTTTAATATGTTGGTCTATTGGTCTACTACCAATATTACATCCTCCTGGTAAAGCAACTTGTGCTTTTTTATACTTACCAAGTAATGCACCTAATAAATAATAGGATGCTCTTATCTTACGGATAAATTCGTAATCAATACTTAATGAACTAATATTACTACCATCAACTCTTACTGTATGTTTATCTAATCTATCAACTTTAGCCCCTAATTCTTCTAATGCTTGTAATAAGACACTAATGTCTCTAATATCAGGTAAATTTTCAACCGTTACTGGCTCATTTGCCATTATTGCAGCTGCAATAACACCAAGCGCTGCATTCTTAGCTCCACCAATACACACTTCACCCTTTAAGGCTTTTCCACCTTTTATAATATACTGCTCCATTGCACACCTCTGTTTGTTTAAAGATTTATTCATATTGTATATAAATCACGTATTTATTTGTAAAATATGTTATAATAACTTCTACTTGATTATACCATAATTTCATAGCTTGTAAACGATTTTTTAGAAAAACCGACTTCCAAAATAGACCATAATATAACCATTTAGTTCATTATATATTCATATAACTATTAGCTATTTGCTCCATCAAGTCTTCTGGTCCTAATCCTTCGCCATCAATTACTATATGAGCATATTTTTCATATAGTGGGCATCGTTCATTATACAAGGATTCTAAATTCTGTCCTTCTCTTAACACAACGCCTCTTTTTTTGATATTACCAAGTCTTCCTTCTATTGTCATATAACTTAATTTAATATATACAACAGTTCCAATGTTCCTTAAATGCTCCATTGCTTTCTGGCTATATATAACACTACCTCCAGTTGAAATAACAGCATTTTCAGTGTTTATATCACTATTTACTCTGCCTTCTATCTCTAAAAAGCCATCTAAACCTTCTTTGCTAATAATGTCTCTTAATAAACATTTTTCTTGTTCTTGTATTAATAAATCTGTATCAATATATTGATATCCTAGTACTTTTGCAAGAATAACTCCAATTGTACTTTTTCCTGCACCAGGCATACCAATTAGTATAACATTATTCATATATAACCTGGCCTTTCACACATAATGATAAATTATATCACTTTTTTATGCTATATCCAAGTACTTTTTATTTTTTCCTAAATTATCGGTTTTACTCTATCTTTTATTTTTTTTATTTTTTCTTACGCTATATCCAAATGTGCCAAGTAAATCTCCTAATCCGTAATATTCACCATGAGAATACACTATTGGATTTGATTTACTTAATTCAAACTTCCCTTTTTCATTTAAATATTCTGTATCTACATGAACTCCTAGTACTTCTGCAAGAAACATGTCATGAGAACCTAATGGAATAATTTGTTTTAATTTACACTCTATGTTAACTGGTGACTCCTTAATAAGTGGAGCATCAACATAATTACCCTCAATTGGTGTAAGTTTCATTTCTTCAAATTTATCAATATCTCTACCTGATCTAACGCCGCAGTAATCAACTGCTTTTGCCAATTCTTTCGTTCCTAGGTTAATTACAAACTCCTCTGATTCCTTTATAATATCATAAGAATATCGCTCTTTTCTTACCGAAATGTAAACCATCGCTGGGTTTGTACAAACCGTTCCTGTCCATGCTACGGTTATTATATTCGGTTTTTCATTTTCTCTCTTACATGAAATCATAACTACAGGCAAAGGATATAACATATTCCCTGCTTTCCAAAATTCTTTACTCATTATTTTACTAAGGCTAAGAGCCTTCCTTTCTTAATATTTATATTTTTTGATTTTGATCTAAAGTTATATGCATTATTAGCCGATTACATTCTTAGTGCATACTAGTATATTTTATCATATATATAGTATAATCACCTGTTTATAAAATCAAGTTACTTAGAAAACTTCAGATAAAAATTATATTTAACTAGCTTAAGAAAGGTATGGTATATCTATGGGTAATAATTATGTTAATATAGAATCTGTTTCAAATAGCGTAAAGGACAAAGTTAAACAAACATTAAAATTTAGAACAGGTAATTTTGTTTGGAGGATACGTTTTTCATCCCCTCTTAATCCCTCTACTGTGAATAACAAAACTATGTATGTTACGTCTTTGAATCAGACTCCATTAAAAACATATATACGATATGATACAGTGAATCAATACATAGAGATAGAACCAATTGAGCCATATGCACAAAATGAATCCTATGTTTTAACCATTACAAATAATGTTCAATCTCAAGGCGGTAAAAAACTAAAAAATGAAATAAAATTACAATTTAGTCTTTAACATTAATCATCAAAGTCTTCTTCTTTAATATATAGCAAGTCATTTTTATCCAAGCTACGTGATTGCATAATATTTAGAAGATGACTTTTATTTCTTTCATCCGCTGATAATTTTGCTTTTTTTACAAAGTTAAAAAGTACTTCTAGCTGTTCTGATTCTTCTACATTTTTTTCGATTTCTTCTAATGCATTTAATAGGATTTCTTTCCCTTTAGGTGATAACTTATAATCTTGGTCTTCTAAAAAGCATAATACAAATCCTAGCTTATCATTTCCAGAAAATTCAGGAATCTTTATTACATTTTCAAAGTAAGAAGATAATTTATCTTCTCTTTTTAGTAGTTCATCCATATTACCTTCTTCATCCTCTAAGCTCACTAATAATCTTCCTCCATATGTATGGATCACCTGCATTAATTGTTCCACTGTACCATGTGTTAGATTACCTGCTTCTTCAATAATAAGCGTTCCATCCACAAGTACATCCACTCGTTCTAAAAGGTTGATTCTATTTAGCTTGGTGGCGGTAATTTTTGCAACTTTAGGAGTCTTAATTAGATTTTGATCATATAATGCTTTCGCAAAACACTTACCTAATGTAGTTTTACCCGATTTTCTTTGTCCTATTATAATTAAATTTTGACCTTTGTCTTTTTTTAATAATAACCTATTAAGTACTGTTTCTATTTGTTCATTACATTCTGGCTTACATATAAAGTATCCAAATATCTTTTTAAGATAAACATTCTCCTTTAAATGTATCAAACGAATCATACGTTCAATTTCATCTTCTTCTATTTCATCTGCTGATATTAAGATTTCTTCTACTACATCTTGTACTAGCTCATCTTTAACTACTTGGTCTTTTGCTAATTCGTCTTCTGCTATTTCATTTTCTGCTATTTCGTCTTTTGAGAATTCGTCTTCTGCTATTTCATTTTCTACTATATCATCTTGTACGATTTCATCTTCAATTATTTTACCTTCAGTTACTCCGTTCTCTTCTAGCTCATCTTCAACTAATATTTCTTCACTTTCATTAACTTCCTCTAGTATGTTTTCCTCATGATAAATGTTTAACGTTGCAGAAGCTGCTACCTCATCATTGCTCTCTTCATTTTGGTCTTCTTGATAAATCTCTAGCTCATTAGGATACTCTTCGTCATAACTATTTTCTGTGAAAACACCTGCTGAATATAACTCTTCATATGCACTATTTCTATTAGATGAGTTCTCCTCTCTTTCGTTATCAATACTTTCGACGATTCCATCTGCTATTTCATTAACCCCATACTCATCTTCTCTAGCTAAAGGTTCCTCTTTACTTACCGTATTATTTTGAGAACTTTCATCATTTTCTGCAAGAAATTTATCTATTTCACTACGTATATTACTATAATCTTTTGTTTTATCAAGACCTAACCTAGCTTCCGTTTCCTTTTTTTCTTTTGCTTTTAGCATATGAATAGGATTTACTTCCCCTACATAATAGGCCTTTAATAGCCTTGCTTTCTCAACATAGATACCATTTCCAAACCATAATATAATATCAGAGCATTCTCTTACACATTTATCCTTCATACCAGCTTTATGATATAACTTAGCAAGTTCGTATGCCCAAACTTCAAAGTACTCATATTCTTTTAATTTCTCTAAAGACGCAATTAACACATCGTAAGGCTCTTCTTTTAATTTATCGATACAATAACGAAATATGTATTGATAGGAATCTCTTGAAGCAAGTTTCTTATATTTATCCAAATAATATTCCGATTCATAGATATCACCCTTTTTGATGGATAAGTCTACTAGTTGATAAACAATTCGTCTTGTCTTATTTTTAGCATAAATACGTGTCAATATTTTCATAGCATCATCATATTCTTCATTTTGCGTATAAACATCGGCTATAATACTAAGATCAGTTAAGGATTTAATTTTATTTGTATCTAAGGTTTTTAAAATTCTAAGAGCCTTAACATATTGATTATCATCTGTTAACCTTCTAATTTCCTCAATCTTAATAATATTTTCGTATCTTTCCATATAAACCTCCTCATGAACTAAAAAACTAGTTCCCCGATTCCATCTCCATTTAACTAATTTTAATGAAGAACCACTCTTTTATAAATCTCGGTAAAATACAAGTGTATCAGCCAATTCTTTTGTAATTGGTATTCCATCCTTTTCTAGTGCCCTATATCTAAGTTCTATATCTTTTACTTTCTTTAAATTGCCTCTAAAAGATCTCGCCATAGCCTCTGAAAATAAAGGTTGGTTTTGCAACTTTTCTCTAAGTGCTTTATTAAATGGGCAGTAGGTAGCTAAAATTTCTCTAGCCACACGGTTAAGCCTTAATGCGCCTGTTGATTCCCCTTTTATATAAGCTTCATAATCAATTACAAATATCTCTCTATAATTACCCTTACCCTTTTGAATTTGAAGTTTCAATTTTTCTTTTACTTCTGCTGATAACTCTCTATTTCTTCTATAAAACTGAATATAGTCTGCATACTCAGAAGTCAATGATTTATATTTTATATTATTCCATGCAGAACCTTGAATACTTCTACATAATTCCCATCTAAACTTCCCACATAACTTAACTAAAATATCTTTTAGGGCAACATCACTAAACTGTGGTAATATAAATCTTCCAGAACTACTCTTTTTCTTTCCAGATATTTCTTGCCACATAATCCCATTTTGTCCCACCGTTGGCATAAGAATAATATCTGGGTAATATTCCTCCATAATATATTCTTTTGCTATTCCAACTTCATTATTTACATATAACCTTTCGCGATAAAATAAAGAATAGTCAACATCAACTATCTCCTTAATTGCACTGTTTACTCTATCTGCGGTTACATATAACTTTTTAATGCTTTGAATCATATTACCACCATATAAAAATGGAATAAATGTGCTTATTTGTCCATTCACTAAACGGTTATTATAACGAAACATATTATAAATTTCATAAGTTACTTTATTAGCAACATCAATCTGAAGTTGTTTTTCTTCTATCTCAGTAATTTGACCGCTTTTTCTCTTTTGACGTAAGGTATCATTATAATCCATATCAAAATCATTCTTGGATGGTTCCTTTTTACCTTCATAGATTTGTTTAAGCCAGTCCTTAATATTATATACTTTACAGTATTCTTTCTCTTTTATCTCATCATCCAAATAATATAATTCTCTTAATTGTTCTGTAGATAAGAACTTTTCATCTAACAACCCATATTTTAAAAATAAATCAATTGATTTTGGCAACTTATCATCTTCACATGATTTAAAGAATACCCTTTCATATATCTCATAATAAACTTCTGCAATTCGTTTACGTAAAGCTCGTACATTATCATCAATAGAATTCTTATCTTTTAAATTGGTATAATCCTGTAATAACCCTCTAAACATTGAATTCATTTCTTCTGAAATGCCTGAATAGTTTAGTATTTGATCTAATGTATTTGTTAAATCCTTTGCCACCATCTCTTGCTCGTCATTTGAATATTTAAAATTACTACTAACTTGTTCAACCCTATTATTATTTTTAGATAGGAGCATGTAATATATTTCTTCCATTCTATTACGATCCACGCTAAGACTTTGTCCAACTTTTTCATCAAATAACTTTTCTATTACGTTAATCTGCTCCACAATATTATCAATTATATGTACTACATCATTGTTTGTTCCGCCTTTTTCATCTATGGCTATGGCCAAAGAAGAAAAATTTTTAAATAGACATGGCTCACTATTACTAATTAGACATGGAAATAAATCTACAATATAGGCTGTCATATCATTACATTCAACAGATAATTCTATAATAAAATTAGACATATCCTCAATTAAATATGGTGCTATATAATTACCTGCACTACAATAATTTTTCCATTGTTCTACCGCTAACTTGCCACAATCTTTATAATATAATAATTTTTTATTCTCTAATACAAACTCACTGCTATAAGCTTCAATCTCACTCATATGAGGAACCTGTTTTACGGAATACCCTAATCGATTACTTAGATTGATATATGTCTCATAACTATTCGTTACAAAATCATATAACTGTCCTACTCTTAATCTTAAGTTACTATATATTACATTTATCTCATTTATGTATCTTACTAAAGAAGCTACTGCTAAACCCTTGTAGTCCCTATTATTTAAAAATGCACCTTCTAACTCGTCTTTTTGTTCTAGAGAAAAACAATAAAAGGTGACATCATCATATGCAATATAAGAATTAAAGAATCGCCCCATATAAAAATCACAAAGGCCTAAGAAACTACCCGAACCTAAGAGAACTTTTGTTCCATTATTAACCGCAAGCACCCTACCCTTTAAGACAAGGCAAACACTATCAACTTCGTTACTATCTGAATAAATAACTGTGCCTTTACTAACTTGATTTACTGTATTCTTATTTATATTTATTCCCATAGTTTCACCTCTGCCATTTTACATGATTCACAACTAATTATTATTATA
>JAEWHU010000287.1 GCA_023387635.1 Bacillota bacterium
ACCAATGATTTTCATGTATTTCGTTCCATTCACATAGGAAAGAAATTAGGACTTAAAAACATATCAGGGCTTTCTGCTCCCTCAGATGATCTTTTGATTATAAGTTATTATGTGAGAGAGTTTCTTGCAATAATAAAAGATAAAATGATAGGTAATATTTAGTCATAGGGTAAAAAAAGGGCTGTTGCTAGGCTAACTTTATTCCGTTAGTTTTGCAATAGCCCTTTTTAATTATTATTTTTTTATCTTTTTATCCTTCGAATTCTTTACATGTTCATCATCTGTATAAAATTTAAAATCCCCACTTTCTAGGAAGTGGTCAATTTTATGCATTACATAAATTCCAAATAAGGCAAATACAAGGATACAAAATATTAAATACAAATATTCCATAAAACCACTTCCTTTAAAGTTGTGCGGTTAATTACACCAGATTTATAATTTAGAATAGTTAAAAGTGGATATTCTAGATCCAATTGGTTATTTATAGGATTAAGTTAAATATTTTTCAAACTTTTGGATATTGCTTCGTTTTCCCACTACGGTTATGGTGTTATCCTTGTTTAGTGTCATACTAGGAAGGATATCAATAGTTAATGTATCGTGTTGTTTAATGGCAATAATATTAAGGCCATAATTTCTTCTTAAATCCAACATTTCAACGGTCATATTGTCAATTTTTGATGTTAGCTTGATTTCAGTAATATCAATATCATCACTTAATGAAATATACTCAAGTACACAAGGTGCTACTAGTTTATTAGCAACCCTAACGGCCATATCCCTTTCTGGATATACTACTTCAGCTCCAAGGGTTTCAAGGATGCAACCTTGCTCTGTGCTGATTGCTTTTGCTAGAACTCGTTTTACTCCAAGTTGTAATACGATTAATGTTGTTAGAATACTGGTATCAATTTTTTCACCAATACAAACTACAACAGTATCACAATTTTGAATACCAATAAATTGAAGATTTTCTTTATTTAAGTTATCCACTACAAAGGCATTGTCTGTAAATGCAGTAGCTTCTTTAATTTTACTTTCGCTACTATCTACGACTAATATCTCTTTGCCTGAATCGGATAGTGTCTTAGCAAGGGCAAAGCCAAATCTGCCTAGACCAATAATTCCATATAATTCTGTTGATTGTTTTGTTTTCATAATAATAACCATGCCTTTCTCAAAGTAGTGTGAAAGATTTATCCTTCACACTAATCTCAATTCTGTAAGTGATTTGATTTTCAATTCACTATGTGAAACTCTGATTTTCACATTACGCCTCTATTTAGGTGCCAGTACAAAATTGTATAATTAAGTTAACCTACTGAAAGTGATTCTTCAGAATAGGATATATCTGATTTCATTTTATAAATCCATAAAGATGCAATTGTTAGTGGACCAAGTCTACCAATGAACATAGTTAGCACTAGAATTATTTTACTAAGGGGCTGTAATCCTGGCGTAATACCAGTAGATAAGCCTACAGTACCAAAACCAGATACTACTTCTAATAATAGGTTAATAAAATCAGTTTGTGGTTCTAAAATACTAAGAAAGAAAGTCGCTACAATAACCACTGTAAGTGCTAATAAAGTTATGACAAAAGATTTTTGAATATTATCTTGTGTTATTTTCCTTTTAAATGCACTAGGCTCCTTATTCGTTGATGTTCCATATATTGCATGAATCAAAACAAAAAATGTAGTTGTTTTAATACCACCACCAGTAGAACCAGGGGAAGCACCAATAAACATTAACACAATAAGTGTAAACAATCCTGCATTGGTAAATTCACTTAGGGGAAACGTTGAAAATCCAGCAGTACGAGCTGATGTACTGTTAAAAAAAGCACCAAGCCAAGTGATATCTTCAGTTGCTTTAAGTAGTAATGTACCTGATACTAATAAACTTATTGTAATAAGAATAACCACTTTGGAATGAAAACTTAATTTCTTAAAGGAACGCTTATGCATGATATCCCGGATAACAAAAAATCCTAGACCTCCAAATATAATTAATCCACATGTGGTAAGATTTAATAAAACATTATCCTGATATGGAATTAAATTAGTAAGCCCTCCAAGTATATCAAAGCCTGAGTTGTTAAAAGCAGCGACGGAATGAAAAGCACTAATACCGAGCGCCTCCCATAAAGGATAATCTTTACTAAATACAAGAAAGCTTAGTATCATACCAATAAGTTCAAAACTTAAGGTCATTAGTAAAACTGATTTAACTAGACCTATAATTCCTTTAAAAGAGGGATAATTCAAGGCCTCTTTGACAAGTAGTCGTTCTCTCATATTAATCTTCTTACCAGAAAACATAATAAATCCTACCCCTATGGAGGTAATACCTAAACCTCCAATTTGAATAAGTAAAGCTACTACAGTACGACCAAATACAGAAAAAGTATCTTTCGTATCAACGGCGATTAAACCAGTAACACAAACGGCGCTAGTGGAGGTGAATAAAGCATCAACTACAGATACGGATACCCCTTCATTATGAGAGATAGGTAGGAGTAAAAGTATGGTTCCTAGTATTATTACTGCCGCAAATCCAAGAGCAATGAATCTGCCTGGAGTTAATTTTTTCATAATAACATTCCTTTTCTAATTGACATTTTTTTATGTAATACATCTATGGTGTTCTTTATTGGATATAGTGTATATCTAATAAAAGGTTAGTGTCAGTATACCAACAATAGGATTAGGGTACGATTAAGGAAACTATAAAGGTATTAAAATTGTATAAAGATTATATTGATAATATTTACATATTACTACAGTTTCAATTAAAATTAATATGTGATATACTTATCTAAAATAATATTATGGAGATGAAACTATGGCTGAACAAATCTTAATTTGTTTATCTAGTTCGCCATCAAATGAACAGGTAATACGAACTGGAGCACAAATGGCAGAAGCTTTTCGCTCTGGATTTACAGCTCTTTATGTTGAAACTTCAGCAAGTAATGAGCTAAATAGCGAGGATAAACAATCATTACTTAATAATATTAAACTTGCTGAGGATTTGGGTGGGATTGTTGCAACCGTATATGGTGATGATATCCCTTTACAGATTGCAGAATATGTAAAAGTTAGTGGTATGTCAAAAATAATCATTGGACGTACTAATAATAAAAAAAGAGTATATTCACCACGAAAGAACTATGTAGACAGATTGATGCAACTTGTTCCCAGTGTAGAAATATATATCATACCGAATAATAAACCCCTATATCAGGTTAAGTATAAGTTGAAACGAAAGCCTAGAGTGTCAAAGATAGATCTATATAAATCATTCTTTATATTAATTACCACATCATTAATTGGTTGGCTTTTTTATAAGGCAGGATTTAGTGTGGAGAATAATATCACGGTATACATTATTGGGGTGTTATTCACTTCTTTATGGACAAACGGTAAAATATATGGAGTATTAGCATCTTTTATAAACGTTATTGTATTTAATTTATTTTTTACTGAGCCAAGGTTCTCCTTATTGGCTTATGATAATGGATATCCCGTAACGTTTGCCATTATGTTAATCGCTAGTTTTATAACTAGTTCACTTGCTATGCGTGTAAAAACTGGGGCTAGGGAAGTGGCACAAAAAGGATATCGAACAGAAGTATTGCTTGAAACTAGTAGAATTTTGCAAAAGTCTGAAAATACCATTGCTATTTTACAGGCAACGGCAGAACAACTAAGAAAATTATTAAATCGTACTATTTTGTTTTATGCCATTGATAAGGAAGGAATCTTATCAGTACCTCAAATATTTTTGGAGGGTGACAAGATATATATGGATGAATACATGAATGACGAGGAAGTGGCTGTTGCTAAATGGGTACATAAACATAATAGAAGAGCAGGAGCTACCACAGACGTATATAGCAACGCAAGATGCCTTTATTTATCCATAAGAGGAATTCAAAATGTACCATTAGCTGTAGTTGCTATTGATATGAAGGATGATAGCAATTTGGATTCTTTTGAAAAGAATTTAATGTTTTCCATGTTAGATGAAAGTGGGTTAATAATAGAGCGTTATAATTTAAATGAAGCAAAAAAAGAAGTTGAAATGAAAGCTAGCCAAGAAGAATTACGAGCCAACCTTTTACGAGCAATATCTCATGATTTACGTACTCCCCTAACCAATATATCAGGAAGCGCAGGGATTCTCATGAAGAACTCTGCAGTCTTAAATGAAGAGAAAAAGCAGGAGCTTTATACTGGTATCTATGATGATTCCCAGTGGTTAATCAACTTGGTTGAAAACTTATTATCTATTACTAGAATAGATAATGGTTCAATAGGTTTACGTATGGAGCCAGAATTATTGGAAGAGATATTTCATGAGGCATTATTACATCTTGATAGAAAAGCAAGTGAACATACCATAAGCTATTCTTTATCCGATGATTTATTAATGGCTTTGATGGATGCAAGATTAATTGTTCAAGTTATAATTAATATAGTAAATAATGCGATTAAATACACAGGAGATGGTTCTATCATTAAACTTTATGCAGAGAATATTAATGGTGAAATTATGGTTAGTATCTCAGATAACGGTCCAGGTATTAAAAAAGAAGCAAAGGAAAAACTTTTTGACATGTTTTACACTGTAAACAAAGTCCAAGGCGATAATAGACGTGGATTAGGACTTGGGCTATCACTATGTAAATCAATTATAACAGCCCATGGTGGAAGGATGGGTGTGAAAGATAATATTCCTAGTGGTACCATTTTTTATTTTACATTACAATCTACGGAGGTTAACACTTATGAATAAGCCACAGATATTAATAGTTGAAGATGACAATGCCGTAAGGAACCTTATTGTTACTACCCTAGAGACGCAATCTTATCAATATCATACAGCAAAAACAGGAGGGGCGGCTATATTAGATGTGGTTACATATCGTCCAGATGTTATTATCCTCGATTTAGGGCTACCAGATATGGATGGGGTAGATATTATTAAAAAAGTACGTAGCTTTAGTAATATGCCAATTATTGTTGTTAGTGCTCGCTCTGAAGATAGGGATAAGGTAGAGGCACTAGATGCTGGGGCGGATGATTATTTGACAAAACCCTTTAGTGTAGAGGAGCTTTTAGCACGTTTACGGGTAGCACTTAGGAGGGTTCGTTACGATAGCGAAAAATTAAATGAGGAATCAATAATTTATCAAAATGGTGATTTAAAAATTGATTACGCAGCAGGATGTGTGTATTTAGGGGATAAAGAAATTCATTTAACACCCATGGAATATAAAATGCTATGTTTGTTAGCAAAAAACACAGGTAAAGTCTTAACCTATAACTATATTCTAAAGGAAATTTGGGGGAATTCAGTGGTTTCTGATATCCCATCTATGAGAGTATTTATGGCAACATTACGTAAAAAAATAGAGGAAGTACCATCAGAACCTCGTTTTATTCAGACACACATTGGTATAGGATATCGAATGCTTCGTATTCAAGATATAAAAGAAAAGTAATTTTCTTTAGAAAAATAATTTTCTCGAAAAATAATTAGAGTTACTATAGAAAAGTTACTTGACAAACAACGTTACAATGATATAATTAAAATCATTAATAATATATAATACGTAGATGAGACGAGTAAGATGGGGAATATGACAGAGAGAGGTTGTAATGCTGAAAATACCTTGATAGGAAACATCTGAAAACTACCTCTGAGTGATCCTAATCAGATCCGTTGATAACGTTATAATCCTAATGAAGCCGGGAATAATTTATTATACTAATAATTATTATTCCAATAAGGGTGGAACCGCGAGATATACTCGTCCCTTTCGAAATGCAAACTAAGCAATTCGAAAGTGGCGAGTTTTTTATT
>JAEWHU010000327.1 GCA_023387635.1 Bacillota bacterium
AAGATTTCTTGAATCAACTTACTTGCTTTAAGCAAACTTTTTTAAAGTTCGTAGAACCTAGAAGGAAGGGTTAGGATGGGAAAATTAATCATTTGTAATGGCAAGCTTACGACTAAGCCATACTTTCATAAAGTAACTGGGACAAGCCTATATTCAATAGAAGAATTATGTTATTATATATATAATAATATTGATATTATGAACAATGAATTCTTAAATGAATCATTGGCTAAGTGGATAGATACAGAACTTCAGTTAGGTGACAGAGGGAAAAAACTATTAGAACTAATGGAAAAAAATGCGAGTATGAAAGACTTAATCGTTTTTATATTATGTAGTGCGGATTATTATACAGAAAGTGAAATCAAGAAATTGATAATTCATATGGACAATTTTAGTCTTTTGACTCCATTTGAAAGAAAGAAAAAAACAGCAGACAATTACCTTAAGTACAAAAAGTATAGTATGGCTCTTACTGAGTATGAAGAAATTTTATATGGTAAGGATAGCGTTAAACTATCTAGTATGGAGTATGGTAATATCTTGCACAATTTAGCCATAGCAAAGTTAAATACAAAAGGTGCCTATTATGCTGCAATTGATTTTAAAAATGCATATGAAGGAAATCATAATGAATTAAGTTTAAAGTATTATTTAATGGCATTAAAGATAACAAATCAAGAAGAATTTTCAAAAGCTATATCAGAGTATGGTATAAGTAATGAATATATTGAAGATATAAATAAGTGCCTTGAGATTGATTATATAGATTTAGAGTCTTTGGAAGAAATGAAAGTTTTAAAGGAATTAATGGAATATAAACGCTGTGGGAAGATATCTGAATTTTATCAAGCGGCAGGTTTGGTTATTAGTAATTTGAAAGAAGAATTTCGGATAGAGAATTGTTAAGCGTGATATTTAAACTAGAGAGGATGAAAGAATGGGTATTCTAAAAAAACTCTTTCCAAACACTCGTAATGAGAAAAAGAATAAAGAGAATAATAACAAAGAGAATTATAGCAAAGAGTATAAAAGTAAAGAGAATCAGCTAAAAAAAGAAACAGTTATTCTAGAAAATAAGGGTTTTAAGGAAGTACTTAAGAATACAAAAAAAGAAAAACAAAGTATTGAAGAAAGTTGTGATCAAGTTATAGATGCAATGCGCAGGCTAGAAGAACTTAAATTAGAGTATCATGCAGTAACTTCCTATTTAACAGATATTCAAAAAATAGAGGGAATACTTGAAGATGAACGAGAAGCTCTTAATGATATAGCACGCAAAATAATTACAGCGACTAGAGAAAAGGCGAAGATTCAAACCACTGGTAAGAGATTAAGTGACACTGCATACAAGACGATTGCATCTTTTGAAGAGGAACTTCCTAATGAACTAAGAAGAATGCAGGAAAATGAATTATATCAAAGTAAGATTGATAATGATATGAAGCATCTTGAAGGGGAGAAAACGTCATTATTTCTTCAAAAAGAAGATTTAGAAGAAAGACAAATATATCTGAAAAAACTGGGTATCTTAACAAGTATATTTCTTGTTATATTATTTGGATTGTTTACTATTATAGAGAATGGTTTAGAAGCAAATATGAAAATACCATTTTTATTAACTATAACAATGGGACTAATAGTAGCAACTTATATATTTGTGCAAGCAACAGGGAATAAAAAAGAGAACAGATTAATTGATGCTAAATTAAATAAGGCTATAACACTTTTAAATAAAGTGAAAATCAAATATATTAATAATACTAATGCACTTGATTACTCTTACCAAAAATATAAAGTCAGAAGTTATAATGAATTATTATACCTATGGGAACAATATAATAAAGCAAAAGAAGATGAGAAGAATTATAGCAAGAATTCAGAAGTATTAGATACTGAGAATAAAGAATTAATAAAGATATTAAAGAGATATCAATTAGATGATCCAGGTATATGGATTTATCAAGCAGTGGCACTTATTGATAGTAAAGAAATGGTAGAAGTAAGACATCATCTTAATGTTAGAAGACAAAAATTAAGAGATAGTATGGACTATAATAATAAATTAAAAGAAGAGAATATTGATAGAATCCGTGAATATTTAAATAAACTACCTGCAGAAAAAGAGAAGTATGAGCCACTTCTGAGAAAGTACGGTATATATTTATAAATAATAATACAAGTACCTAATCCTTATAAAATTTAAATATTCATTTAGCTATACAGTTCATTATATAAAAAACACTTGACATAATAGCTTTTCTTATCATAATATAAGAATATGATTATAAATATGATAAATGTAGTGATGGAGAGGATTAGATAAGTAATCTTAGCAGAGAGGATGACCCAAAGGCTGAAAGGACATCTTAATGAAAGCTTATTGAAGGTAGCTCTTGAACAGTATTTCTGAACTAGTAGTAAGAAATACCGGGAAGTCCCGTTACAGGCTTATTGGTTTGATATTCAGGCCATAGAGGTGATAAAAATGAAGGTGTATTTGATACCCGTTCTAATAATCACGAATAAAGGTGGTACCACGGTTCTTCGTCCTTTTTAAAGACGAGGGGCCTTTTTTTAAATTATAAATAGATCCTTCGCTTCTTTGCGAAGGATTTATTATTTCTAAACGAAAACATTAAATTGCAAAGTACTCAAATAGTGATATGATAAGGAGATTAACATGGAAAAAGAATTAGCAAAAACCTATGATCCCAAGGACATAGAAGGTAGACTTTATGAAAAATGGTTAAATAAAAAGTATTTTTCTGCAAAGGTAGATAAAAAGAAGAAACCATTTACCATTGTGATGCCACCACCAAATATTACAGGTCAACTTCATATGGGGCATGCTCTTGATAATACAATGCAAGATATTCTAATTCGTTTTAAAAGAATGCAAGGATATAATGCACTTTGGCAACCAGGTACGGATCATGCAAGTATTGCAACTGAAGTAAAAATCATTGAACAATTAAAAAAAGAAGGCATTGATAAAGCGGATCTTACAAGAGATGAATTTCTAAAAAGAGCTTGGGAGTGGAAAGATGAATACGGTGGTAGAATTATTTCACAACTTAAAAAGCTTGGCTCTTCTTGTGATTGGGATAGAGAGAGATTTACCATGGATGAAGGATGTTCAGATGCTGTAACAGAAGTATTCCTTCGTTTATATGAAAAAGGACTTATTTATAAGGGGTCAAGAATTATTAACTGGTGCCCTGTATGTAAAACAAGTATATCCGATGCAGAAGTTGAGCATGAAGAAAAAGAAGGTAACTTTTGGTATATAAAATATCCAGTAGTTGGTAGTGATGAATATCTTGAAATTGCTACTACAAGACCTGAGACTATGCTTGGTGATACTGCAGTAGCTGTTCATCCGGAGGATGAAAGATATAATCATTTAATTGGAAAAACAGTTATGTTACCAATTATGAACCGTGAAATACCAATCATTGGTGATACCTATGTTGAAAGAGATTTTGGTACTGGTGTAGTTAAAATTACTCCTGCTCATGATCCGAATGACTTTGAAGTAGGTAAAAGACATAACCTTCCTGAAATTAATGTTATGAATGATGATGCTACCATTAATAATAATGGTGGTAAATATGAAGGAATGTCCCGTTATGAAGCTAGAAAAGCTCTTGTAAAAGAATTAGATGATATGGGGTTATTAGTAAAAGTAAAACCTCATAGCCATAATGTTGGTATACATGACCGTTGTAATACAACAGTAGAGCCATTAATCAAGCAACAATGGTTTGTTAAAATGGATGATCTTATTAAACCAGCAGTAGAAGCTGTAAAGACAGGAGAAGTTAAATTTGTTCCTGACCGTTTTGACAAGACATATTTCAACTGGACGGATAATATAAGAGACTGGTGCATCTCAAGACAATTATGGTGGGGACACAGAATTCCAGCTTACTATTGTAAGAAATGTGGGGAAGTTGTTGTATCAAGAGAAAAACCAGATACCTGTAAATGTGGCCATAACGATTTTGTTCAAGATGAAGATACACTAGATACTTGGTTTAGTTCTGCACTATGGCCATTTTCAACACTTGGATGGCCACATCAAACAGAAGACTTGGATTATTTCTATCCAACTAATGTATTAGTAACTGGTTATGATATTATATTCTTCTGGGTTATTCGAATGGTATTCTCAGGGTATGAGTATACAGGAAAAGCACCATTTAACACTGTATTAATGCATGGATTAGTAAGAGATTCACAAGGACGTAAAATGAGTAAGTCCTTAGGAAATGGTATTGATCCACTTGAGATTATTGAACAGTATGGTTCAGATGCTCTAAGATTAACCTTAATTACAGGTAATGCTCCAGGCAATGATATGCGTTTCTATCTTGAAAGAGTAGAGGCAAGTAGAAATTTTGCTAATAAAGTATGGAATGCATCTAGATTCATTATGATGAATCTTGAAAAAGCTAGCGTAGGAGTAGAAATAAAGAAAGAACTTTTAACTGATGCTGATAAGTGGATTTTATCCAAAGCAAATTCTTTAGTAAAAGAAGTAACAGAGAATATGGAATCCTTTGAACTTGGTATTGCAGTTCAAAAAATCTATGACTTCGTTTGGGAAGAGTTCTGTGATTGGTATATTGAAATGGTTAAGCCAAGACTTTATAGTGATATTGATGAAACAAAAGAAGGTGCAATCTGGACCCTAAAACATGTTTTAACCATATCATTAAAACTATTACATCCTTATATGCCTTTTATTACAGAAGAGATATTCTGTACTTTAAATGAGATGGAAGGTTCTAGTGATGAATCCATTATGATCTCTGCTTGGCCAGAATTTAGCGAGGAATATAATTACTCTAAGGAAGAAGAAGCAGTTGAAGTAATTAAAGCAGCAGTTAAGGGTATTCGTAATGTAAGAGCAGAGATGAATGTTCCACCAAGTAGAAAAGCAACAGTTTATGTAGTATCAGAAGATAGCAATATTAGAACTATCTTTTCCAATAGTAAAATCTTCTTTGCAACTTTAGGATTTGCATCAGAAGTGTTTATTAAAGAAGATAAAGAGGGTATCTCTGATGATGCAGTGACAGCAGTAATACCAGGTGCAACTATCTATATGCCATTTGCTGATTTAGTAGATATAGAGAAAGAAATAGAACGTTTAAATAAAGAGAAGACTCGTTTAGAAGGCGAGTTAAATCGTGTTAAGGGAATGCTTAGTAATGAAAAATTTGTAAGTAAAGCTCCAGAAGCTAAAATTTTAGAAGAAAAAGCAAAACTTGCAAAATATGAAGACATGATGGAACAAGTAACTGAGCGTTTAGCTTATTTTACGAAATAAATGTGTAAAAACCGTAAGAAATAGATATTATAGGTTTACATGTCGAAGAGAGACGAACTATTTAACTTGCTAAAAGTACTAAAAATATTATAAAATGAGGGTGTCCTTAATATAAATGGAAAAAATATTCATTATTCCATATGTAATATTAAGGGGCACCCTTATTTTATTGAAACATGTCAATAATGCTTGATTTTTATTCCATAAATCGTTATTATTGATATAATAAGATAATAAAGTTACCAACATATTTGTTGGAAGATAGGAGTGTTTTATGATTAATTTTGATGAAGAAGTAGCAAAATTTAAACCAAGCCTAGAAGTAGAACAAGCTGAAGATGTAATTAGTAATAATGAACTGACAGATTTAACAGACTTAATAAAGGTCATGATTAAAGAAAATAAAAATAAATAAGTTGAAACTGATAAATACTTGGAATACCGTAGAAAAAAGGCTAGGTGGAGAGAATTATGATATGTCCAGTGTGTAATGGTGTTGTACCGATAAAACGTAGTCGTTGCGAACGATGTGGTGAGGATTTAACAACATATAAAAGTTTAATAATGTTATCCAATAGGTACTATAACGAAGGGCTTGAAAAGGCTAAGGTTAGAGATTTATCAGGTGCCATATTGGTTCTAAGACAGAGTCTTGAAATAAATAAAAGAAATACGAATGCTAGAAATTTAATTGGTTTAGTCTATTATGAGATGGGAGAAACCGTATCAGCATTAAGTGAATGGGTTATTAGTAAACATTTTCAAAGTGAAGATAATGATGCAGATGATTACATGAATTCCTTACAATCTAATCCAACAAAATTAGATGGGCTAAATCAAACGATTAAAAAATATAATTTAGCTTTAGCTTCATGCAAACAAGGAAATGATGATCTTGCTATACTTCAATTAAAGAAGGTAGTCAGTTTAAATCCTCGTTTTGTAAAGGCATTACAATTACTATCTCTACTTTACATGAAAAGTGGCGAATATGATAAGGCATTAAAATATTTGATGAAAGCAAACAAAGTGGATGTTTCAAATACAACTACTTTAAGATATATGAAAGAAATAGATGAATTAAGTGGAAATACCCGTAGTAAATCTACTGAAAATGAGCAAGAAGGATCTAAGGAGATTAAGAAACCTAAAGTAGAAAAAGCACTATTCCCTGGGTCAAGTTATAAAGAGGACAAGCCTAATATATGGCCAATCATAAACTTATTTTTAGGAGCTATTGTTGGTGGTATTGTTGTATTCTTTTTGATCGTACCTACCATTAAAAGTTCACATGCTACGGATTTAAGTAATCAACAGAAAGAGTATTTTGAGCAATTAAATGAAAAAGATTATATAGTAACATCATTAGAAAATGAGAAAGTTGCATTGCAAAATGAGATTGATTCATTAAAGGATACATTAAAAAATCAAGAAGTAGTTGAGTATGATGAAACTATATTTGATACCTTGTTTGAGGCTGCAAATGTTTATAGTACAGAGCTTGAAAAAGGGAATGCGAATGATATTGATTATGTAAAGATTGCTACTAGTCTTAGTAAAGTAAACTACGATGCACTAGAAAGAGAAGGAGCAATTAATTTATACCAAAAAATTAAAGATGCATCCTATATAAAAGCTTCTAAAAAACTATATGATGAAGGTCATGATTTGTATACAGCAAAGAAATATGAAGAAGCAAAAACAGTACTTACACAGGCATATACTTATGATCCAACCAATGTTAATACAATCTATTTCCTTGGAAGAGCTTATCATCAATTAAACGATACTGAAAATGCATTAAAATATTATAATATTTTAATTGATGAATATCCAGATTCAAATAGAGCGAAAGAAGCTAAGAGTAAAAAAGCAGAAATTGATTAAAATTGTTATAAATAATTTAGGGTTTCACACAAAGGAGAAATATATAAGAAAAGACAGTTCTAGTTTTAATAGAATGTCTTTTTTTATCAACATATGATGTAAAATTATGTAATCGTATATTTGTAGTTAATGGTGTTGATTCCTGTCACATCCTTAATATAAAAATTTGAATCTTTTGTTTTCTTGTATCAATGTGAAATACATTTCACATAGTGAATAACAATTCACTTAGTGAAATAAAAACAATTCACTAAGCAAATTTGAGCTAACGCTCAAATTCGAGGCGTAGTGTGAAAATATTTTCACACGGCAAAATGAGGGAGAATATGAGTGTAAGAATGGAGTAAAGAATGGAAAAGAGAGATAAGAATTTAAAAAATACTACATTAAATCAAATAAGGAAGGGGGTAAAGGTGGATTTTGAAGTAATGAACCAATGTCTTGTTGTTCGGTTATATGAAGAGCTTGATCATCACAATTCCATACCATTAAGAGAAGAATCAGATAAAATAATATCGGGTAAATATATTAAAGATATCATATTCGATTTTACTGGTTCAGATTTTATGGATAGCTCTGGAATTGGTGTTATCATGGGAAGATATAAAAAAGTAATATTTGCTGGGGGAAAGGTTGCTGTAACAGGTGTAAACCAAAGTATAGATAGAATTTTCAGGTTATCTGGATTATATAAAATCGTTCATAAATTCGATTCCGTTGAGGATGCTGTAAAAAAATTTTATCAATAACGATTAAAGGGGCCTAGTAAACTAGGAGATCGTTTTAGCAGGAGGATAAGTATGGATTATACAAACGAAATGATGTTAGTAATAGAAAGCAAGTCAAGGAATGAAAGTTTTGCTAGGATGGTTGTTGCAGGATTTGTAGCTCAATTAGACCCTACCATTGAAGAAATTGCAGATGTAAAGACAGCAGTTTCAGAAGCAGTTACAAATTCAGTTATACATGCTTATAATGGTGGTGATGGTAAGATTACTATTACCTGTAAGTTATGTAGCCGTGCGATATATATTGAAATATCAGATAATGGTGTAGGTATTGAGAATATAGAAAAAGCAATGGAACCTTTATATACAACAAGACCAGATCTTGAAAGATCAGGTATGGGTTTTGCGTTTATGGAAGCCTTTATGGATGAGATAGAAGTAGAATCTGTTGTTGGTAAAGGCACTACGATTAAAATGAAAAAGCAAATTCATTAATAAGAGTATGAAGTATATAGCCACAGAAAACGTAATAAGTAATTCCTATAGAAGGGAGTGAAGCAGTGGATACGTTAGAATTAATCCGTAGATCCCAGGCTGGTGATAAGGAAGCTAGGGATAAAGTTATTACTGATAACATTGGATTAGTGTGGAGTATTGTTAGAAGGTTTATGTCAAGAGGACATGAGCCAGAAGATTTATTCCAAATCGGAAGCATAGGATTAATTAAAGCAATTGATAAATTTGATTTAACCTATGACGTAAAGTTCTCTACTTATGCTGTACCGATGATAATGGGGGAGATTAAACGGTTTTTAAGAGATGACGGATCCATTAAGGTAAGTAGATCTCTGAAAGAAACAGCAGGTAAAATTAGAGTGACAAAAGAAAAACTATGTAATATGTTTGGTAGAGAACCAACACTTGAAGAAATCAGTAAAGAATTAGATCTAGCTAAGGAAGAAGTAGTGATGGCACTAGAATCAGGTGCTGAGGTGGAGTCTTTATATAAAACTATTTATCAAGGTGATGGTAATGCAATATATTTAATTGATAAATTAGAACAAGCTAATGATGAAAGTGAAAATATGGTTGATAGGCTTGCCTTAAGAGAGACCTTGGCTTCCCTTGATGAAAAAGATAGAGAAATAATTAAGCTTAGATATTTTATGAATAAAACTCAAACGGATATAGCAAAGGAACTTGGTATTTCACAAGTTCAAGTATCACGTTTAGAAAAGAAAATATTATTAAAAATGCGTGAAAGAATGATCTAGTAATTCCCAGTATTAAAAAAATATAAGAGAAGATAATAATAACCATGATAAGTAATATATGTAAAGCATCCATTTAGATAATGGATGCTTTATTTTATACCTTTGTAAAAGGTATAAAATTAGAACTTGTAGCTAAGGTCAACTTGCTGACCTTGCAGAATGCAATATCTACATTGATTATAGTATGAAAGTGAAGGTTACTCTATGGGAATACGTAGACGGGTTATATTAACAATTCTTTTACTACTGCTTGTTTTTGTAACAGTATTAGTAGTGTATTTAGTAGGAACAGAAAAGGTCCATGAGTATAGAGGAACCTTTGTATATGATATCTGTAAGGAGGTGCAATTATAGTATGAATAAAACTTGTCTTTATATAAAAGTAAATAAAAGCAATCTTTTAAATAGTAAAACCGTACATTTAGAAGACGTGGCTAAGTTATATAGTAGCGATAAGAATTTAGTAACTAAATTAAACAAAGCCACTATATATCATATAAAAGAAGACAAAAAAAAGTTGTATAGTTTCTCAGTATTTAAATTATTTGAGGAGATAGATAAGAAATTTCCAAACTTAGATATTCAAAATATTGGTGATACGGATTTTATAGTTCAATATGAACCGCCTAAGAAAAAAAACATATTAGTTGATTATGGAAAAGTGGCATTTGTCTCATTAATCGTATTTTTTGGAGCAGCGTTTACTATAATGACTTTTAATGAAGATGTAAGTATAAAAGAGCTGTTTGGGTTAGTCTATGAATTAGTAATGCAGGGAGAAAAAGGTGGAGGAACTATTTTAGAAATATCATATGCTGTAGGCTTACCAATTGGTATTATTGTATTCTTTGACCATTTTTCAAAGATTAAGATGGGTATAGACCCAACACCAATGCAAGTTCAAGTAAGACTATATGAAGAAAATTTAGAAAAAGCTGTTGTTGAGAATGCAAATAGAAAGGGTGAGCTTATTGATTCTAAGTAAATATCTAATGTTAGCATTTATCGGTGTCGTAGCTGGTTTTGTAATATCAGCAGGTTTATTTGCTTTCATGACTATGATAGGTGTTCTGACTAGATTGGCAATTAGGACCAATACTTCAGATCATATTTTATTATATGAAGATTTAGTTATTGTTGGCGCAACATTAGGAAATATAATGTTTTTATTTGAATTTAAATTATATATTGGTGTAATAGGGTTACTATTATTTGGTTTTTTCTCAGGATGCTATGTAGGGTGTCTAGCAGCAGCATTAGAAGAAGTTCTTCAAGTATTCCCAATACTATCACGACGAATTAAGCTTAAAATCGGCATGCCATTTATTATACTTGCACTAGCAATAGGTAAAGGAATAGGTACCTTTTATCAAATGTTTATAAAAGGATAGATAAAGAAAAGACAAAGTGAAAGATTTTCTAATCTTTTACTTGGCAAGTTTGTGATGGCGCTGGATCCACAAACACAAGATATACAAAAAGCAGCGCAGAAATGAGGAGATATATGCAGGGTGACAAAAACAAGGTGACCGCTTCTGATGTTTTAAAAGAAAAGAATCAGAATACCAAGGAAGAAAAGTATAATCAGTATGTAAAAGATATGACGCCAAAACATAGTTGGTTTCAGAATATGTGCAAAGCATTTATAGTAGGAGGAATAATATGTACCATTGGCCAAGGTTTTATTAACTTATATAAATCATTTGGTGCAGATACAGAACTTGCTGCAGCATACACTACATTATCATTAGTACTATTATCAGTTTTATTAACAGGATTTAATATCTATCCTAAAATAGCTAAATTCGGTGGAGCAGGAACAGTAGTTCCTATTACAGGATTTGCAAATTCAGTGGCGGCACCCGCTGTTGAGTATAAGAAAGAAGGACAAGTTTTTGGGATTGGATGCAAAATATTTACAATTGCTGGTCCTGTAATTTTATATGGAATATTATCCTCTTGGATTCTTGGAATTATATATTATGTTTTTCAAAAAATAGGAGGTGCTTAAAATGGATCAAAATAAAATGAAATCAAAAAAAATACTAGGAAAGCAAAGTATATTATTTGATAATCCTCCAATTATACTTTCTGCTGCAGCCATAGCTGGAAAAAAGGAGGGTGAAGGTCCACTTGGTAGCTTTTTTGATCAGATAGAAGAAGATCCTATGTTTGGTGGAAAGACTTGGGAAGAAGCGGAAAGTCTTATGATGGGTAGAGCTGCTGAGTTAGCAATTAAGAAAGCAAATCTTAAGAAAGAAGACATTAGATTTTTAATCGGTGGTGATTTATTAGGACAATTAATAGCTACCTCATTCGGAATCATGGAGTTAGAGATACCTATGTTTGGAGTGTATGGTGCCTGCTCAACCATGGGAGAATCCATGGCTTTAGGAGCTATTTTGGTAGATGGTGGGTATGCTGAAAAAACATTGGCTTTAACATCAAGCCATTTTGCAGGTGCAGAAAAGCAATTCAGGTTTCCACTTGGTTATGGTAATCAAAGGCCTTTAGCGGCTTCTTGGACAGTTACAGGTAGTGGTGCAGTTGTGATTGGAGCTAATAAAAACCAACTAGACAAGGGTAAAGAGGAAGATAAGGCAATATATGTAAAAGGTATTACTGTAGGTAAGATAGTAGACTATGGAATCAAAGATTCTATGAATATGGGAGCTTGTATGGCACCAGCAGCCTATAGTACTATATCACAGAATCTAAAAGATCTAGGAGTAGATGCAAATTATTATGATAAAATCATAACTGGTGATCTAGGATATGTAGGGAAAGAAATTTTAATAGATTTATTAAAACAAGATGGATATGATATTAATAGTAATCATATGGACTGTGGAATTGCTATATATGATAGTGAGACTCAAGATACCCATGCAGGTGGTAGTGGTTGTGGATGTAGCGCAATAACTCTAACTGGCTTTATCTTAGATAAAATGAGAAGGAAGGAATGGAAACGTGTTCTATTTGTTCCAACAGGAGCTCTTTTATCTACAGTTAGTTATAATGAAGGAAATACAGTACCTGGAATCGCCCATGGAGTTATGTTAGAAGTGAATTAATAAAGACATTGAGATTTAAATCAGCTAATGAATACTAGCTTTCAATAGACGAATTTATAGGGCAAACTATGAAAGAAAAATCAAGAAGGAAAGGAACCCAATTAGACTTCTTTCATATTATTTACTTGGGAGGTATTACTATAAGTAATATCTTGGTGAATAGAATGGATTACATTAAAGCATTTTTAGTAGGTGGTGTAATATGTGCTTTAGTACAGTTATTAATGGACAATACGAAATTAATGCCAGGTAGAATTATGGTAATACTAGTATGTTTAGGAGCAGGCCTTGGTGCAATAGGTTTATATGAACCATTTGCCAAATGGGCTGGCGCAGGAGCAAGTGTACCTTTATCGGGGTTTGGTAATATATTGTATAAGGGAGTAAAAAAAGCAATTGATGAAGATGGATTTATTGGACTATTTAAAGGTGGATTCACAGCATCTGCGGTGGGAATCTCAGCAGCTCTAATTTTTAGTTATATAGCATCCTTAATTTTTAATCCTAAGTTAAAGGATTAAGTTCAAGTATTGTCATTATTTCAAGTAGCAACTATACCTTATAAATATTTTGTTTATTAGCTATGGGAAATTGTTAAAGATAATATTTTTATTGATTACCAAGGAAGGGTATAGAAACTGCTTTTAATATAGATGATACGTTAGTAATCCGATTGGTTGCTAACGTATAAAAAAGGAAGCCACTGGCTTCCTTTTTTATATGGTTCTATATTATGAGTTTAATATTAAATATTGTAAGGTCAATTTATCTAAAGTAATTATTATAAAACTCTTCATCTTCATAATCCTCTTCGTATGAAGGTACATCAGTAGAAGGGGTTACTGTTGGCGATGGTTTAAAGATATTAGAATTGTGTTTGTGTAATGTACATACTTCACTTGGCATAATATGAGGAGTATCTGCAGTTGTACTTGTTTCTTCTTTTGTTAAAAATACTTTTTCAACAATGGATTTCTCAGGACAAAATTCACCTGCAATTTGATTAGATTCTTTACAAACAGTAACTTTTACATGTACGTCACATTTTTCGGTAGGATTAGTACCTTTTGCAAAATATTCAGTACGAACTGTAGAACCACCTACATATTGGTCACACAAACCTTCAGTAGCTCGTTTACCGCTTTTTGTACATATTTCAACTGCAACAATTGAATCTGGTATTGTAAATGGAACAGTAGGAAGTTGTTTTTCGATATGAATTCGTTCCATAACTTCTTTCCATATTCTCTTTTGGTAACTTTTATTTGTTTGTTTAAGATTATTATCATAACCTGACCAAATAGTAGCAGTATAATAAGGAGTATAGCCTGAAAACCAAAGATCCCTATCATCTGAAGTTGTACCTGTTTTACCAGCTACTGGCATATTAATATTGGTAAATTTAAGCATCGTACCAGTTCCTAATTTTACTACATCTTCCATAGCACTTGTTAGAAGGAATGCGGTTGATTCTTTCATCACTTGGCTTGAATTAGTTTCATTGCTTAGTAATACTTTTCCATCATGATCAACAATTTTAGTATAGAAAATAGGTTCAATATATACACCTTGATTAGCTATAGCTGCATATGCAGCGGTTAATTCTAGATTTGTAGCACCATCTGTAAGACCGCCTAAGGCAGTAGGTAAATGTTTATCTGAGACAACCCTACCGTCTGGCTCGGTTCTACTGTCTACAAGATGCTCGAATCCTAATTTTTGTAAATATTCAAATCCCAATTGAGGAGTTACTTTTTCAAAAGTCTTAACAGCTACAACATTCATAGAGTTAAGAATAGCCTGTCTAATGGTTGTAAGACCAGCGTAACCTCTTCGATCCCAGTTAGCAACGAATTTATCACTACCAGGATATTGATACGGTGCGTCATCAATTACAGATGCTAGTGTCATACCAGCAGAATCGAGTGCAGGTAAATAAGTGGATACTATTTTAAAAGTTGAACCAGGTTGTCTTGGAGTATTCGTAGCACGGTTTAATGTTCTATCACCTTGTTTTTCACCACGCCCACCTACTAATGCTACTACATGACCAGTTTTCTGATCCATGATTACCATAGAAGATTGAGGTTGTATAACAAAATTTGCTTTTTCTTGGATAATTCTATCGGTAGGTGCTAAAGTTTCAGCTTTAAATTGCTCAATTTGACTAAGTGCAGTTTCTTTATCTGTATAATATTGAGCGGAAGAATTAAGAAACTTCTCTAAATCACTGTTATGATAATGAACAGTTGTACCATCTGCTTTTTCAACAGATAAAGCATAGGTTAGTTCCCAATAAGCATCTTTACCAATGGCAGGAAAAAAGTCTTCGTTGGAATAAACATCATCCAATATATTTTGAACTTCCATATCTTGAGTGGTATAAATGGTTAAGCCACCACTAAAGAGTGCTTTGCTTGCTTGTGTATAAGTATAACCTTTTTTTTCTTGTAAATCTTCTAGTACTTGTTCAATTAATTCATCTTCAAAATAACTATAGTAAGATTTTACACCCGTTTCTTCATTTACTGATTGTATTCTTGAATAAACATCATCAGCTAAAGCAGCATTATATTCCTCTTCGGTACAATACCCAAGCCTCTTCATGTTGTCAAGAATCATGCCTCTTCTTTTCCCATTATTTTCTGGATACTTAATAGGATTCATATTTGTAGGGGATTGTGCAATTGCAGCGATTACAGCGGCTTCTGATAAATTAAGTTCATCTACATCTTTATTAAAATATCGTCTAGAAGCAGTTTGTACGCCATAAGTTCCTGCACCTAGATTAATAGTGTTAAGATAATATTCTAATATTTTGTCTTTATCATTAATTTTAGCTTCTAGTTGAATGGATAAAAATTGCTCTTGTATTTTACGAATAAAGCGATCTACAATGTTGTCTTCTGCTCCACCATTAAATACTTGATTTTTAATAAGCTGTTGAGTAATAGTACTAGCACCTTGGTCAAAGTTACCTTGACTTAGTCCTGAGAAAAATGCTCTAAAAATACCTTGAACATCTATTCCATTATGTTCATAAAAGCGCTCATCTTCAATACTTATAAAACAATTACGAACCACTTCAGGGATATCTTTAATCTCAACATACACACGGTTTGACTCGGCACCACTTAACGTTTGAATTATATTATTTTCTTTATCAAGAATATTGGTAACAAAACCCTCTGGTTCCACGTTTATTTGATCTATACTAGGAGCACTATCGGCAAGTCCTTTTAAAGTACCAAAACCAGCAAAAGAACCAACAACTATTAAAAATACCATGCTGACTAATAGCAATCGAAATAGATTTACATTTATTTTAGTAGCAAATTTTTTAGTACTAGATTTTAATTGTTGTTGTTTTTTTTGTGTTCCTTTTTTACTAAAGTCCATAATAAACCTCCTTTATCGTAACATTATAACAAATTTTAGAGATAAAATAAAGCTAATTTTTGTTATGCTATTTTTTTATAAGGTGTTGGTATTATATGGATTATTTGAAAGGTTTATGCAACAATGTGGAGCGTCACTTTTTGTAAATAAATAGAAAAAAATATTTTGCATTCCTAAATATTTATGCAAATATCATACTAAAACTATACGTATCGTATAGTTTTATAATTTTATGTAGAATAAACTCGAATTTTGTAATTCTAAAAAACTTTTAGAGAACTATTCTAGTGGTATAATAAAATTGGAGTATAGATACGTAGCTAATAATAAATCATAATTTTATGTAACCGCAGGAGGAGCAGAAATGAAATTATATTTAGAGGGGAGCCAAACAATAATACAAGATGATACAAAAGAATTAAAATTAGAGTACTATTTAGTAGAAGAGAAAAGGTCTGGATGGGAGGATTCTGCTTACGGAATTAAGATTATTCAACATGAAAATTTTAATATCAAATCAGAATATTCAGAGCCAATTTCTTACTGCAAAGATATTGTAGAAAAAATTCTTAAGATTCTATGGGTTAACACAGTAACACCTACTTCTATGTTAGAAATTGTAGATGATTTAGTTAGTCAATGACTGTGACGATTTGCCCCGAAGAAAATGTTGTTTGATATTAGCTTACATAAATAATATAAAAAGTTGACATGAGAACTTACTTATGTCAACTTTTTGCATGTTATAACATATACTAATAAATTTAAGAAATTTCGTTATCAAATACTACGATGTTGCCTTCAATATTAGCATAGTAAACAGGATCAAGTGGAGTAAAGATAACTTTTCCACTTGTTGATTCCATAGCTTCCTTTTTAAACTGCTCCATAATAGATTGTGGAGCTAATAATTCTATTTCCACTATATCAGTGTAAGTGGTATTTCTTGTAGTAATGTTAAGAGAGGCTATAATATATTGAAGTTTACCTATACCATTATAATCTGTAATAACTTTTAATTGGCTTCCGTATAATTTATCAATGATAATACAGGAATTTAATCCTTCTTTTGCAGCGCCTTGATAGGCTCTAACAAGCCCACCGGTTCCAAGCAAAATGCCGCCAAAATATCTTGTGACTACAATAGCAGTATTGTGAATTTTTTCTAAAAGCAATACATCAAGTATTGGAACACCTGCAGTTTTAGAAGGCTCACCATCATCACTACATCGTCTAATTTCATCATTAGGTCCAATAACATATGCATAGCAGTTATGATTTGCATCCTTGTATTTCTTTTTTGTTTCCTCTATAAAAGAGATAGCATCTTCTTCCGTTTTAATAGGAATTACAGTAGCTATAAATTTAGATTTATTTACAATTATTTCACTGGTGCCGCGGGTGTACACAGTTTTAAAAGATTCTATCATAGATGTAACTCCAATCTGCCATAATGGCATATATATTAATAATATGATTTTAAATATAATTATATTTATACAACGTAACTAAAAGAAATTAAGTTAACTACTTTGACTTAAGTAATATTACATAGTTGCTATCTATAGGATTCCTTGTTAAAATATGTTTTATTAAATAAGGTTATGGAAATATGCAAGCAATATCGACTATAATTATACGATATGCAATAGGTGTAAAGGTTGAAAGAAAATCTAGATGAATGGAAGGGTGCCACACAGTGATTCTTTCAACCTGTTTTATTTGTGGCAGTATCATATCACTAGCAGATGTGATATGCAATAGGTGTATAAAATGAAGTTAAAATATTTTTCATGGTTACCTGCGGTTATAATGATGGTAATCATCTTTATGTTTTCATCTCAAGAAGCGACTACTTCGGATAAAAATAGTTTGCCCATTGCACAAGTAGCTTACGAGATTTATGAAAATATAAGCAATCAAGAAATTGAACATAACAAAGAACAAGAGATAATCAATAGTATAAATTTATTTGTAAGAAAAAGTGCTCATGTTCTTGAGTATGCATTATTATCTTTTCTGATTGCATTTCATATATGGGCTTGTAACAAAAAAGTAAGTATAATTTTTCTTTTGGCAATTATACTTAGTTTTTTATATGCTTCCACAGATGAATTCCATCAGCTATATGTGGAAGGAAGAAGTGGTCAGTTTAAGGATGTTCTAATTGATACTTCTGGTGCGGTACTTGGAAGTCTTATGTTTACTATAATAATACCTATGTTAAATAATTTGCGAAATAAGTTTTTACAAGAAATAACTGATTAATATCTTATATTCTTTGGTCAAAGCAATAAACTATGTCTTAATTATAAGTTAAATAAATTGATTTCTAATAGGGCAATATTCATAGTTAATTTTTTTTAGTTTAGATATCAATTCATCTTCCTCAATACCAAGGCTTTTGCATAGGTCAGTTAATGTTTTATAATAATCTCTAAGATTCGTATTAATATAACTAAGTAAAATGATTGGATCTTGTGGTATGCTCATTGTTGTCTCCTTAATTAGTAATAATCTCATTCTGCCGATACACCGCGAATTTGGGCTTCAGCACAAATTTGTCGTGTGAAAAATCTTGATTTTTCACACTAATCACTACCATTCTAGCATAGATATTGTTATAATGGTAGTAATTAATCATGAAAAATAGTCGCTTAATAAGTGTTTGCAGGAGGCATTATGGATTTATTTGAATATATGAGAACAAAAGATAAGGAAAAAGAATCTCCTCTTGCCTCTAGGTTAAGACCAACTACACTAGAGGAAGTTGTAGGACAAAGCCATATTATTGGTAAGGACAAGCTATTATATCGTGCCATCAAAGCAGATAAACTTAGCTCTATTATATTCTATGGACCACCAGGAACAGGGAAAACTTCACTTGCAATGGTGATTGCAGGTGCCACAAGTGCATTATTCACCCAAATTAATGCCACAAGTTCTGGGAAAAAGGACATGGAGGAGGTTATTAAGAATGCCAAAGATAATGCAGGTATGTATGGTAAAAAAACAATCCTTTTTATTGATGAGATTCATAGGTTTAATAAGAGCCAACAAGATTATTTGCTACCTTTTGTGGAAGATGGGACAATCATTCTAATTGGAGCAACAACAGAAAATCCTTACTTTGAAGTAAATAGTGCTTTAATATCTAGGTCAATCATATTTGAACTAAAATCTCTTGAAAAAGAGGATATAAAAATATTATTAAAACGAGCAGTTTATGATGAGAAAAAAGGGATGGGAGCATATAGGGCTGAAATAGATGAGGATGCACTAGAGTTTCTTGCTGATATATCCAATGGAGATGCTAGAGCTGCATTAAATGCCATAGAAATTGGTATTTTAACAACAGAAAGAGGAGAAGATGGTAAAATTCGAATTACCTTATCTGTAGCTAGTGAGTGTATACAAAAGAGAGTCATAAAATATGATAAAAATGGAGATAACCATTATGATACGATATCTGCATTTATAAAGAGTATGAGAGGTTCTGATCCAGATGCTACAATCTATTATTTAGCTAGAATGCTATATGCTGGAGAGAATGTTACATTTATCGCTAGAAGAATCATGATATGTGCCGCAGAAGATGTATCCAATGCGGATCCTAATGCACTTGTTATTGCAACTTCAGCTTCACTTGCAGTGGAGCGGCTTGGCATGCCAGAGGCAAGAATTGTTCTTGCACAAGCTGCAGCTTATGTTGCATGTGCTCCTAAGAGTAATTCAGCAATTTGTGCTATTGATATGGCATTGGACCTTGTTAAAAATGAAAAAACAGCAAATATACCGTATTATCTTAAGGATGCTCATTATAAAGGAGCGAAAGAATTAGGTCATGGGATAGATTATAAATATGCTCATAATTATAAAAATCATTATGTAAAACAGCAGTATTTACCAGATGAAATTAAAGATATGAAGCTTTATTCTTTATCCAATGAAGGATATGAAAAGGTATTAAAAGAACATTTAGAGAGAATAAAAAAAGAGGCAGATGAGTAATCTGCCAATTTTTTTAATCTTTTTTATCATCTGATTTATTTTTAATAACACGATATATTAGCATATAGCCATATATTAGGATGGGAATTACTATAATACAAAAAATACTAGCTTGAAAAAGTGCACTAGATTCTGGAGTAGCAGTGAATGCGCCGACTAACATAAGTAGGACTAAACTTATTAATAAGATGACACC
>JAEWHU010000025.1 GCA_023387635.1 Bacillota bacterium
TAGATTTATATGATGAAGATAAAAATATAATAGAGACAGATATAACAATAATGGATAATAAATATACTATTTATATACCATATTTGAATACTGGTGAAACCATATCTGTTTATAATATAGATCATTTAAATCGTATTAGCCGTGTGAATACAACAAAAGTTGCTGAGTTAGGACCTAATCTTCCTATTGTAAACCAAGTAAGTAATGTAGAAAGAGTCATATCCGGTAATGTATCTTCAACTACAAAAAATACTATCTTTAACGTATATGTAGAAGTTAATGGAAGAACATACAATGGAAGTTCTGATAAAAAGGGTAACTTTAGCGTCAGTTTAGATGAGCAATTGCAAAGTGGGCAAGAAATTTACGTATATGCAACTGACGAATATTTAGGTAGAGAAAGAACTAGTGGAATTAAGAAGGTAATCGTAGAGGATATTGACGGACTAACTACATCAAGTAATGAGATTTTAACCATAGATGGCCTTACGAATAAAGAAAATTATATTACAGGTCGATATCACATTGGTAATGAAACGATATATATTGCAACTATCAAAAAGGTACGAAATACCTTAAGTAATGAATTATATCAAGTAACAACAGATGAAAGTGGTGAGTTTTCATTACTTTTAGATGAAACTTTAAAATCTGGTACTAAAATATATGCCATGGCTCGCTTTGTTGATGGACCTATCATAGCAGTTTCATCAAATGAGGTAATTGGTACAAAACCAACAAAACCATATGTACTAGAACCGATTAACAATTCGCAGAAAGTTGTATATGTAGTTACAGATGAAGATTGTGAAGTTACTGTAAAGATAGGAAAAACAGCATATACATCAAAAAAATATGAATATAACGAAGAACTAAATAGTTATGTTTATGAAGTAGAAGTAGGAAGAAGTAATTCATCTACTATAACCAAGGTGTATGCAAAAAATAGCGCTGGTTTTAGTACAGTGCTAAAAGGTGAAGTAGTAAAATTAGCACCAGATTCACCAACAATGAATAAAGTAACGGATACAGATAAAGAGATTACAGGTTTAATTGATTTACTTGGTGATAAAGGTGAAAATACTAAAGTTTATGCAAAAGTTGGAACTAAGACGTATGCTGGAACAATTGATGATAAGGGTAACTTTACAATTAATATTAAAAAGCAAAAGGTTTCTACTAAAATTTATGTTTGGGGTGAGCATGATGGAAATCGTGGTCCTCTTACCCAGATAGTAGTTGTAAAAAATAAGAAGTAATAAGATAGTTCTATTAACCTGGCTAATGCAAACACTATTTCGTTTGCATTAGCCTCTTTGTAATTTTTAATCAAATTCTTATTTTTCCATAAGTTTTATTTAATGATAAATTGTTATGATAGGACTATATTAATTATGTAAAATATAGTATAATTATGATGGTAGAATAACATGGATAAAAGGAGGGGTATTTTTGATAACGCTATTTCAAGTATGTTTTTATGTAGGTATCGGTTTAATCGTATTTTCTTTTCTATTTGGAAGTTTGTTTGAAGCATTTGGAATTGATGGATTAGATTTAGATTTTGATATATTTGGAATTGATTTCTTTTTACCAGTCAGTCCAATTTTATATATATTATTTTCCGTTGTGTTTGGTGGTGTGGGCCTGATATTAGTGGATTCTAAGAAAGTAATACCAAATATTTTAATATTCATTATTGCTTTTATTTCAGGTTTAACGGTAAGTTTTTTATTAAATACTCTAGTTATAAAACCATTAAAAGCGGCGCAAAACACGAGTACTCCTAGTGCAGAAGATTTAGTGGGAGTAAGAGCTATGGTCACAGAAACTATTTTAGAGAATGGATTTGGTGAAATCAGTTATGTTATTAATGGAAATAGTTATACATCTCCAGCAAAAACTACCAACGGTGATATGGTCAAAATAGGCAAGGAAGTAGCTATCTGTTGGATTGAAGAATATATATTTTACGTAACTAGGATAGATGATAAATTATGAAAATAATATGTAATAAGGTTATTAACTTATAAGGCAAGGATAAGTTTTATGAGTTTAACATAAGGCGCAAGCGCCATGTAACTTTATAATAAGGAGGATTAAGTATGGTGGTAGGAAGTATTAGTAATTTGTTAAATATGGAGGCAGTTTATATTGCTGGCACAATCTTAGTAGTTATTCTACTTGTAATGTTTTGTATTACTACTATGTGGAAAAGGGTTCCTCAGGATAAGGCTCTTGTTGTAACAGGTTTAAAGAAGAGAGTAATCTCTGGTGGTGGTGGTTTTGTTGTACCTTTATTAGAACGCGCAGATAAGATTTCATTAGAAAATATGAAGATCGAAATACGTACAGATGGAGCTAGAACAGAACAAGGTGTTGATATACGTGCAGATGGTGTAGCAGTTATTAAGGTTAAAAGTGATAAAGAAAGTATTTTAAATGCCATTGAGCAATTTAATACTGGAAGAGAACAACAGACAATTGACATAATAAAAGATACTGCAAAAGACGTATTAGAAGGTAAATTACGTGAAATCAAATCTAAAATGACGGTAGAAGAAATATATAAAGACCGTGAAAAGTTTGCATCCCAAGTTCAAGAAGTTGCTGCTATGGGGCTTTCTAACATGGGATTAGAATTAAAAGCATTTACAATTCGTGATATTTCAGATAAAAATGGTTACTTAGAAGCCCTTGGTAAGCCAAGAATTGCAGAAGTTAAAAAGAATGCAGCAATTGCAGAAGCTGATGCAGATAGAGAAACAAAAGTAAAAACATCAGAATCTGAAAGATTAGGTGCAGAAGCTAAAATCTTAGCTGATACTTATGTAGCGGAAGCGAACAAAGAAAAAGAATTAAAAGTTCAAGCTTTCCGTAAAGAAGCAGAAACAGCAAAAGCAAAAGCAGACTCCGCTTATGAAATTGAAACGAATAAAGTTGCTCGTGAAGTAACAGAAACAGCAATGTTAGTTGAACTTACTAAGAAAGAAAAAGAAGCTGAAATTCAAGATAAAGAAGCAATCAGACGTGAGAAAGAATTACTCGCAACCGTAAATAAAGAAGCAGATTCTGAGTTGTATCGAATTAGTAAGCAAGCTGATGCAAAAAAATATGCTGAATTAAAAGAAGCAGAAGCTTATAGTATGTCAATTAAGGTTAAAGCCGAAGCCGAAGCAGAGTCTATTCGTATCAAGGGTGAAGCGGAAGCTGCATCTATTCGTGCAAAAGGTATTGCAGAAGCAGAAACAATGGAAAAGAAAGCAGAAGCTTATAAACTATATAATAACGCAGCGGTAACGCAAATGATTATAGAAAGATTGCCAGAAATCGCATCAGCTGTTGCAGAACCATTATCAAAGACAGAAAAAATTGTTATTATTGATAATGGAAGTGGAAATGGGAATTCAAAGGGTGCGACTAAAGTAGCTAGTTATGTTACAGATATTGTTAGCCAATTGCCAGAAACCATTGAAGCTATGACAGGTTTTAATTTTATGGATGCTATTAAAGGTAAATTAGAGAATGAAGACAAAGAACCATTGGATTTTAAAGAAGTTAATGATGAAGAAGTAGTGGAAGAATAGTATCACATAGCTTTTGAAAAAGTATGGAAACAGATATTCAAAGACAGATTCCATACTTACTGTTTAAAAAGGAGATAGATTTTTATCTATCTCCTTTTTGCTACATTTTTAATTTTGTTAGTCTGTTTCACCAGTATTTAGGTCTGCTTGAGAATTCTCTTCAACGACAGTTACTTTACAAAGATCGTATTTTCCATTTTCAATAGAAGCAAAGATATAAGTAACACCTACTGCTTTGGCAGTAACACGTCCACCAACGCTAACACTAGCGATGGAAAAATCGTTACTTGAAAATTTGGCTTCTTCAACTGTATTAATAGGCTTTAGTATTGCAGTAAGAGTTGTTTTGCGCCCTACAGTTAATGTGATTTCTGATTTTGTTAATTTAACACTTAAAGCGGGAGGTCCAACCGTAACTTCACATTCCAATGTTGATATGGTTTTTAATCCATCTTTAATAGTAACAGTAATTATTGCAGTTCCAAAGTCAACAGCAGTAATGACACCTTTTTCATCCACAGTTGCAATAGAGGTTGCATTTGTTTTATATGTTGCCTTATGGTTTTCATTCATGTTGTAAATTTTTAAGGTATAAGTGGAATCCTTCACTAGCGATTTCGTCTTAACATTAAGCTTTATATCGGGTTGTGTTTCTTCTAGTACACCTGCCCTTGCAACCATAATGTTACCAACATAGGGAATCGGAAAGCATACAGTGAAGAAAAACAATAACCCTAGTGCAATAGAACACTTTATTAAGTTTTGTTTCATAGTAAACTCCTATCTACGCGCTAATATGCGCGCTTAAATCAGGATTATTCTCCTCAATGTAGAAATCTCCATTAGCGGTTATATATTACTTTCAGAAATACTCCCAATTTCTGCATGTCAATAGCGTATTATATTATACCAAATCAAATCGGATATATTCCGATTGTTTGCAAGCTGATTTTAGTTACGTTGCCATAAGCTTATATCAGCTTCCCAGGTGTAAGGTTAAATAATATAATGACCTTTATAACCCTCAATTATTATAATCATACTATAATACTATATTTTGTCATAATCGTGGCAAATTCTTAAAAATATATTAAGGAAGTAAAAAGTTTTTAAGATTTACCTATCACGTTACACTTGTTTTTAATGTTTAAAATGGGATATAATGAATTTAGTTGCGAGTAATCGCATAAATAGAATACAAAAATAGGAGGTATACCATGCAATATATTCTAATTGCTGATGATAATCAAGATATTACTGATGTGCTATCTACCTATACCAAAAAAGAAGGTTATGAACCAGTGATTGCATCCGATGGAGAAGAAGCCTTTAAAATGTTTGAAAGCTATAATCCAGTGGCAGTTTTACTTGATGTAATGATGCCTAAGGAAGATGGTTATGAAGTTTGTAGAAAAATCCGAGCAAAATCTAATGTTCCGGTGATATTAATTACTGCAAGGGGCGAAGATTTTGAACGTATTATGGGGCTTGATATTGGAGCAGATGATTACATAGTTAAACCTTTTAGCCCAAGCGAGGTAATGGCTAGGGTCAGGGCAGTTTTAAGAAGAATTACTAGACCTGAAAAAGATATAAAATCAGGGAATGTAATTACTATATGCAATATGTGTATCAATCTAGATGAGTACACTCTACATATTAATGGAAATAAAATGTCCTTAACCAAAAAAGAAATTGAAACAATGTGGACATTAGCAAAAAATCCAAACAAAGTATTTACCAGAGACAATTTGTTAGATAGTTTATGGGGATTTGACTATTTTGGTGATAGTCGTACCGTGGATTCACATATTAAGAGACTTCGTGCTAAACTTGATACCGTAGACCATCCAGGTTGGAATATAAAAACTATATGGGGTGTGGGGTATAAATTTGAGACAGAGGAATAAGATGTCTGTTGGAGGCCCTAATGAAAAAGAAGAATAAAGTAAGTATTACAAATCATCTCTTCTTTAAAGTATATCTAAATTATGCAATAATACTTGCTTTGTTTGCAATATTACTTGGTATAATTTATATGAAATTATATGAAACAAATATAATGGATACATATCAGATTAAACTTTTAAAGCAAGCAACTAGTATATCTAGAAGACTTTCAACTACTATTAATAATAATGAAGAAGAAAGTTATCTTGAATATATACAGGTACTTAGTGAACTTGATACTGAGACTCCAGATATATGGACCATATCAAATCCATCTGCAATTCATCCTATGAGTCCCAATCTCGAAACTGCTGATATATCAGGTATTGATATGCCACAAGATTTTATTGAGATTGCAAATACAGCTTTTTTAAATCAAGTTGACCATAGAAATGGATATTATGAAGAATTTGGTGGAATGTCGTTGATTATGGGGGTTCCTGTCAATGTAAATGGTGAGGTCGTCGGTGCAGTATTATTAATATCACAAGTGGTGAATCAAAATAATATAATAATGGATAGTATGAAATTAATTGTTATTAGTACCTTTGTAGCATTGTTCATATCATTTATTATTGCTACGTTTTTTGCAAAAGGGATTTCAAATCCCATCTCTAATATAAGAAAAACAGCCATTGAATTAGTTGATGGACATTATAATAGTAAAACAGGTATTATTCGTAAAGATGAAATAGGTGATTTGGCAAGAACAATTGACATATTAGCTGATGAGCTAAAAGAAAATGAAGTGGAACGTCTAAATAGGGAACAAGTTCGTGTGGATTTTTTTGCTAATGTATCTCATGAGCTTAGAACGCCGTTAACAGTGATTAGAGCATATACAGAATCTATAGTTGATGGTGTTGTTGATGAGGAAAAAGTAGATCAATACCATAATCGAATACTTTCTGAATGTAAAGGAATGGAACGTTTAGTTGGTGACCTTTTAGTTTTATCCAAGATGCAAAATCCTGATTTTGAAATTGAAAAAGAACCAGTTAATTTAACACAAGTGTTTGATGATTTAGCAAGAAATATGCAAGCTATATGTTATGAGAAAAATATAACATTATCTTTTCAAAAAGAGAATGATACATACATGATGATGGGTGATTATGATAGACTAAGGCAAATGTTTCTGATTATTTTAGATAATGCCATTAAATTCTCAAATGAGAATTCACATGTGTACATATTATTAAGTAAAAAGGATAAACTAAGAATATCTATTAAAGATGAAGGTATAGGAATTTCCCCTGAAGAGTTACCTATTATTTTTGATAAGTTCTATAAATCAAAATTAAAGCAAAATAAACAAGGTTCTGGCCTTGGGCTTGCTATTTCAAAACAAATAGCCTTAAAACATGATGGAATAGTTAATGTTTATAGTACTTTAGGAGAAGGAACTGAGTTTGTATTTGAATTCCAATGCTTGGAAAATTTTGTTGAAGAACTTGACTTTTAGATTGAAAAGACATAAATTACTTGAAAATTGTTTGTCATTCATGTATAATTAACTTGAGTTTAATGCCTGGGATGTGCGACACTCCTGTTATTTTGAACCTACAGGATTTAATACGGGATTCCTATATATATAAGATTATGTCAGGCCACCAAGCAGTGGAAGACAGAGGCTTATTTGCGGAAACCCACCTAGCTTGGCTAGGAGTCAAAATGCAGGAAACGGCTTTTTGGGTTTTTAACTAAAGATTAAGGGCAGCTTTGGCTGCCTTTTTTTAAATAAAAAAATAAAAGAAACGTAGAATACAAGTGATGTGTATTACGTAGATGGGAGTTTGGTATGAAACATGGTTTTATTAAAATTGCAGCAGCTACCCCTAAGATACTAGTTGCAAATAGTGAACATAATGGAAAGCAAATTATAGAACTAATAGAACAAGCAGAAATAAATAATATAAAAATTCTTTTATTACCAGAACTATGTCTTTCAGGTTATACATGTGGAGAACTTTTTTTACAAGATATCTTACTAAAGAGTGTTGAAAAGGAATTATTAAATATAGTTGCTTATACACGAAATAAAGATGTACTTGTAACAGTTGGATTACCTCTGTGTAAAGATGGAAAATTATACAATGTAGCTGCAGTGATACAAAATGGTAATATATTAGGCTTTGTACCAAAAACCAATTTACCTAATTACTCTGAATTCTATGAAACAAGACATTTTAATGTTGGAAATGATATAGTTGATTATATAAATTTTAACAATACACAGATACCATTTGGAACTAATCTTTTATTTAGATGCAAAAATATGGAATCTTTAGTTCTTGGTGTTGAGATTTGCGAAGATCTATGGGTACCAATCTCTCCAAGTGCACATCATGCCCTAGCTGGTGCAACTATTATATTAAACCCCTCTGCAAGTGATGAAAATACAGGGAAAGATGAATTTCGTTTAGAATTGATAAAAAATCATTCCGCTAAATTAGTGTGCGGATATGTTTATGCAGATGCAGGCGAAGGAGAATCAACAACAGATTTAGTGTTTGCAGGACATAATATTATAGCAGAGAATGGTGCAATATTAAAAACATCAACTAGATTTAAAAATGAAATGATAATAAGCGAAATAGATGTAAATAAATTAATAAATGAAAGAAGAAGGATGACTACTTATAAGTCTTGCGTAAGTTCTGATTATAAGTATGTAGATTTTTCTTTTAATCATGTAGATGATAGCATTTTATCAAGAATAATAAGTAAATCTCCTTTTGTACCTAGTATAAAAGCAGATAGGGACAAAAGGTGCGAAGAGATCATATTAATACAAGCATATGGTCTTAAGAAAAGATTAGAACACATAGGAATTAACCATGTTACACTAGGTATTTCTGGTGGACTTGATTCAACTCTTGCACTTCTTGTAACTTGTAAAACATTTGACTTATTAAATATGGATAGAAAAGGTATTATTACAGTTACTATGCCATGTTTTGGAACAACAGATAGAACTTACCAGAATGCATTATCATTAGCAAAACTTCTTGGTACTACTTTAATGGAGATACCAATTAGAGATTCTGTGTTATTGCATTTTAAAGATATAGGTCATGATAAAGATAAACATGATTTAACATTTGAGAATTCTCAAGCAAGAGAACGTACTCAAGTATTAATGGATTTAGCAACAAAATATAATGGTATTGTTATAGGTACAGGAGATATGTCAGAGTTAGCTCTTGGATGGGCAACCTACAATGGTGATCATATGTCAATGTATGGAGTAAATGCCTCCATACCAAAAACGTTAATTAGGTATTTAGTTTCTTATTTTGCAGAAACAATGGAAGATGACAAACTAAAAGAGGTTTTAAATGATATATTAGATACACCTGTAAGTCCTGAGTTATTACCACCAGTAGAAGGCGAGATATCTCAAAAAACAGAGGACCTTGTAGGACCTTATGAATTACATGATTTCTTTTTATATTACGTTTTAAGATTTGGATTTATGCCTTCAAAAGTATATCGTTTAGCTGTTCATGCCTTTGGTGGTGAGTATGAAGAAGAAATGATCTTAAAATGGCTGAAAGTATTTTATAAACGATTTTTCTATCAACAATTTAAAAGATCTTGTATACCTGATGGGCCTAAAGTTGGAAGTGTAGCACTATCTCCAAGAGGTGATTTACGTATGCCAAGTGATGCAAGCGTAACTCTATGGTTAAATGATCTAGAAACAATTACAACATAGGAAAGAGGTGAAATCATGGCAATAAAAATAATTACAGATTCGGCTTCCGATATACCAAAGAGCATTATAGAGAAATATAACTTAACAGTTATTCCTACTCCTGTAGTAATAGAAGAAAAAGATTATTTTGATGGACAAACTATTTGGCCAGAAAAATTTTATGATATTTTAAGAAGTGGTACTGATATTAAAACATATCATATTAATTCTTTTATGTTTTATGAAGCTTTTTTACCATATGCAAAAAATAATGATGAGTTAATATATGTTTGTTTTTCCACTGGAATCGCAGGCACCTTCAATGCTGCTAATCTTGCAAAAGAGGAATTATTAGAGGAGTACCCTGATTTTGATTTAACAATTATTGATTCTAAATGCGCCTCATTAGGATTTGGACTAGTAGTAGAAAAAGCACTTATCATGCTAGAGAAAAATGCTACCAAGGAAGAAATCATATCTGCAATTCAGTACCATTGTTCCCACATGGAACAAATTTTTACCGTTGAAACTCTTGAGTACTTATATAAGGGGGGGAGATTAAGTAGAACTTCTGCCATTGCAGGAGGATTATTAGATATTAAGCCAATTATTGAGGTAAATGATGAAGGAAAATTAATATCTGTTGAAAAAATTCGTGGTCGTAATAAATCGTTAAAGCGATTAGTAGAAATGGTTGGTGAAAGAACAAAAGATACTAAGAATCAAACCATTGGTTTAGTTCATGGTGATGATTATGAAACGCTCACTTACGTAAAAGAAATGCTTATAGAAAAGTACGGATGTAATGACTTTTTAGAAAATTTCGTTGGTTGTGCAATTGGGGCACATACTGGTCCTGGAATTATTGGTATAATTTTTCTTGATGATGTATCTCCATATAATAAATATTTCACCTAATAAGTTGTAAGGAACTGAAATATTCAACTTCATATAGAACTGTAAAATAATTATCTAGTAATTAAATCAATGGATTACATAATAATAGCCTTCTTCTTATACCTTTTGGTATGAAATAGAAGGCTATTATTTATTTATGTAGTATGTAATTAATCTTCTACAATTGGAGTTGCTTTATCTAAGGTAACCTTAATAGCGTCAAGTAGTAATTGGTGTGTGTATTTACTTTCATCCTTAATTACAATATCTTCAACAGAAACGCCCTCGTAAAGTTGTGCTGCTATAGATTCTAAACTTGGTTGTACAAGAGGAAACATGGTTGTAATAGTATCATCAATATTAACTATTTTTACTGAATTAATATGATCAGCATCTAGTACGATTTCAAGATCGAGTGAAGTATCATTTAAAACAATAGATGATTTCCATACTCCTGGAGTGTATAACTTAGAACTCTTGGTTTCAGGGGAATCGCCTTTTTTGTTTAGGAACATAATTACTAATAGTATAATAAGTAATATGCCGAGGCCTGCGAAAAGTGCTGTATAAATTATTTCTTTTAAGTGAATTACTAAAATTTTAGTTTTTGACATTGATGCACCATGCCTTTCTTGATAAAGTTTACCAATAATGGGAAGGTATTTATCCTTATTTTTCTGTGTAAAGGATTTACTGTGTAAAGGACTTTACACTACTCCCATATAAATACTTTATATATCTTATTATTGAAGAATTAAAATTATGATAATTCTTATGGAGTTTTATAAGAAATAGTTGCAACTATTCAACTTACTATCCAATGTGATATAATCATCTTATATTTAGACAGGAGGATGTAAAGATATGTCATTACAACTTATACTCGGAAGTTCTGGTTCTGGTAAATCTTATCGTTTATATGATGAAGTTATCAAGAAATCAATTAAAAATCCAGATATTAATTATCTGATGTTAGTACCAGAACAATTTACATTACAAACCCAAAAAGATATCGTATCCATGCATCCTAACAAAGGAACCATGAATATAGATATTCTTAGTTTCATGCGATTAGCATATCGTATATTTGATGAGGTTGGTGGGAATGACAAACCAGTCCTAGAAGATACAGGGAAAAGCATGATTCTTAGAAAAGTAGTTGCATCTAAGAAAAAAGAGTTAGAATTATTTAATCGTGATATACAAAAAAAAGGCTTTATCAATGAACTAAAATCTTTGATATCTGAGATATATCAATACAGTATAAACGATAAAACTTTAGAAGAAATGAAAGAATCCATAGGGAATAGACCTATGTTAAAAAGCAAATTACATGATATTTTAATTATATATCAAGGATTTAGTGATTTTTTAAGTGAAAAGTATATTACGGCAGAAGAAATACTTGAAGTATTATGTGATGTAATTACTCAGTCTAATATAATAAAAAATAGTATTATATGCTTAGATGGATTCACAGGATTTACTCCTGCACAATATAAATTGCTAACCATACTTATAAAGAATGCCAAGAAGGTAATTATTACATTAACTGTCGATGTTAGGGAAAACAACAAAGAAGTAAAAGAGTATGAATTATTTGCATTAACAAAAAAAACAATTGAAAAATTAGAGAACATTATTGAAGCCGAAGGTTTAGCAAAAGATAAAGATATATTAGTCGGTTATGAGGATAAGGTTAGACAAGTTCCTTATCGTTTCAGGGAGAATAAAGCCCTTGCAGCACTGGAAGAAAATATATTTCGCTATCCACTAAGAGAGTATACAGGGGAAGCTGAAAATGTGAGTATTCATATCGCCAAAGATGGAAAAAGTGAAGTTTCATATGTAATACGAGAAATAATTCATTTAATAAGGACAAAAGGGTATCGATATAATGACATAGCGATTGTAACTGGTGATATTGAAGGCTATGGTCGTATTTTTACAAGAGAATTTGAAAAATTAGGGATACCTTGCTTTGTTGATCATAAAAGAGAAGTATTATCAAATCCATTTGTAGAATTAATTCGTTCTGTTTTAAGTATGATATCAAATAATTTTGATTATGAAAGTGTTTTTCGTTATTTACGTTGTGGACTTGTTCCTTTTAACAAAGAAGAAGTTGATATTATTGAAAATTACGTGATTGCTCTTGGTATACGAGGTAAAAACAGGTATGAAGTAGAATGGACAAAAACCTATCGTGGACAAGATGCGGGAGAGCTTATCGTTATAAATGAAGTAAGAAATAAACTATTAGAGCAAGTGAATCCTTTATATGATGTTCTTACAAACAAGGAAGGTACTATAAAAGATTATACCAAGGCATTATATGATTTTGGCGTAGGTATGGAAGTTAATAAAGGGTTAGAAAAGTACCTAGAAAACTTTGAACAAGAACATATGCTATTGGAAGTAAAAGAGTACGAACAAATCTATGGCATAGTAATTGAGCTATATGACAAATTAGTGGAATTACTAGGTGAAGATAAGGTTTCCATAAAGGAATATATTGAAATATTAGAAGCAGGATTTGAAGAGATTAAGGTAGGTTTAATACCACCAGGCCTTGATCCGCTTGTTGTTGGTGATATTGAAAGAACAAGGCTTAAGGATATCAAAGCTTTATTTTTTGTTGGGGTAAATGATTCAATTATTCCAAAAAAGAGTGGAGGCGGTGGTATATTATCAGAACTAGAAAGACAAATTTTAGTGGATAATAAGTTTGAGATGGCACCAACGAAAAGGCAAGCAGCTTTTACAGAACAATTTTATTTATATCTTAATATAACTAAGCCTAGTGAAAGACTTTATTTATCCTATAGTAAAATGAGTGGTGATGGAAAAGCCCTAAGACCAGCTTATTTAATAGACAACATTAAGCAAGTATTAAAAAATATTCCCATTATAGATGAAGATGAAGAACGTTCTGAGCTAGAATATATCCTTGGTAGTGATAAGGGAATCTCTTATCTTATTAATGGTATACGTAATTATCCATTTGAAGAGGTAAGTGATACATGGAAGGAACTCTTTACTTATTATAACAAAAAGGAAGAATATAAACCTATGTTAAATGGATTTATTGAATCTGCCTTTTATATTAATAAGGAACATGGATTATCAAGACAAATTGCAAAAGAATTATATGGATCTGACTTACAAGGAAGTGTTACCAGATTTGAGAAATTTGCTGGGTGTGCCTTTGCTCACTATATTAGTTATGGTCTTGAGTTACAAGAAAGAAGGGAATATAGGATAGCGATGCCAGATATCGGTAACCTATTTCATACTGCCATTGAGCTATATTCAAGGAGATTAGCAAGAAGTGAATATAATTGGCATACCATTACTGATGACATAAGAAATGAATGGGCAGCAGATTGTGTAAAGGAAGCTTGTAATGGATATGGTAATTCTATACTAAGTAGTACGAAACGATATGAGTATATTGTAAAGCGAGTTGAGAGAATTACAAAAAGAACATTATGGGCATTATCCGAACAAATTAAGAGTGGAGACTTTGAACCCATTGGATATGAAGTTGATTTTAGTGGTGATAAAGAATTCCAAAGTTTAAATGTGAATTTAAGTGATAGAGAGAGTATACGCTTAAAGGGAAGAATTGATAGGGTAGATACTTATGCAGATGAAGAAAAAGTAATGGTAAGAGTGGTAGATTATAAATCTGGCACTACTTCTTTTGATTTGTTATCACTATATTACGGATTGCAAATTCAACTTGCATTATACCTGAATGCAGCGAAAGAATTAATGGAAGTAGAACACCCTGGGAAAGAAATTATACCAGCAGGTATTCTTTATTATAATATAAACGATCCTTTTGTTTCAAAAGGTGAGGATGTACTTGACAGTATATTAAAAGAGTTAAAGATGAATGGGATTGTAAATAGCAGTGAAGAGGTAATTATAAGACATGATAATTCCTTTATTGGAAGCGAGGATTCTTTAAGCCCTTCGGTAAAGTCCTATATTATTCCTGCAGAATCAAATAAAGATGGATTTTTAACAAAACGTTCAAACATCGCAAGTAACCACCAATTTGATGCTATTGGTAAGTATGTAACGGACAGTGTAAGTCATACTGGCAAAAAAATACTTAGTGGAAATACTGATATTAAGCCTTATCAGTTAGATAAAAAAAGTGCTTGTGATTACTGCCCATATCGTAGTGTTTGTGGTTTTGATACAACCATTGATGGTTACGAATATCGAAAATTAAAGAATCTATCTAAGGATGAGATATGGGAAGAATTAAAAAAGAAAGGAAGTGATACGGATGGAATGGACGGCGGAACAAAAGAAAGTAATTGATATTAGAAATCGAAATATTTTAGTGTCTGCAGCAGCAGGCTCAGGAAAAACCGCTGTATTAGTAGCCCGTATTATTTCGTTAATATCAGAAGGAGAGAATCCGATTGATATTGATAGATTATTAATTGTTACCTTTACGAATGCAGCAGCAGCTGAGATGAAGGAGAGAATAGGAAAAGCTATTGATGAAAAAGTTAGAGATAATCCAGGGAATGCTCATCTCCAAAAGCAAATGACATTAATTCATAGTGCACAAATTACTACCATCCATAGTTTTTGCTTAAATGTAATTAGAAATCATTTTAATACTATTGATTTAGACCCATCTTTTCGCATTGCTGAAGAAGCAGAATTAGTTCTATTAAAATCAGATGTATTAAGTGATTTACTAGAAGAGCACTATGAAAAAGGGGAAGAAGAGTTTCTTAACTTTATTGAAAGTTTTTCTTCTGGTAAAACCGATGAACCAATTGAAGAATTAGTATTAAAACTACATCAGTTCTCTATGAGTTATCCATGGCCAAAAGAATGGCTCGAAGAAATTAAACAGACATTTTTAATTTCAACCATTGAAGAAATGAAGAATATGCCATGGATGAAGGCGCTAATATCCTATCTGCAGGTAATGCTAAAAGATTTATGTAAAAAGTGTGAGGATGAAATTGCACTATGCGAAGAAATAGATGGACCAAAAGCTTATATACCAGCCATAAGGGATGATTATGAACAGATCCTAAAATTAAGTGAAGTTACAGACTATGAGGAATATGAGAAGTTATTTATGTCCTTTTCTTTTTCAAGACTTTCTAGTAAAAAAGAAGCAGGCGTTAGTGATGATATTAAAAACCGTGTAAAAGCAATGAGAGATGAAGTGAAAAAGACAATCAATGATATGAAGAAAAATTTCTTTTTCCAATCTAGTGAAGAAATGCTCTTAGATATTATGGCCATGAAAAATGCAATGATGGTTTTAATAGATTTAACTACAGAGTTTATGGATGTATATGCTAAGAAAAAAGAAGATAAAAACATCGTTGATTTTAATGATTTAGAACATTTTGCTCTTAAAATATTAACAAATAAAGTGGATGGAGCCGAAGTTCCTAGTGATGCTGCAAATGAACTAAGTGAGTACTACGAAGAAATTATGATAGATGAGTATCAAGATAGTAACTATGTTCAAGAGACTATATTAAAAAGTATATCTAAAGAGCGTCTTGGAAGAGGAAATCTCTTTATGGTAGGTGATGTTAAGCAAAGCATCTACAAATTCAGATTAGCAAGGCCAGAACTATTTATGGAGAAGTTTAATACTTACAATACAAGTGATATTGAAGATTGCGATACTTTAGAAAATAACAGCCAAAGAATAGATCTTCATAAAAATTTTAGAAGTCGTAGTGTGGTACTTGATAGTATTAACTTTATATTTGAACAAATCATGACGGAAAAGCTAGGTAATATCCTGTATAATCATGAAGCCGCCCTTTATCCTGGAGCAGACTTTGGACCGTTCATTAAAGGTGAATCGGAAGATACAGAAATTATATTAGTACCTCTAGATGATGAATCTAGTGATGGTGAATCAAAAGAAGATGGATCCCTCATTAAAGATTATGATTCCAAAGAAGAAAAAGCATTAGAAGAAGAGTATACAGGGAAAGAACTTGAGGCAAGGGTTATCGCCAAACGAATCAAAGAGTTAACAGATAGTAACAATGGGTTAATTATATATGATAAAGAGAAGAGAATAAATCGTATTGCTACTTGCTCAGATATTGTTATTTTGCTACGTACTATGAGTGGTTATTCGGAAGTGTTTATTGATACTCTTCATGCCGAAGGAATTGCATCTCATGCGGATACCCAAACAGGGTATTTTCAAACTTTAGAAATAAGGACGGTACTAAATTTACTTCGTATCATTGATAACCCAAGACAAGATATACCATTGACCTCAATCTTAAGATCACCAATCGTAGGACTTTCAAGTGATGACCTAGCTCTTATACGTATTACAAAGCGTAAGATTCCTATGTATGAGGCTGTTAAGAATTATTTAGTTCTTGAGAAAAGAGATGAACTATCTAATAGACTGAATGAGTTCATGAAGAAATTATCCAAATATAGAACATGGGTAAGTTATTTACCTATACATGAATTACTTCTAAAAGTATTAACGGATACAGGATATTATGATTTTATATCTGCGATGCCAAGTGGTGATAAAAGAAAGGCAAATGTAGATATGCTCCTTGAGAGAGCCATTCGATTTGAGGCTACGAGTTACACTGGATTGTTCCAATTTGTTCGTTATATGGAAAAGTTAAATAAATATGATATTGATTATGGTGAAGCAAAAATCGTTGGGAAAGAAGACAATACCGTTAAAATTATGAGTATTCATAAAAGTAAAGGGCTAGAATTTCCTATTGTCATTGTTGCTGGAATGGGTAAAAATTTTAATAACCAAGATAGTAGAGGGAGTGTTTTAATACATCCAGATCTAGGACTTGGACCTGACTTTTTAGAGCATACCTTAAGGATAAAAGGGCCTACTTTAGTAAAAAAAATAATACAGAAACTAATTGTTCTTGAAAACCTAGCAGAAGAATTACGTATTCTTTATGTGGCTATGACAAGAGCGAAAGAAAAGTTAATTCTTGTAGGGGGTATAAAAAAACTAGAGGATAAGTTATCAAAATGGAGCAATGTTTTAACCAGAGAAGAAAAGCAGTTATTGTATTATCAAATCAGTAGTGCAAGTACGTATTTTGATTGGATTATCCCAGCAACAATGCGTCATAGAGGATTTAGCTCTTTATTAGAAGATTGTAGCATTAGAGAAAATACCAATCATCAATTGTATCATAGTGATGCTAAAATGGTAATTAAAAAACAGAAGTTAAATACCCTTTTAGAGAATGAATCAGCAATCCAAACGTTTAAAAATATGAATAAAGAAGAATTATTAAATTGGGACAATTCAATAGTTTATAATGAAAAATTAAAAAATGACATTGAAGAAAGTATGTCCTATGTATATCCGTATGAGATTGAAGCTAATATCAAAGCAAAATTAACTGTTTCCGAATTAAAACGACTAGGACAGTCAGAACTAGAAGAATACGGAGAGCCACTAATTAAAGTGGAAAAAGGAGAAAAGGAAGAAGAAATACCAAGTTTTATTGAAAAGCAAATTAGTGGCGTAAATATTGGTACTCTTTATCATACGGTACTTGAGTATATTGATTTTGATTCAATTAATGAACCATTAGATGTAAATAATGCATTATTAACAATGGTGGAAAGAAATAAAATAAAAATAGAGGAATATCATTCCTTAGATGTTAATAAATTATATCAATTTACAAAAAGTAATATTGCTAAACGAATGATAAGGGCTAAGAAGAAGGGCAAACTCTATAAAGAAAGACAATTTGTTATGGGAATAAAAGCAAATGAGATTAATCCCCTTTTAAAAAGTGAAGAATTAGTTTTAGTTCAAGGTGTAATAGACGTATATTTTATGGAGGATGGTGAATATGTTTTATTAGATTATAAAACAGATAATGTTAATCCTAAAAATGGTGCTAATATACTAAGAAAGAGATATAGTGTTCAGTTAGATTACTATGAAAAGGCATTGATGCAAATTACAGGAATAAAGGTAAAAGAGAAAATTATCTATTCTTTTAGCTTAAATGAGGAAATTTATATATAGTTAGCAAAAAAAGTAATATTACCAAAAGTTTTGGGGATATATGTAATGTTTTGCTATGCTAAATATATCCAATATGCTATAATAAACCCATGCGTATATTATCATTAATGAACAATGGAAAAAGTTCATTACGCCATGTAGTTTTATATTTCGGGCATATAAAACTATTTTTAGGCACTTGACGATAAATCAGGAGGATTTTCACATGGGGAAAGATCTAAAAGTCGTAAATGGCAGTAGTAAAAGAAAAAGAATTGAAAAAAGGGCAAAGGAAAAAAGGGGTAGGATACAAAAAGAATTTAATGACAAAAAAGCAAAAATAGTAAATGATGTAAAAGAAAAGCAGAGCTTCTATGAAAAGTTTAAGGGAATTGGTACAAAGATAATGGGTGCTTTTATGATACCAGTGTTATTACTTGGTATTTTTGGATTCATTTCTTATCAGAAGTCTTCAAAAGCTATTATAAGTAATTATGAAAAAAACTCCATAGATACTTTAGATGCTGTAAGTGTTTATTTAGATTTAGGCATTAAATCAGTATCAGATAAATCAGTAGAATTAATACTAAGTGACATAGTAGAAGATTATTATAAAAGAAAATATGAAAAAGATACTGTAGATGATGTAAAGAATTATCGTGACTTAAGGGATCAAATATTTATAATAAAGGAAACAAATAAATTTATTGAATCTGTACATGTACTTGCCAATGTAGGAAGTGGCATTTCTACAGTAAAATCACCTTCTGATGATTTGCATGGTTTGTTTTCTGAATCAGAACAAGGGAAAACCATATTAGATGGTTCAGCTAGGAATGTATGGGTAGGAAACCATGATCTTCTTGATGAAAAATTAGGTATTGATAAGAATTCCTATTCTATGTCCCTAATTAGCAAAATGGGTTTTAATCAAGGTGTCATTGTATTTGATATCCCAAGTTCTCTTATTAAAGAAGCACTAGATAAGATTAATGTAAGTGAGAATGGGTATGTAGCATTTATTTCAGCCGATGGTAGGGAGACTCTTAATAATACAGAAGAAAATTCGATTTTTACTGAAAATTCTTTTTATCAAGAGGCAGTAGATGGTGAAGAAATAAGTGGATATCGATATGTAAATTATAATGATGCGGATTACTTATATTTATATAGTAAAGTAGGAAAAACTGGTGCTATGATTTGCTCTTTAGTACCTAAGGCTACTATTTTAGAACAGGCAAGTGAGATTAAAGATTTAACTTTTATATTTATTACTTTAGCTATCCTAATAGCATTAGCGGTAGGGTTATTAATTGCTAGAAACATAGCAAATGTTGTCACAAATTTAATGAAATCAATACAAAGAGCTTCTAAGGGTGACTTAACAGTCGATTTCAATTTAAAAAGAAAAGATGAATTTAAGTTGCTTTCAGATGGATTAACACAGATGGTTCATGGTATGAGGGAACTAATAGGTGAAGTAGCAAGTGTAACTAGGAAAGTAAGTAATTCAGCTGGTGAACTTTCTGGTACGTCTGAAACAATACTAATAGCAACCAAAGATATCTCTTTTACTATTGATGAAATCGAAAAGGGAGTAGTACAACAATCAAGAGATTCAGAAAATTGTTTAATGCAAATGTCTAATCTTTCAAATGAAATAAACAAAGTGTATAATAGCACATATGAGATTGAAAGAATCGCAAGTGAAACAAAAGAGGTAGTTAATAGTGGGATTGTATTTATTGATGACCTAAATAGTAAGTCAAAAGCCACTGCTAAAGTTACAGGCACTGTGATACATGAGGTTGAAGAATTAGAAATACAGACAAGAGAAATAAGCAATTTTGTTGGTATGATAAATGATATTGCCGAGCAAACGAATCTGTTATCGTTAAATGCATCTATAGAAGCTGCAAGAGCAGGCGAAGCAGGAAGGGGATTTGCGGTAGTTGCAGATGAAATAAGAAAACTAGCAGATGGATCTATGAAAGCATCAAATCAGATACATAATATTGTAACCACTATTCAGGCGAAAACAAAAGGTACTGTAGTTTCAGCGAAAGAAGCAGAAAATATTGTGGAATCACAGATTCATGCACTTAATAAGACAATCCATGTTTTTAAGGAAATTAATAGCCATGTTGGTAATTTGGTGACTAATTTAAATGAAATTTCATTTGGAGTTAAAGAGATTGAAGTTGCTAAAGAAGGTACTTTAGAAGCTATCAGTAATATATCCGCAGTTTCAGAAGAAACAGCAGCTTCTTCTGAAGAAGTAAGCTCAACAGCTACAAATCAAATTATTTCAGTTGAAGAGCTTAGTAAGGCGGCTATAGAGTTAGATAACGACGCCAAGGTATTAGAAAGAGCAATAAAAATGTTTCAAATTAATTAATATTATAATGGGTATAATTTGGTATAAACTAATATTTCAGGGATAAACTCTATATAGAATAAAGCTGGGACTGTTTCACTACAAAAGAACAATTGTAATGAAACTAGTCCCATGTTAAAATCTTGAAAGGGTGTATAATAATGAGTGCCAAAAAGAAAGAGCTAGAAAAGATTAATTTAGATGAAATCAAACCAGAGGAAAAAATGAAATATGAAATAGCTACTGAACTCGGCCTTTTAGATAAAGTATTAGAAAGTGGCTGGAAATCTTTGTCTGCAAAAGAATCAGGCCGAATTGGAGGAATAATTACAAAAAGAAAAAAAGAAGCTAAAAAAAAGGAGGAGATTACGAAGTCATGCTAAAACGACTCTTGTTTATATATAATCCTCACGCAGGGAAAAGCAAGATCAAAGGTTGGTTATCAGATATCATTGAGCTATTTGCAAAAGCTAATTATGAAGTCGTCATATATGCTACAAAAGGGAAAAAAGATGCCACTAAAATCGCAAAAACATGCTTAGAAAGAGATGAATTTGATTTAGTCGTTTGCTCTGGAGGAGATGGGACATTAAATGAAGTAATTAGTGGTGTAATGGCAAGTGGAAAAAATGTAAAAATAGGATATATACCTTCTGGAACTACCAATGATTTTTCAGTAAATTTAAATATACCAAAAAATTTGATGAGTGCAGCTAAAGTTGCTCTAAAAGGTAATGTATTTCCATGTGATATAGGAAGTATTAATGGGGATTACTTTACATATACTGCTGCATTTGGAATATTTACGGATGCATCCTATGAAACACCTCAGGCATCTAAAAATATTCTTGGAAGACTTGCTTATATATTAGAGGGAATAAAACGATTACCAAATTGGAAGTCATATGAAATGGATATTCATATTGGAGATAAAATTATAACTGATAATTTTATCTATGGTATGATTGCCAATTCAGAATCTGTTGGAGGCATTAAAGGCCTTGTAGGAAAAGAAGTTATATTAGATGATGGAGTATTTGAAGGCATATTTATTAAAACTCCTCAAAATGTTTTGGACTTTCAAGGAATTATAAATGATTTATTAACAGGAAATTTAAATAGTGATCATATTTATTCCTTTCCAGTTACTACATTAAAGATTGTTACCAAAGAACCAATTCCTTGGGCGATTGATGGTGAGTTTGGAGGGGAATTAGATGAGGTTTCTATTAATATTATAAAACAAGCGTTTACAATTGTAAGGAATATGGAAACAGAATAATTCTTTAGTCATATATATGTTGTAGATGATAAGAAGTAAAAAAGCGTCTTAAAAGTTAATTAACTTAACTTCTAAGGCGCTTTATTTTTTTAGATTAATTCATTGTTTCGTAGTCTTAAGGAACTAATCCCAAGGAACTTTTTAATGACAACGCTTATGCCACCAAGTAAAATAGATGAATCTTGTAAGGAAGAGGGTACAATTTTTACTACACTATTCATCTTACTATTTAATGATTGTTCTATTCTTTTTGTTAGTTCAGGTAAGAATATAGTAAAGGAACTATTAATTATAACAATCTCAGGATTATAAGCATTTAAAACATTATTTATGCAGATGGACATATATTTAATAAATCGTTCTAATATAGCTTTTGCATCTACATCTCCGGTTCGGTACATAGAGATTAGTGTTTCAATATCCCCAGAGGGAAAATTTTTAAGTTCTAAAAAATCTCTTAAGATAACACGTTCAGAAACATATTGTTCTAAACAACCATGATTACCACAAGGACATTCTCTTCCGTCAATTTCAATAATAGTATGTCCAAATTCACCAGCTCGTCCATTATATCCATTATAAAGGATATTGTTAATAATAAGTCCAAGACCAATACCAGAATGTACACTAATATTGGCTATATTAGGATAATCATACATAAAGGTATGTTCACCAAGTACAGATAAATTTGCTTCATTTTCTAAACAAACAGGAGTATGATAATGTTCTTCTAGTTCTTTTGCTATATCCATATTTGATAAATCATAGTATGGTGCAAATGAAACTTTATTATCATTAACTACACCATGGATACCAATTGAGATTCCCACTAATCCATAGGGACAGCTACTTGATGTTTTTTTCATAGAATCTATAACACTAATTATTATAGATACTATATCATTCTTAGCAGTTGGTGTTTTAACCTGCCTTAGAGTACAATCTTCTCCTTGTAAATCTGTCATTAAGACAGATATAGTTTCTACACCTAAATCAACGCTAATCACATATCCAGCTTTTTTGTTAAACGTTAGTAGAATTGGTTTTCTACCAAGTGTAGTATCGTCACTTCCAATTTCAATAACTAAATCTTTATTAATAAGATCTTGTACAATAGCAGAAATTGTAGCTTTTGTTAGCCCTAAAACCTTAGAGATAGAAGCCCTTGATATTGGTTTTGAATTTATAATGGTTTCTAACACTAATGTACTATTAATATCTCTAATCAGTTCTTTACTTCCAGTAAGCATATTTTCCATCCTTTTATTCATCAATAGATATCTAATTCATATTAGCATACAATAAAATAAATGAAAAGGGAAGTTATATTATTAAAAAATTAATTCATATTATCTTGACAAATATATCTTTAATTGATATGATTAAATTACAATTAGTTTAGTGAACAAACAATATAGGAGGATAAAAATATGGCATATTTTGAAGGTGTTAACAAAGTAGTTTACGAAGGGCCTGAGAGCAAAAATCCATTAGCATTTAAGTATTATAATCCAGATGAAATTGTTATGGGCAAGACAATGAAGGAACAACTAAGATTCGCAATGTCTTATTGGCATACATTTACATACATGGGTAACGATCCTTTTGGTGCTGCTTCTATGGAAAGACACTGGGATAGTAGCAAAGATGAGATGGAAGTTGCAAAAGAAAGAGTTCATGCAGCATTTGAATTCATGGAAAAAGCAAACATACCTTTCTTCTGTTTCCATGATAGAGATATTGCTCCAGAAGGTAAAGATTTAGCTGAAACTAACGCTAGATTAGATGAAATCGTAGAAGTTATTAAAGAAGAAATGGCACGTACTGGAATTAAATGTTTATGGGGAACTACAAATGCATTTAGTCACCCACGTTTTGTTCACGGTGCTGGAACTTCTTGCAATGCTACTGTTTTTGCTTATGCAGCAGCTCAAATTAAAAAAGCAATGGAAATTACGAAAGAGCTTGGTGGAGAGAACTATGTATTCTGGGGTGGAAGAGAAGGATATGAAACACTTCTTAATACAGATACAGGTTTAGAACTTGATAATCTTGCTAGATTATTTCATATGGCAGTTGATTATGCAGAGGAAATTGGATTTACAGGTCAATTCTTAGTAGAACCAAAGCCAAAGGAGCCAACAAAACATCAATATGATACAGATACTGCTACTGTTCTAGCTTTCCTTAGAAAATACGGTTTAGAAGATAAATTTAAGATGAACATTGAAGCAAATCATGCGACACTTGCTATGCATACCTTCCAACATGAGTTAAATCAAGCTCGTATTAATGGAGTACTTGGTAGTGTAGATGCTAACCAAGGTGATAATATGTTAGGATGGGATACAGACCAATTCCCAACTAATGTATATGATACAACATTAGCAATGTATGAAATTTTACTTGCTGGTGGATTTACAAAAGGTGGTTTAAACTTTGACTCTAAAGTTAGACGCGCATCCTTTGAAGATGTAGATTTATTTTATTCTTATATTGCTGGTATGGATACATTTGCAAGAGGTCTTAAAGTTGCTGCTAAGTTAATAGAAGATAAAGTATTTGAGAACTTTATAGCTAACCGTTATGCTAGCTACAATGAAGGTATTGGTAAAGATATTGTTGATGGCAAAGTTGGATTTAAAGAACTAGAGAAATATGCAATGGAAAATGGTGCAACTCCTAATGTTTCTGGAAGACAAGAACTTCTTGAGAGTATCTTAAATCAATATATTATAGAAACAAAATAATAACGTACATAATTAATTATATAATCAAATGCAAAGTCAAGCCACCAGCTTAGCTGGTGGCTTGACTATAAAGGAGTGTATATATGTTATATATTGGTGTAGATTTAGGTACATCTTCTGTTAAATTGTTGTTAATGGATGAACTTGGGGATATTAAAAACATTGTTACTAGAGAGTACCCTCTATATTTTCCAAATCCAGGTTGGTCAGAGCAAAACCCTGAAGATTGGTTTACTAGCTTGATAGATGGATTAAAGGAATTAACAGACGGAATGGATAAAGATAGCATTGATGGTATTAGTTTTAGTGGTCAAATGCATGGTATGGTTATATTAGATGAGAATGATAAAGTAATTCGTCCAGCAATACTATGGAATGATGGACGTACTACCAAAGAATGTGACTATCTAAACGATGTTATTGGTAGAGAAAAAATATCTGAATATACAGGTAATATGGCTTTGACAGGATTCACTGCACCAAAGCTACTATGGGTTAAAAAACATGAACCAGATAATTTTGCAAAAATCAATAAAGTAATGTTACCAAAAGATTATATTGCTTACATGCTATCTGGTGTACACTGTACCGATGTATCCGATGCTTCTGGTATGCTTTTATTAGATGTTAAGAATAAATGCTGGTCAAAAGAAATGCTATCTATTATCGGACTTCATGAGGAACAACTAGCAAAGGTCTATGAAAGTTATGAAGTAGTTGGAACTTTAAAAGAAGACTTAGCCAAAGAATTAGGTTTGTCTAATAAAGTTAAAGTAATAGCTGGTGGAGGGGATCAAGCGGTAGCAGCCGTTGGAACTGGTACAGTAGGAGATGGTATGTGTAACGTATCTCTTGGAACTTCTGGTGTTGTATTCATCGCTAGTAAAGAATATGCCAATGTAGATGACAATGCTCTTCATGTATTTGCACATGCAGATGGGAAATATCATTTTATGGGAGTTATGTTATCTGCAGCAGCTTCTAACAAGTGGTGGATGGATGAAATTATTGGAACAAAAGATTATCAAAAAGAGCAAGCGGATATCAATAACCTTGGTGAAAACAATGTATATTTCTTACCATATCTAATGGGTGAGAGAACTCCCCATAATAACCCAAATGCTAGAGGAACTTTCATTGGTATGACCATGGATACTACTAGAGCTCATATGACTCAGGCAGTTTTAGAAGGGGTAGCGTTTGCACTACGTGATTCATTTGAGATTACTAAAAAACTTGGAGTTCAGGTAGATAGCATAAGAATCAATGGTGGAGGAGCAAAAAGTCCATTATGGTGCCAGATAATGGCAGATGTTCTTAACGTAAATGTTAATAAAATTAATAGTGAAGAGGGCCCTGCATTTGGTGCAGCTATATTAGCGGCAGTTGGATGTGGACAATATAGTAATGTAGTAGAAGCTACTGAAAAATTAATTAAGGTGATTGAAACTACAAAGCCTAATTCTGATACTGTTAAGCTATATGATAAAAAATATGAAGTGTTTAAATCATTATATCCAAGCTTAAAAGATATGTTTGATAAAATAGTTAACTAAAAGTGATTATAATGGAAAAAGTCAATGTTGGAATTCAAATATGATACCAATATTGGCTGTTTTCTTTTCTATTATTTAGTGTAGAGTCTATTTTATAAGCTATAATCTATAATATAATAAAAACAAAATAAAAACACAATAAAAACAAAATAAAATTGTTAATTTTGGTTGACATTTAATCTAAAGTATCATAGGATTATTTTAGCGAATATTTTCGTAAAATTAGTTTAATACCAACTCCTCCTCGAGTTGTTATTATATAAAGTCATGGGTTTCTGAATTTTCCCTTGACACCCCATAATTAAAAGGCTGTTATCAATTCCCAGATAACGGCCTTTTTGCTTTGTGTGAAAGTTGCTAATTTTTTTTATTTATGATAGTATAGATACACTATTTTTAAGATGCAATGTGTTAATAATAATAGATGTTATATGATAAAATTAGTTATATTTAGGGTAAACTAATTAAAAAATAATTTATGGATTAGTGTGAGAGATATCATAATCATAATGAGGCACACGGAGGGGAGTTTCCATGAAATTTAGACCATGTATTGATATTCATAACGGTAAAGTCAAGCAAATAGTAGGAGGAAGTCTAAGGGACAATGATAGTACTGTGAGAGAGAATTTCGTCTCAAGTAAAGAGCCTTCCTATTATGCTAAATTATATGAAAATGATAAATTAAAAGGTGGGCATATTATATTGTTAAATCCCATTGGAACAGAATATTATGAGGCTAATCGTATAAAAGCGAAAGAAGCTTTAAATGCTTATCCTTTAGGAATGCAAATTGGAGGGGGAATTAATAAAGAAAATGCATCCTACTATCTAGAGGAGGGAGCTTCCCATGTAATAGTCACCTCTTATGTATTTCATGATGGTAAAATTAACTATAAGAATTTAGAAGAATTAGTTAAAGTTACGGGAAAAGATAGATTAGTACTGGATCTAAGTTGTAGAAAAAAAGATGGAAATTACTATATTGTCACTAATAGGTGGCAAAATTACACCAGTGAAATAATTAATTTAAGTACTTTATCTACCTTATCAAATTATTGTGACGAATTTTTAATTCATGCAGTGGATGTTGAGGGGAAATCTATGGGAATTGAAAGTGACCTAGTAAAAATACTTGGTGAATTTAGTGATATTCCTATTACGTATGCAGGTGGAGTTTCCACTTTTTCGGATATTGAATTAATAAAGCGTCTTGGTAAGAATAATGTGGATGTGAGTATAGGTAGTGCTTTAGATTTATTTGGGGGTAATTTAAAATATAAAGAAATTATACAAACCGTTTTAGATTTAAATAAAGAAATGGAAGGATAAGGTTAATGCAAGCATATACAAGATTTGCTAGTGTGTATGATACATTTATGGATAATGTACCATATGAAGAATGGACAAGTTATTTAGTTAGTCTATTAAAAGAATATAGTATAGAAGATGGGGTTGTTTTGGAGCTTGGTTGTGGAACTGGTAATATAACAAGATTATTAAAAGACTATGGCTATGATATGATAGGGATTGATAACTCTTATGAAATGCTTGAAATCGCAAGAGATAGAGAATATGATGATTATTATGAAGATGCTCTAGAATATGAAGATGATGAATTTGAAGACAATATAGAATATGAAGATGATAATAATTATGAAGATAATTTAAATTATGGAAACAAAAATAAACTCGATGTTCATAGTAATTCTTATGGTTCAGAACATAATAGGGATTTTCTTAAGAATGATAATCGGATTTTGACAGGGCTTAATAGTAATTCTGATAGCACCGTAATGTTAGATGAAAATAGTGATGATAACCTTAATAATTGTAATGAAGAGTATGAAGAAGTGGACGAAGTAGGTAGAATCTTATACCTAGAACAAGATATGAGAGAGTTTGAGTTATTTGGAACGGTTAGAGCTATTGTAAGTATCTGTGATAGCATGAATTATATTACAAGTGAAGAAGACCTTTTAAAAGTATTCACTTTGGCTAATAATTATTTAGATAAAGGCGGTATCTTTATCTTTGATATGAATACAGAATATAAATACAAACATATATTAGCCGATAATACAATTGCAGAAAATAGAGATGATTGTAGTTTTATATGGGAAAATTATTATGATGAAGAGAAACAATTAAATGAATATAATGTAACTATCTATGTAAGCGCTACAGATGAATTAGATGAGATGAAGAATAGCGAAGGTGTAAATTTATTTGAACGTTTTGTAGAAACTCATTATCAAAAAGCGTATTCCATAGAGAAAGTAAAAGAATTAATTGTAAAAGCTGGATTAGAATTTATTGCGGTTTATGATGCATTTACTCATAATGAACCAAGTGAAACTAGTGAAAGAGTTTACTTTATAGCTAGAGAGAAAGAGCAAAAAGGTAAAAAATACTTATAGAAAATATTTAGCTAAAATATTATATTTAAATTTTAATTTTATGAAATAGAAAGAAGGATATTATGTCAGATTATATAGTAAGAGGAACAGCAGCAAATGGTCAAATTAGAGCTTTTGCGGCCACAACAAGAGATATGGTAGAGTATGCAAGAAGTGTTCATGGTACAAGCCCAGTTGCAAGTGCAGCGCTTGGTAGACTACTGACTGCAGGAGCGATGATGGGAAGTATGATGAAGGGGGAGAAGGATATACTTACACTTTCATTAAAAGGTGATGGTCCTATTAATGGAGTGACTGTAACTGCCGATTCAAGTGCTAATGTGAAAGGATATGTAAATGTACCAGATGTTATGTTGCCTCCAAATAATAAGGGGAAATTAGACGTTAGTGGTGCAATTGGTAAAGGTGTATTAACTATTATAAAAGATATGGGGCTAAAAGAACCTTATGTTGGTACAACGGAACTCATATCTGGTGAAATTGCAGAAGATTTAACTTATTATTTTGCAATATCAGAACAAGTACCATCTAGTGTAGCATTAGGGGTTCTTATGAATAGAGATAATACAGTAAAAAGGGCTGGTGGATTTATAATTCAACTTATGCCTTTTGCTGAGGATGATGTAATTGATAAATTGGAAATGAAGATTGGTGAGATTACTTCTATTACTAAATTATTAGATGATGATTATACACCAGAGATGATATTAGAATATATATTAGGAGACATGGGATTAGAAATTCATGAAAAGCTTGATACAAAGTTTGAATGCAATTGTTCCAAGGAAAGAATGGCGAAAGGTATCATTGCCATTGGAAAAAAAGATTTACAGGAAATAATTGATGATAATGAGCCAATAGAAGTAAACTGTCATTTTTGTAATTCTCATTACAATTTTACTATAGATGAATTAGTTAACATATTAAATAAAAGTAAATAATACAAATAGCATATAATTTTCTACATTGTTACCATAATATGTAAATGTTAAAATGAATTAACTAATGGTTAATATCCATGAATATGTACACAGGGATATTTCATATACATGAAAGGACATGTGTTTAGTCATTTTGTGAAACATTACATAAAAGGAGACAATTCTATGAATTATGGTTATTTTGATGAGGTTAATAAAGAATACATTATAACTAGACCGGATACACCAGCACCTTGGGCAAATTATCTAGGCTCACCAGAGTATGGCGCTATTATCTCTAATAATGCAGGTGGATATAGCTTTGTAAAAAGTGGAGCTAATGGTAGAATTACTCGCTATATTTTTAACAGTGAAGACAAACCAGGTAGATATATTTATTTAAGGGACGATGAAAGTAAGGATTATTGGTCAGCATCCTGGCAACCAGTTGGTAAAGATTTAAAGGAGTATAAAAGCGAATGCCACCATGGAACTGCCTATACGAAATTAAATGCTGAATATGCAGGAATTAAATCGGAAGTTCTTTATTATGTACCATTAAATAAAACCTATGAAGTATGGAGACTTAAGGTTAAAAATACCACTGATAGAGTAAGAAAATTATCTACCTTTGGATTTATTGAGTTCACAAATGAAAATAATTATGAAAATGATCAAATAAATTTACAATATACATTATTTATTACCAGAACCTATTTTAAAGGAAATAAAATTCTTCAAACAATTAATGAAAATACAGGAAAGAATAGTAAAGGAACCAATTATAAAGAAAGATTCTTTGGCTTAGTTGGGGCACCTGTTACTTCTTACAATGGAGATAAAAGTGCTTTCCTTGGAAATTATAGAAGTTATTGCAATCCAATTGCAGTAGAAAATGGAGAGTGTAATAACATACTTAACTATAACTCTAATGGATGTGGTGCTCTTCATTCTAGCATTACATTAAATCCTGGAGAAGAGAAAGAATTAGCCTTTATATTAGGTCAGTATAATGATGTAGAATCAGGGAAAATATTAGACTCTTATTCGTCCCTTAATTTAATTGATAAAGAATTAGAAGAGCTTAAAACATATTGGCATGGAAAACTCTCTAATCTGCAAGTAAATACACCAAGTGGTGAATTTAATGCCATGATTAATACTTGGAATGCGTACCAGTGTTTTATTACATTCATCTGGTCTAGGGCGGCTTCCTTTATCTATTGTGGACTGCGTAACGGCTATGGATATAGAGATACAGTACAAGATATCCAGGGCATTATTCATCTAGACCCAGAAATGGCTGGTGAAAAAATACGATTCATGCTTTCTGCCCAAGTGGATAATGGTGGTGGATTACCCCTTGTCAAGTTTAATCACAATGCTGGTCATGAAGATACACCAGACGATGCTTCTTATGCACAGTCAACTGGTCATCCAGCATATAGAGCGGACGATGCCCTTTGGTTATTCCCAACTATATTGAAATATGTAGCTGAAACAGGAAATACTCATTTCTTAGAAGAAGTGATACCTTATGCAAATGGTGGTGAGGGTAGTGTTTATGACCATTTGCAAAGGGCAATTGGGTTCTCTATGGAAAGACTAGGAGAAAATAAAATGCCAGCAGGGCTGCATGCTGACTGGAATGATTGCTTGCGACTAGGTAAAAAAGGGGAATCTACATTTGTTGCTATGCAATTATATTATGCAATGACAATACTTAGAGGCTTTGCAGAAAATAAAGGTGATACCCTGTATATTACATATTTGGATAAAGTACAAAGTGAATTAGGAAATATAATTCAAACCATATGTTGGGAAGATGATAGATATATTAGAGGAATTAAAGAAGATGGTCAGGTGATTGGTAGCAAGCATGATAAAGAAGCTAATATGTGGCTAAATCCACAGTCATGGGCAGTAATAAGTGGTTTAGCTTCTAAGGAACAAGCAAAAGCTGCACTTGAATCGGTGCATAGAGAATTAAATACACCATATGGTGTTAGAGTAATGGCTCCTTCCTATGTAGATCATGCTTTTGATGGTGCCCTTGCCATTCTATTTAATCCATCTACAAAAGAAAATGGTGGTATCTTCTCACAACCTCAAGGATGGATTATATTAGCAGAAGCATTAATGGGGCATGGCAATAGGGCATTTGAATATTTTACAGAAAGTTCTCCTGCAAGCTATAATGATCATGCAGAAATTCGTGTACTTGAACCATATGTACATGGACAATTCACCGAAGCTACAGACAGTCCATTTGAAGGTCGTTCTCATGTTCACTGGTTAACAGGCACAGCTTCCACCGTTATGGTTGGATGTGTAGAAGGAATTCTAGGCTTAAGGCCAGATATAAATGGAATTAAGATTGCTCCAACCATTTCAAGTGAATGGAAAGAATTCACCATGAAGAAAGTATTTCGTGGGAAATCTTTAAATATTGCTGTCAAAAATCCAGATGGTGCACAAGGTGGATTTAAGGAATTTTATTTCAACGGTAAAAAATTAGATAGTAACTATATATTAGCGGATATGATGTTAGAGGATAATGAAGTTATAATAATTATGTAATTACTAAGCAAAAAGGCATAGGGTTATTGCATACTAACCAATTAAGTTAGTTATGCAATAACCTTTTTATTTAAGCAAAAAGAAAAAAATCTTATAAATAAAGCTGATATATAAGTACTGATTATAAAACATGTAAAATATATTAATGGGCTATTAAATGTTACATCATTGATTTTTAATATAGAAAAAGATACAATGAAGGGGTGATATACGACTCCTTTTATTGTAATCATATAAGAGGATGTTCTACATTACTATTTTTGAAAGCTATTTAAATTAACAATTGAATAACATTTTATCAAATTACTATTGGTAAAATTTATAAAAGTAAGAGAGATATAAATAAATCTTGCGATAGTGCTATAATTCAAGTTATAATAAATTGTATGTTATATGCGCTATTACATTGATGGTAAATTTTAAGCGTAAAAGCGCAGATAGGAGCAGGACATGAACAAATTAGACATGCTATATGAGGGAAAAGCTAAAAAAGTATATAAAACTGATGTAGAAGATGTGTATATAGTAGAATATAAGGACGATGCTACAGCATTTAATGGCTTAAAAAAAGGAACTATCATTGGCAAAGGTGTGATCAACAACAGAATGTCAAATCATGTATTTAAACTTCTTGAACTAGAAGGAGTAAAGACACATTATATTGAAGAACTTAGTGATAGAGAGACAGCAGTTAAAAAAGTTGATATAGTACCACTGGAAGTAATTGTTCGTAATGTCTGTGCTGGTAGTTTTGCAAAAAAATTAGGTATGGAGGAAGGGATTAAGCTTCTTACTCCTACACTAGAATTTAGCTATAAAAATGATGATTTAGGCGATCCTATGATTAATGATTATTATGCAATCGCTTTAGGACTTGCTACAAGAGAAGAGATAGAAAAGATAACTGAAATGACTTTTAAAGTAAATGAAGTATTAGGAAAATACTTTTTAGACTGCGGTATTGAACTAATTGACTTTAAAATAGAATTCGGTAGAGATAGCAAAGGTGAGATTATCTTAGCGGATGAAATATCACCAGATACTTGTAGACTGTGGGATATTAATACTCGTGAAAAATTAGATAAAGATCGTTTTAGAAGAGATATGGGTCAGATAGAAGATGCATACAAAGAAGTGTTTAAACGCTTAGGACTATAGAGATTATGAAAGGGATTGTTGCACATTCTATATGTAACAACCCCTTTCTCCTTTAAAGTATAGAAAGGAAAAGCAATGAATAATAACGACAATAATTATATTACAGAAGGATTGCATGAAGAATGTGGTGTGTTTGGTATATATGATTTAGATGGTAATGATATAGCTGATTCAATCTATTATGGTTTATTTGCTCTTCAACATAGAGGACAAGAAAGTTGTGGTATTGCAGTTAGTGATACCAATGGACCAAAAGGAAAAGTAGATGTACAAAAAGGAATGGGACTTGTGAATGAAGTTTTTACTCCTGAAAGTATTAATAATTTAAAAGGTAATATTGGGGTCGGTCATGTTAGGTACTCTACAGCAGGTGCTAGTAGCCCAGCAAATACTCAACCCTTAGTAATAAATTATGTAAAAGGAACTCTTGCAGTAGCACATAATGGTAATTTGGTAAATGCAAGAGAATTAAAAGATGAACTTGCATATACAGGTGCTATTTTTCAAACTACTATAGATTCAGAAGTAATCGCTTACCATATTGCTAGAGAAAGATTAAAAGCAAAGAGTGCAGAAGAAGCAGTAAAGAATGCCATGGAAAAGTTAAGTGGTGCATATTCTTTAGCAATCATGAGTCCAAGAAAATTAATTGGAGCAAGAGATCCTTTTGGATTTCGACCTCTTTGTATTGGTAAAGTAGGAAATGCATATGTTTTAGCTTCTGAAAGTTGTGCTCTTGATGCTGTAAATGCAGAGTTTATAAGAGATGTAATGCCAGGTGAAGTAGTTATGATTAACAAAGATGGCATACACTCTGACCTTAGAATGGTACAACCAAAGACTGCGAAATGCATTTTTGAATATATATACTTTGCAAGGCCAGATAGTACACTTGATGGTGTAAGCGTATATAATTCAAGAATTATGGCTGGAAGGATATTGGCTCAATCACACCCTGTGGATGCGGATTTAGTTGTTGGTGTTCCAGATTCTGGTAATGCAGCGGCCATGGGATATTCTTTTGAATCTGGAATTCAATTTGCAATGGCATTTGTAAAGAATAGCTATGTAGGCAGAACTTTTATTAAACCAAAACAATCCATGAGAGAGTCCAGTGTGCGAATTAAATTAAATGTTCTTGCGGATGTTGTAAAAGGTAAACGTATAATAATGATTGATGATTCCATGGTAAGAGGAACAACTTCCGAGAGAATCGTTCGTATGTTAAAAAGTGCAGGAGCGACTGAAGTACATGTACGAATAAGTTCACCACCATTTATATATCCATGTTACTTTGGAACAGATGTACCATCGGATGATCAATTAATTGCGCATAACAATACGGTAGAACAGATTAGACTTGCAATAGGTGCGGACTCAATCGGTTTTCTTGGAGTAGATAGACTAAGTGAATTAATTGGTGGAGATAAAGGGTATTGTGATGCTTGCTTTACAGGCAAATATCCAATAGAGCCACCAACAGAAGATATACGCGGAGAATATGAAAAGTAATTAGCTCAAAGATAATAATCTAAAAGATATTAATCTAAAAGATATTAATCTAAAAGATATAACTCTTAAAGATTATAATCTTTTAGCTAATTATACATAAGATTATTTGTTAGAAACTTATGATCTATGGTAAACTATGAAAGGTATTACAAATTGTTAAATTATATGGAGGTTACCATGAGTAATGATAAATATGTAAGCCCATTGTCTGAGCGATATGCAAGTAAAGAGATGCAATTTATTTTTTCACCTGATATGAAATTTAGAACTTGGAGAAGATTATGGATTGCTCTTGCAGAAGCAGAGAAAGAATTAGGGATTCCTATTACAGAGGAACAAATAGAGGAACTAAAGAAATATGCAGATGATATCAATTATGATGTTGCAAAGAAAAGAGAGCAAGAAGTTCGTCATGACGTTATGTCACATGTGTATGCTTATGGAGAACAATGCCCTAAAGCAAAGGGAATAATTCATTTAGGAGCAACTTCTTGTTATGTAGGTGATAACACTGACATTATTGTTATGACCAAAGCATTAAAGCTAGTACGTAAGAAATTAGTTAATGTAATGAACGAACTTTCTAAATTTGCTATGGAATATAGAGAAATGCCTACCTTAGCATTTACTCATTTTCAACCAGCACAACCTACAACAGTTGGAAAAAGAGCAGCTCTTTGGTTAATGGAATTAAAATTAGATTTTGACGACATATGTTATATGATAGATTCTATGCAATTATTAGGTTCCAAAGGAACGACAGGAACTCAAGCAAGTTTCCTTGAGTTATTTGATGGTGATCACGATAAAATTAAAAAGTTAGATAAATTAATAGCTGCAAAAATGGGATATGAGAACTGTTATCCTGTGGCAGGTCAAACTTATTCTCGTAAAGTAGATACAAGAGTACTTAATATTCTAAGTGGAATTGCAGCAAGTGCTCATAAATTTTCCAATGATATAAGATTACTTCAGCATTTAAAAGAAATTGAAGAACCATTTGAAAAGCATCAAATAGGATCTTCAGCAATGGCATACAAACGTAATCCTATGAGAAGTGAAAGAATTGCTTCCTTAGCAAGATATGTAATGGTGGATGCTCTTAATCCTGCGATTACTTCAGCAACTCAATGGTTTGAAAGAACTCTTGATGATTCTGCAAATAAAAGAATTAGCATACCAGAAGCTTTTCTAGCAGTGGATGGTATCTTAGATTTATACCTTAATGTAGTGGATGGCTTAGTGGTATATCCTAAAGTAATTGAGAAACGTTTAATGTCAGAACTTCCATTTATGGCAACGGAAAATATTATGATGGATGCTGTAAAAGCTGGTGGAGATAGACAGGAACTTCATGAAAAGATACGTTTATTATCCATGGAGGCTGGTAAAAATATTAAAGAACTTGGACTTGAGAATAATTTACTAGAGTTAATTGCAGCAGATCCTGCTTTTAATTTAACATTAGAAGAATTACAACAAACAATGGAACCAAAGAAATATACAGGTAGATCAAAAGAACAAGTAGAGGATTTTATTAACGAAGTAATTAATCCGATTTTAGAAGAATACAAAGAAGAATTAGGACTTAAATCAGAAATTAATGTGTAAGTATAAAGAGTAATGTAGCTAAGAAGCTCTATATAAATGGCTAATTTCATATTAGAAAAGTACCGTCTATCATTTAGTAGGCGGTACTTTTGTTGTTTAAGGAATGAAATTCATTGAACATAACTTAATAAATCTAAAAAATTGGTACAACCTAAGAAATATAAGCATATACTTGCAATTCTGACGATTTCAATTTAGAATAGAATTAAAATCAGATTATTTATTTAAATAGTGAAGGAGTAGATTAAATGAAAACCATTGAAATGATAGTAGAGAAACAACGTAAGTTCTTTAGTACCAATATCACCAAAGATATCTCCTTCAGGCAAAGAAATCTTAATAAATTATATAGAGCCATTACAGAGTATGAAGAGAGAATCCTAGAGGCATTAAAAAAAGACTTAAATAAATCTTCTATGGAAGGATATATGACTGAAATTGGTATGGTATTAAATGAGATATCCTATTTTAAGAAGAACATTAAAAAGTTAGCAAAAGTAAAGTCAGTAAAAACTCCACTTGCACAGTTTCCTTCTAAAAGTTTTATTATTTCAGAGCCTTATGGATTAGTATTAGTAATGTCACCATGGAATTATCCATTCCAACTATCCATGGCTCCATTAGTCGGTGCAATTGCTGCAGGTAATTGTTGTATTTTAAAGCCTTCTCCCGATGCACCATATACTTCTAGAGTTATGGCAGATATGATAAAAGAATACTTTTCACCATCGTATATTACTGTAGTGGAAGGTGGTATTCCCATCAGTGATGAATTACTTGAAGAAAAGTTTGATTATATTTTTTATACAGGTAGTACAAGAGTAGGCAAAATTATTATGGAAAAGGCAGCGAAACATTTAACTCCAGTAAGTTTAGAGCTTGGTGGAAAAAGTCCTTGTATCATTGACAAGACTGCTAATCTAAAATTAGCTGCAAAACGTATCGTTTTTGGCAAATTTCTCAATGCTGGGCAAACTTGTGTAGCACCTGATTATATATTTGTGCATAAGGATAGTAAGGAGAAGTTGATAGAGTATTTAGTGTTTTATATTAATCAACTTTTTGGTGGGAATCCACTTTATAATAAAGATTATCCTAAGATAATAAATGAAAGACATTATAAAAGATTATTAGAGTTAATGGAAGATGAAGATATTGTAATAGGTGGAAAGGGTAATGAGAACTTACAGATAGAGCCTACCATATTAGATAATATTAATAAAGACTCAAAGGTTATGAGAGAGGAGATATTTGGACCAATTCTACCTATTTTAACCTATAAGAATTTAAAGGAAGTAGCAGATTATGTAACTAATAATCCTAAACCTCTTGCACTATATTTGTTTACAGAAGATAAAAAGTCAGAAAGATATATTTTATCTAATCTTTCCTTTGGGGGAGGATGTGTCAATGATACAATTATCCATCTAGCAACCCATTCTATGGGCTTTGGCGGAGTTGGTGAAAGTGGAATGGGAAGTTATCATGGGAAAGATAGCTTTGATACATTTACCCATAAAAAGAGTATTGTTAAAAAGTCAAATATTATTGATTTGCCAATGAGATATGCACCCTATACCAAGAATAAGGAAAAGTTAGTCCGAATGTTTTTAAAATAGGAGGTTATATATGGAATTCAAATTTAGAGATAATATGATTTATTTAGATAATGAAGATGGTAATATAATAGCAAAAGTTACATTTCCAGAGGTGAAACATGGTGTTGTAGAGATGAACCATACTTTTGTAGATGATTCTTTAAGAGGTCAAGGCATTGCAAGTAAACTGTTAGAAGAAGCATATAAGAAGTTAAAAGCTGACAACAAAAAAGTGATACCTACTTGTTCTTATGCAGTAAAATGGTTTGAAAAGAATGAGGATTGTAGAGATATACTAGCATAAAAGAAAATATGATAAAAATCACAGACATGTCTCTTTATTTGCAGGGCGCAAAACACACAGATGTGCCAATATCTATGCATAATACAAGGATAGGAGTTTTCATATGAATATACAAATATTTGGAAAGCAAAAGTGTTTTGATACAAAAAAAGCAGAGCGCTATTTCAAAGAAAGAAATATTAAATATCAATTTATTGATCTTGGCAAATTTGGAATGAGTCAGGGTGAATATAAAAATATAAAAGCAGCAGTTGGTGGAATGGACAAATTAATGGATGAAAACTCAAAAGAATACGAAGAGAATTTTGTAAAGTATTTATCCGATGATGCTGACAAGGAAGAAAAACTATTAGAAAATCCTAAGATGTTTAAAACACCAATTGTTAGAAATGGTAAGAAGGCTACCATAGGGTATGTGCCAGAAGTATGGAAATCTTGGGAATAAATTAATGAATATAAACATTTGATAAAAGGAAAATTAAATTTAATCTTTTGCTCAATTGTTTTATGCAATTAAAAAGGCAGGTAGGTATGAATATAAATCTTGAGTACTATAAAATATTTTATTATGTTACCAAATATGGTAGCTTTACTGCTGCTGCAGAAAAATTGTGTATATCTCAACCTGCCATAAGTCAAGGAATAAAAAATTTAGAAAAAAACTTAGGAAATAACTTATTTGTTCGAACACAAAAAGGAGTAAAATTAACTCCAGAAGGTGAAGTTTTATATACTTATGTAGCTAGAGGCTATGAAAGTATTCTTCTTGGTGAAACTAAATTTAAAAAGATGTTAGATTTAGATAGTGGTGAAATTCGTATTGGGGCAAGTGATATGACCTTGCAGTTTTATCTGCTACCTTTTCTAGAGCGCTTTCATAAGCAATATCCTAAAATAAAGGTAACAGTAACTAATGCCCCAACACCTGAAACGGTACAATATTTAAGTGAGGATAAGATAGATTTTGGTATTGTAAGTGATCCTTTTATGGTAAAACCAGAGATTCATATAATGAAGGTAAAGAAAATATCCGATGTATTTGTAGCAGGTAATCAATTTTTGGAGTTAAAAGATAAGGTCTTGGACTTTAAGGATATAGAAAGTCTACCAATTATCTGCCTTGAGAAAAATACAAGTTCAAGAGCCTATATGGATAATTTTTTATTAAATCATGGTGTGGAATTAGAGCCAGAATTTGAACTTGCTAATTGTGAAATGATAATTCAATTTGCACTAAGGAACTTAGGAATTGGTTCTGTAGTGCGAAATTTTGCAGAAAAATATATTGAAAATGGAGAGTTATTTCAATTAAAGTTTCATAAGGAAATACCAGAACGTAACTTTTGCATCATTCAAAGTGAAAAGAATCCTATATCAAACGCTGGTAGAATGTTACTAAAGATGATGACGGAATAACTATTAAACCATATATCTGAATGTCAGGTATAAGATTATGAGTAAGAAGCGAAGCGGGTCCAAAATATCCGCTTTGACATATAATTTACGCTATAACGTAACACATAATTAAAACGTTAATAGCATTGGAGGAAAAGAAAAATGGAAATAAAAATAAAATACTTTAGTGAAGAAATTGAAAAATTAAGATTTATAGATGGTAAGTCGGATTGGATTGATTTAAGAGCAGCACAAAGAGTAGAACTAAAAAAAGATGAATTTAAATTAATACCCCTTGGAGTTGGTATGAAGTTGCCAGAAGGGTATGAAGCGCATGTTGTCCCAAGAAGCAGTACTTATAAGAACTATGGTGTAATACAAACCAACTCTATGGGTGTAATTGATGAATCTTATTGTGGAGATAACGACCAATGGTTCTTCCCTGCATATGCTTTAAGAGATACCGTAATAGAGGTAAACGATAGAATATGTCAGTTTAGAATCATGAAAAAACAACCTATGGTTGTATTTGATGAAGTTAAGGAATTAGGTAGTGTAGACCGTGGTGGATTTGGTAGCACAGGGAAACAATAGGTAACCAACAAATTGGGGATAAATTATTAGAATAAGTTAATATTAGAGGATAGAAAATACTTTTTAAAATAAGGCATATTTTTAGGAATAGTTTTTCCTGAAAATATGCCTTTATGTTATTAGATACCATATATTTATCGTTGTTATTCGAGTATTCCTCTATTATGGGGTTGTTAATTTACAATCTACTAAACAAACTACATAATTTTAAATTATACTTCTCATAAC
>JAEWHU010000037.1 GCA_023387635.1 Bacillota bacterium
ACTCACAACAATATGCTGATATATCTATAAAATATGGGGCATCTGTTCCTTTTCTAAGACCCAATTACTTAGCTACTGATACCACACTAACAAATGATGTAATAGAATATACTATAAATAAACTTAAAGAATTAAATAGAGAGTATGACTATCTTATGATATTACAGCCAACATCACCATTAAGGCAAGATGAAGATATTATAGGCTCTGTAAAACAATTATTTGAAAAAGAAGCTAATTCAATTGTTAGTGTATGTGAAGTAGATCATCCACCAATATATATGAATATATTAGACGATTCTTTATCCATGGATAGATTCTTGCCTAAAGATGTGAAATGTAGACGACAAGAATTACCAATATACTATAGATTAAATGGTGCTATATATTTATCTAAAGTTGATTATTTTCTTAAATACAAAGACTTATATAAAGAGAAAAGTTATGCATACATAATGGATAAAAAGAGATCTATAGACATAGATGATGAAATAGACTTTATTTTATCTGAGATATTAATAAAAAATAAGAAATAAAAATTATCAAGTTATTTTCAGAAGATTATTAAAGAAGCATAGTTATGCAAAACAACCAAAAACTTGTTCTAGTTCCAGCTAAGCAACCTAATATGCCAACAATTTTAATTTTTTTAAAATTTTGAGCACTAGTGAAGAAAAATAGTATAGATTTATTGCTGTAACTAAGAGCTGGAGAATGATTATGAGTATGCAAATTAATAGTATAAAGTGAAGCCTTAGATGTGTATAGGGGGAGAAAAAATGGCTAAAAATTATGATTTTGAAATATATGGACAACCAAGCCATTATGATCCAGAGGAAAGAAAATTAAAAGTTTATTTTTCAGAGCCAGATAAAGGCATAAATAAAAAAACAGGTATACTTTTATTTATTGCTGGCTTTGGGGGACATGCAAACTCTAATGTTTATAAAAAGATGAGATCTGTTTTTGCGGATAAATATAACTTAGTAACTATACAATGTGATTATTTTGGTTGGGAATTTATGCAGGGTGCAAATCAGATTAGCTTAAGCTATAACAAAACAGAACTTGAAAAAAATTTCAAACCCGAGGAAGCCGATTATATATACAGAGATAATAATATACTCGATAGACTTATAGAGATTGCTAGTAAATATAATATGAATATATCTACAAGGGCAGTTTTAAGTGAGAATTTAAAAAATTATAATGATATGGGAACGATTCAAGCTATTGACAACATTACTGCGGTGATTAGTGTTATGGAAATTATAAAAGATAATGGGTTTGAATTTGATAGAGATAAGGTCATTATGTATGGTAATTCACATGGTTCATACTTATCTTATCTATGTAATGCTTTCGCACCGAGTATGTTTTCTATGCTGATTGATAATTCGTCATGGCTATTTCCAAGATATTTGAAAAACAATCGTTATATAAATAGTGTTCATGGAAATTGTGTATTATCAGTAGAATTTGATTATTTGGCAAAGAAACTGGATTATGATGAAGAGATACTTTACTTACCATCTTTATATAAAAAATTTACAAATAAATGTAATATAATTTGTTATCATGGAACTAATGATAATCTTATTAGTCATAATGATAAATTTAAGCTAAAGCAAATAATTGGGGAAAAATTTATTTATAATGAAATCGATGAAAGTAAAATTGATAATAAATTGTTTAAATCTACTCAACATGGCCTTGATGCTGATTTTTTAGAATTATTTGATTATACCATAAAAAATCATAACTTTGATCTTAAAGATATAATTAATAGAAAAAATGAAAATATATCTTATGAAACTAAGATGAATAGGTACTTAGTTGATTATAGAGGTATTGTTCCTGTTCTAGAATTAGAGAAAAAGTAGACAAGATGCTTTTTATTTTGGATTTAGTTTAAAAAATAAGCATGGTTATGTTTGAACTTAGATTTTACTATAGAAAGGAGCTAACATTATGGACATCGCAGCTTTATCAATGGGACTAAGCCAAATGAATATAGCACAACAAGCCAGTATTTCAGTAATGAAAATGGCTATGGATAATGCTCAAGTACAAACTATAGATTTAATGGATATGCTACAAACAAGTAGTGTAGTAAATACAGATACTAGAGTAATGGAGCAGTCGGTAACGCCTCATCTTGGAGGAAGCATAGATATTAGCTTATAGAGATCCTTTTAGGGTCTTTATTATTTTATATTGTTAATAAAATGTTTATCTTTTGAAATTCAGGGTATTTAATAGAAGTATGCGCAATAAAGGAGGAAAAAAATGGACAAGAATATAGATTTTAATGGATTGATTCAAGAAATAGGAAAGTGTTGTCTTTCTGAGGAATCTTGCGGTAGCTGCGATAAAGAAGTATGCTTAGTAGGATATTGCAAGCAATCCTTATTAACTGCATTTAAGCAGAAAGATGAATTTATAGATAATGGTATGGAAGATATACCTTATCAAGATACAAAATTGTATGATGATGAAAAACTGGTAAATTCAATTGGATTCATATTAAATCAATGTAAGAATTGTCAGTTATACCATGATGATGATTGTATAATTAATATTATTAGAAGCTCTATGGAGGTTGCCCTCTTAGGGGATTATACGGATTACAGGGGAAGTGCGCTAATGTATTTTTCTGACTTAGGCAACAAAAACAAAGAACTTTCACAAAGAATATATTCTGCATATAAGAATTTTAATAAATAGGAGGATCTTTCATGGAAAATTATAATCTAATCGTAGAAAGCATTATTGGAGAAACAAGGGGAACTGCTTTAGAAAGAATAGTTAAACAAAATTTTAACGGAGAAACTAGTGAAGTAGGTATCTATTTAGCAATGGCAAGATTAGCACAAAGACAGGGATATCCAGAAATAGCAGAAGTATTAAAGACTATTGCTTGGGAAGAAGCGGAGCACGCAGCAGTATTTGCTGAGTTTAATGGAATGATTCAAGAGGATATATTTGATAATTTAAAACAGATGTTAGAAGGTGAAACTTTTGCAAACAATGGTAAGAAAGATGCAGCAGAAAAGGCAGAGGAGCTTGGCATAACTTCTGCTAGAGATTATTTTAATATATCAGCTAAAGATGAAGCTCGTCATGCCAGAATGTTAGAAGGAATATTGAAGAGATTTGGAAAACTATAGAACAGATATAAAGATCCTTTTAGGGTCTTTAATTTTTTTCTTTACTAAACAAATTAGGAAAGATATGATTAAGATATATAATAAGTGAGTAGTTATAGGAGGAGGGTTTTTATGAAATTTGAAAGGTTAGTAGTTGGAATAGGTGAAACCAATACATATATTCTTTATGATGAAAATACATTGGAAGCCTTTATTATCGATCCAGGAGATGAGGGGAACAGATTAATACAATATATCCATAAGAAGTTTTTAAAATTGCAGGGAATTCTATTAACCCATTATCATTACGATCATATAGGTGCAGTCAAAGAGCTAAAGGAAAAGTACCAGTGTCCTATCTATGCACATAAGAAAGAGGTTCAAGGGTTAAAAGACCCAGAAATAAATCATTCTAAATCAAGTTATCACAAGTCAATCTCTATAGATGTAGACAAAGCTTTGGCTCATGGAGATATGATTAATATAGGAGATATTACATTAGAGGTAATCCACACGCCAGGGCATACTCCGGGCGGAATCTGCTTAAAGGTTAAGGATGGGAACATTGTTTTTACAGGGGATACGATTTTTAGTGATGATTTGGGTAGAACTGATTTAGAAGGCGGTAGTGAGGATCTGCTTAAAAAAAGTATAATGAATAAAGTCTCTCAGTGGTCTGATGATGTAATCATTTATCCAGGGCATGGGGAAGCTTCTTTGATGGGGAAAGTGAGAAGTAGAGGGATTCCATATTTAGTATAATAAAAAATAAAAAAGACCTTTGAGGTTTTTTTTATTTTTTGACACCTGAAATTCTAAGCAAAGCTTAGAATTGAGTGCGACATAAACAAAGACTCAGTTCAGATGGAGTTTTAACTCCACTTGAACGCCAAGTCTGCGCTGCGCCAGCGGGCACAAGTGCTCCTGAGTCTCGCATGCAATCTCTGCATACTTTAAATC
>JAEWHU010000076.1 GCA_023387635.1 Bacillota bacterium
ATAATTGCGTACATATGGCACCTCCTATTATCATTACTCGCCAACTTTGGTGTCCGTTAAAAACAGACTTGTAAACCTCGTTGTGCGGCACACTAAAATATTCTAACACGGATACTAGTTAATGTCAAACATTTTTACTGTCTTTTATGTATTTTAGATTTTTCTGTATTTTATATGTGTATTTTTTACTTATTTTTAGTTTAGGATTTTAAAATTTAAACTATATTAATATGTTACCTTCATCTCAGTTACCAAAGCATGCTCACCAAAATATGATTTGTCACTACTATATCCAATATAATCATTCCCAAATATATCGTATATATTCCCTGATATAGAGAACTCAGGAAGTTTACCTAGTAATTTTCCATCTTTCATTAAATATGACATTTGTACAGGAGATGCAAAATCACCTTCGTTAGTACAATCACCGCCACCCATCATTACCACATATATAGCTGACTTTCCCTGTAAGAGTTGTTCTAATGATTTATCCGAAGGTTTTATTGATAATGAAATACCAGAAAGACCCGGCACTTCATCATAATCGCCGCCAGCAGATGCAGTATTTGGCATACCAAATTCTTTTGCAGTCTTTTTATCTGTATACCCTCTTAATATAACTCCATCTTCAATAAGGGCTATCTGTTCATTTTCTAATGTACTTCCTTCGTTATCAAAAAATGTACCAAGCAAAGCTTCTTCCCCACGATAAGCATATAAGGAAAATTCCTTATGGAAAACCTTAGTACCAATTTTATCTTTAAATATGGAATTCCCTCTTCCTAACCTTTCCCCATTTAAAGATTCTACTAACTTTCCACCTACATCAAATGGAGATAGGATAATAGGTAATTTTTCACCTTTAGGTAAATTGACTTCTATATTAAAGACATTTAACTGCATTCTTGCTTCTTCAAGTATTTTATTCCTGTCTAATATTCGTTCATTGTATACTACAGCAGTATCAACTATATTTATAGAATCTACATGCTTTACAAGCAATTCAAAATTCACAGAACTATCTATGTTTTTTAGATTAAGACCAATATCATTCTTTAATGTCTCTTCCACTTCGGTTAACCTTATTTTATTGCTAAATATAAAATCTGGGAACTCCTCTCTTAATTGTTCCATAAGTTCTTCTGCCCTCAAGATGAACTCATCTGCTGAAATATCTTGTTTCCTTAAATCCTTCACTAATTCCTTATTACTACTTGGTTCATGTTCATAGGGGATATGTCTCATAAGATTCTTCTCGGCTAATTTCCATGTATCATCTGTTGGTTCTCCAAGAACACCCGCTATTCCAATGAAGCCATTGTCATATAACCTGCACCCGCTTTTTGTAATATTTTTAATTCTAACTGAATCTATCTTACTCATAGTTATATTTAATGCAGTTTCTCTGATGCTTGTTTGATATAACTCTCGTACCATACTATCCCCTCCTTTACTGAACATTAATTCCATTAACTCTAACATATGGGCCTCCAAATCCAACTCGAAGAGGCATTTGTTCCAGTTTTCCACATCCAGCTGTTCCGAAGGAGCATAGCTCTACGGTATCTGAAACTCCATCAATTTCATTTAACGTTTTCATAACATTACCTGTTATTACCGCTATTTTAACTGGTTCAGCAATTTTTCCATCACGAATCATATATGCTCTAGAAGGTGCTATGGTAAATGTCGTCATTCCAGAACCATGAAGAAAATCTTCAATATAAATTCCTATGGTAACGCCTTCAAAAAGTTCTTCTTTTCTATATGTACCTTTGTCAATATATGTATTAGTCATTCGAACAATTGGTTCATACTCAAAATTCATTGCTCTAGCATTACCAGTGGATTCTTCATTTAAAGCTGCTGCTGTGTAAGCACTATGAAGTCTTCCTGTTAATATTCCATCTTTAATAATATAATTTTCACGAGCCTTACATCCCTCGTCATCAAAAGGTACATATCCAGCGCCTTCAATGCAACCAGTATCAATGATATTTAGGATTGGCGCACCCACTTTACTACCAATTGCCCACTCATTTTTCATGGTTTCATCGCCAATCATAAAATCAGCTTCACTTTTATGTCCAAAACTTTCATGTGCAAATACACCGGCTATCGCAGGTGAAAGGATACAAGTGTATACTCCTGGCTTAACTGGAACTGCTGTTCTTGCATATTCTAGATCTTTCCTTATAAATGTCCTTATTTCATCTTGCTTATCAAAAAGTTTTCCAAATTCAACTGCATAAATATCCTTGCTTCCACGCTGTGGAAGATTGTTTACTAATAGAGTATATCTTGCAACAATACAACCATTTTGTGTATCAAATGTAACATCACACCCTTTGCTTGATATGATATGTTTTATGGTATGATTATCTTGATAGGTAAGGGATGACATCAAAATCTCTGGTACTTCTTTTAAGGTTGGAAGATAACTATCAAGTAATGCAAGTTTCTCGTCATCAGATACTTTTGATATATCATTTTCCTCATATATGAAATAGGTCCCTTTGTTAACTTCAATCTTTTTAACCACAGGATTATCATCAATATTCACATCCGGTGATGCCATTCTCTCTAGCTTATCAATTACCTCTTGAATACTGTTGGTATCTGTGACTGAACTATAATACCAACGTTTTCCGTCATACATTCGTATCATCGCACCCTTCTCAGTCTTTGTTGTATTCTGCTTCATTTTGAAATTCTCATAGGCTATTGTGGTTACCGCCACTTGTTCCAATCGAACATCTGTATATAGATTTTTTGGAAATTTATACATTTTGTTCTTCCTCCTTTTTTATCTATCACTTTCTTAATATAACATATATTAGGAAAATTTTATATATATTTACTATTATTTTTATACATCTTATCCAAAATTCCCTATAAACTTTACATATTTATATGTTTATTTATTTGATATTCATTTGATGTTCGTCAATAATTTGCATCTCTCTTTTTTGAAACACCAGAAAGATAACAGGTTGTAAAACAAGAGTTAACACAATATATATACCAAATAACAGCGTTATTGCTCCGACTATTTTTCCACCTATTTCATATACATTAAAAAGTTTGATAGCAACATTCATTTGCAATAGTTGATCCGGTAATAATCCTAAGATTTCAGATAACCTCCTACTATTTATGAAACTTAAAAATGAAGGTGCAAATATCAGTATAAATGGAACAATTGCTGCAAGTACCGTTGATTTTGTTTTTGCTGAAACAAGCATGGTAATAGTAGACATAAATATGCATCCCACATATCCTCCAAACATAACTATGAGATATTGTTGAAAATTTGTTATATTATAAAAGCTCTTCCATGCATCTGCAGCTTGAATTCTACAACCGGCACCACTTACTCCATAGATACCAAAAATTGCATAGGAATATAATAGCATCGTACTCCAATAGATAACAGTAGTTATTATAAAACCTGCTTTCACTTTGGCTATAATAGCTTTGCCCCTTCCATGATAGGCAGTGTAAAAAACTGAATCTGCATTTAACTGTTTTTCACAGGAAAATATTGATGCAATTAAAACTCCTATGATAATGGTCATAATCATGAGTATCGTACTGGAATATTCGAAAAAATAATTCCAACCTTCCATGTACTCATAATAAAGAGGTTCTTTCATCTTCGCATACTGACTGACGAAATATTCCTTTTCTTTTTCCGAGTAAGAATACTCTGCCTCTCCATTTAACCATCTTTTTAGAGTTGCAGTTCTATTCGTATAAAAGCTTTCTGCGTCCGTTGCCTTTAGGGAATTCATCCTATAGTAATCATACTCTCGGAATTCACAAAAAGAATTATTAATCATATTACGAATATCCATAAATCCTTGTTTCCAGCCATATGCTATGTTCTGTTGCTGTACTTCATCCGACATAGCTTCTGTAGTCGCTTCTATTCTTTTATTTTCTTCTATCACCAAAGAAATTCTTTCTTTTGTAAGCAGTCCTGACCATTCAATTTTGGCTTCTTGTAGTTTACGAATTGCGTTAAATCCTTTTTCTTCTTCTCCATTTTCATTAATCCAAGTTGAAGTATTGATACAAAAACCTACTACCGCTATAATCATGACTCCCAAAATAACAAGTGCAATTTTACTTCCTCCCCTAGAAAAAACCTTTTTTATCTCATAGTACAGCATCTTTATCACCTGCATTCTCTCCAAAGTAATAAAAGAATATATCCTCTAGAGTCGTTTCTTCTTCTCTTGCATTCACACATGGCTGACTTTCACATAGCAGACGCAGACTGATATCATATTCCTTTGGTTTCACATTTACTACCTTATATTTTTTTATAAGACTATCTGCATCCTTCTTATTAACATTACAGCTCCATACCTTCACATGAATATTCAAGGCAAGCTCCTTCATTGTACCTGAACATTCGATTGTACCGTCTTTCATTAGTAGAATTTTATCTGCGATATATTCCACATCAGAAACGATATGCGTTGAGAGAAGAACTAAACGGTCCTCCGCTAGTTCACTGATTAAATTACGGAATCGAATTCTTTCATTTGGATCAAGTCCAGCAGTTGGTTCATCCAATATTAATATCTTTGGATCATTTAACATAGCCTGTGCAATTCCAAGACGCCTTTTCATACCCCCAGAAAACTTCTCAATCTTTTTATTCCCTGTATTTTCGAGTCCTACCTTTTGTAAAAGCTCAAGTGACCTTTTCTTTGCCTCCATTGATCTGATACCTTTAATGGATGCTATATACCTAAGATAATCCATTGCAGTAAAGTCAGGATAAAACCCAAATTCTTGTGGGAGATATCCCAAAATTCTACGGTAAGAACTATCTAATTCGAATATATCCCTTCCATCTAGTGTAATCCTTCCATCTGAAGGCTTAATGAGCGTACACATCATTCGCATTAATGTTGTCTTCCCTGCCCCATTAACTCCTAGTAGTCCGTACACCCCATTATTCATAGTATAAGAAACATGGTCAACTGCTATTGTATTATGAAACACTTTTGTCATGTTCTCTAACTTTAACTCCATGATATATTCACCTCACTATATTCTGCACAGGTTCTTATCAGCCTGCGAATTACATATACAAGATATATAACTGATATTCCAAGAACCCCTAACCATACTGTTTTCGAAACAGACGTATAAAACCCCACATTTGTTACGATTTGATGCCAAATAGCAGCTTCTATCATGCAAAAGGCAATTGCAATATACTCCGAGCAAAACCGTTTACTACAAAATATGCCGAAGCAGATACAGCAGGTCAAATTGAATGGAAGTATACAATGTATAATCATATTATAAAATGTAACCTGCATCGTTACTGCTGTAATAACAAAAAATGTACTAAGTAGTAATAAATCCACGATTCCAAATAATAAGAGCCTTGCTGAATATATTTGTCGAAGTGTATAAAATGCAGAATTTTCAATTTCCCATGACTTTGTATGTATATTTTTCCATAGCTCTGGGATTATAAGGATTACAAATACTGGAATTAAAATCCCTGCCTCTCTGTAAAATGTGAAGTGGTTCTGCGTAACAAATAATTTGCACCATAACAATACCAAAATTCCTGTCTGAAATAACCACCAACGTTTTTTTATAAATTTTGTCTGAATAAAAAGAAATTCAAAATAGGATGCTGCCTCTTCAAGGTTGCTCTCATACAGTGCCTGTTTTGATTTTGTGATAGTTTGTAAAAGTTTTTCCTCATGCATCTTCGGTAATTTTTCAAGTTTCTTTATGTATTCTATTTTATCTTTTAATTTATCCATAGCCCCTCCTCCTCTACTATAATTTTCTTTAATTTCTCCTTTGCTTTTTTTAACCGATATTTGACTAGTGGAAGTCCAATTTCTAAGATTATTGCTATCTCTCTTAGTTTTAAATCCTGGAAATAACGCAGTATCAGAATTTCCTTCAAATCCTTTGGGAGTTTCATCAGCGCATTTTCCATATCAAGTTTTACATTGATTTCATCTTCCAAGACATCTGAAACCTGACATATTTCTTCTAAGGCTAGTTCCGTTCTATGTCTATAATGATTTTTACAAAGATTCCTTGCAATTGTATAAAGATAATTCTTTGCTTTTCCGTAATGCTCATATCTGTTTAAATTCTTAAAGAAGCTTGCAAATGTTTCCTGTGTAATGTCTTCCGCTAAACTACTTCCACTTAAAATACGATAACAATACTTTAATATTTCTGGATAATATTTTCTAACAAATACTTCCAAAGAAATCTCATCACCTTTTTTCATTTTACGTATCAAAAAATAATCTTCATCCATAATGCACCTCCTTCCTTTAACCTTGAAAGTACTTCCATCTATATAACACTTCAAATCTCAAAAAAGATAGAACCTTCACAAAATTATTTGGAATTAATTGAATAAATAAGAGTATTGCAAAATAATCGCAATACTCCTATATTTATATTCTATCTATGTTCGTCAGTTTATAGTTATCTATCTATCAATTTACATCTTGTTTGCACTTCAAATACATTGTAAAAATACGACAGTTCAAAAAAATATTATACCTTAAACTAATTAGAATAGCAATATTTTACATTACAATTTCACCCATTTTATTTTGTTTTCTTTGAGAAAGTAATTTATCAAAAATGTGCCTAAATTTATATCTTAGAACCGAAATATATGTTGACTTTAACCATTTATTAAGAGACAATATTTACTATATATAACAGTTCAAACTTTTTTCATACGTTATAAATTCAATATTTTATTTCTTAATATCAAGTAACATTACCAGGAAAGGTGGAACTTATGATAGTTAGAAAAATTAAGCCGGAGGAATTAAAACGCACCAATGAATTGTTTGCAATTGCTTTTGAATCTGAAATAGATAATTCCAAGTCTGCTAAGACAGTATACGAAGAGGCAATATCTAATCCCGATTCCAGAGATAATATTTATTGCATGGAACGTTGGGCAGCGTTTTGTGATGATGACAAAACAATGATTAGTAATTTTGTAGCTACACCATTCACTGTTCAATTTGATGGGCATCATTGTCAGATGGTTGGAATCGGAGGTGTGGCAACTCTACCACAATATCGACGAATGGGTGGCGTAAGGGAGTGCTTTAGAGCCTCATTACCAGACATGTATGAGAAAGACATTACATTTTCCTATTTATATCCCTTTTCCACAGCTTATTACCGCAAATTTGGATATGAGATGTGTTGCGAACGTTTTCGTTATCAAATAAGACTCAGTGCAATTCGACCATTTCAATTAGAAGGAAATTGTGTTCTAGTGGAAAGTGAATCTCAAGTACTTGATGACATCAAACAAATATACTCAGTATGGCAAGAAAAGTATAATATGATGACTGTAAATGAAGATTTTGAATATGCCTGGGTTGGCAAATCAAACCCTGCGAAAGATCAACGTTTTACCTATGTGTATAAAAGTAAAGATGGAGTAGCAAAAGGTTATATGACTTTCTTTAAAGAAGATAGCAAGGATGGACGAAATTTAAGATGTAATCGCTTCTTTTTTACAGATACCGAAGGATTTAAAGGTTTACTCAATTTAGCATATACTTGTTCAAGTGATCATCAATACATAACATTTGAACTACCTACCGACCTAGATATTACCTTAATATTACCAGAATGGTCCATGGGGGCTAGTCATTGCGAAAAAGCATATTGTGGTATGGCTAGAGTTGTGAACGTAAAACGGGTCCTTGAAATGGCAAAATTTCGTGGTAGTGGCACACTTATAATACAAATAGCAGATACAATCGTACCTGAAAACAATAACACCTTTTTACTACGTTTTGAGAATGGAGTAGCTAATGAAGTAAGCACAACAAATGCACCACCAGATATTTCTCTAGGAATTTCTGATTTTTCGCGCTTAATCGTAGGAGCGTGTGATACTAGTGCAATACCTTTTATGGAATCTGTTCAAGTGAATACATTCATAGAAAATATCTCAAATGTATTTTACAAAAAACCTACCCTTATCACAGAGTATTTCTAAATATCGAGTTTGTAAATCAATACATAACCCTCTTAGCATAATACTTAGAGGGTTATGTGCAATCATTAGCATTTCTTATAGAATTAAAAAAGTAACGGCACTCTTAAGTAAACACATCTTGATAACTGTGTAAACTTATAGAATGCCGTTACATTTATTTATAGTTCGTAACGATGGATTTTATTTATTCTTTTCAGCCATAAATGTATCTAATTGTTTGTTTGCTTCATCCACTACCTTAGCCATACCATTATCATCTAATTTCTTTAGAAATTCTGGTAAAGCTTTAGCTGGATCAACGTATCCTGTACTTAATGCAAGTGCATATTCCCCAGCAACGTTAGCTAACGCACCCATCTCATTTATAACTGGTGTTTGATCAAACATGAATCCAAGAATTGAAATTTCTTTTGCTGAACCATAATATGCTTTAAAAGTCTCTTGGAAATCAGCTCCTTGTCCTTCAAGTGGAGGTAATTGAGTTATATTACCCATACCGTTTGTCCATGGCTTATAAAGATCACGGGTTTTGGTAAATATTGCCTCACCATTTACTATATTATAATGTTCACCTTCAATACCAAAATTAAGTAATGTCATTAAGTATGGATCTGTGTTAAGTAAGTTAAGGAACATTAAAGCACGTTCTGGATTTTTTGATGTTGAAGAAATAGCCATTAAAGCACCTTGTGAAGTTGTTGTATCAACAAATGCTGGGGTAGTTGGTACCATTGCAACTTTAAATCCACGTTCACCAGTCGCTTGATGTTCATAACCTAAAGAATAACTTTGTGTACCGATAAGATACTCTCCAGTCAATTGTTTATTAGTACGAGTATCATTTGCTTGGCTTGGATTAGCCATTGCAGGATCAATGTAACCTGCTAAGTAGTATTCACGTGACTTTTCAACAAATTTCTTATATTCAGGAGTTGCAAATTTGTTTAATATCTCATCTCCATTGGCAGCTACTGATGGATCAGTTGGGTTAAAGTAACTTGAAAAAATATTGTTTGTTCCTGCATCTCCAGTAACAATAAATGTATTGTTAACCATTCTTTCTAGTACTGCACCTTCTACTAATAATGGATAGAAGTCAGCACCTTCTCCTGCCTTAACTTTTGCAAGAATTTCTCCAAAACCATAATAGTCTGTATTTTTAATATCATCAACTGTATATCCGTATTTCTCTAATAGTGGAACATTAATATCCCAACAGTTCTGAACAGCACTATCTTTATAACCAGGAACACCATATGTACCATATCCATTAATACCATTTACCTTAGCTCCATTAGTTAAAACAGGTGGTAATAAATCCCAATATTCTTTTGCATATTTTTCAATAAGGTTATTCGCTGGATCATCTAAAAGAAGCCAAGCACCTTTTTTTGCGAAACTACTATATTCATTTGCAGTCCATGAACATGTAAAATAGATATCAACATCGTCGCCACCGTTAATAGCAAGTACAGCATTGGTATCAAAGTCACCCCATGTTCCCCAGATTGGCTCTATGGTAACATTAAGTTTTTCTTTTAGATATTCATTTGCTTTTGCTAGTACATCCTTATCATCTGTCACGTTACTGCCGTGTAGATACCATTTTAAAGTAACTGGTTTGGATATGTCGATCTCGTTAGTTTCTGCTGGTGTACCCTCATCTGCTGGTGTACCTGCATCTGTAGGTGCAGTCGTTGTTTGATTGGCATTGTCATTATCAACCTTTTCTGCTGGCTTCGTGCCACACGCAGAGAATGCCGAAGCTAATAACACTACTGTAAGAACTATTGATAGAACTTTTTTCATAGATAACTCCTCCTAATATTTTTTATGTAAGCGGCATATGATTAACCGTTCTTACCCTTTCACAGATCCGATAGTCAGACCAGAGATGATGTAACGTTGAAAAAATGGATATGCGCATGCAATAGGTACAACAATAAAAACTACCAATGCCATACTTAAACTTTGCGATGGAAGACTCGCCCTAATTTTAGCGGCTTCAACACCCAATACAGAGGCATTTTTAACCAAAAAATCAATATTGTTTTGCGTTTTCATTAATAAATATTGTAATGGAAAGTATTTTGCATCACGGACATATAGCATGGAAATAAACCATTCATTCCAATATGCCAAAGCACTTAATAATCCTATTGTTGCAATCCCAGGCTTTGCAATAGGTATAATGATACGAAACAAGGTGCTGTACTCGCCACTACCATCAATTGCTGCTGCCTCAATTAAGGAATCTGGTACTGAACTTTGAAAAAATGTTCGCATTATGATTAGGTTAAACGGGTTTAACAACATGGGAACAATCAATGCAGCATAATTATCACTTAATCCAAGCATGGTTTTACATACAACATATGTTGGAGCAAGCCCACCACCAAACATAATGGTAAAGAAACTAAAGAAAGTAAAGAACTTTCGATATTTAAAATCCACACGATACAGGGCATAGGAATAAAGAATACATACTAATAGAGTTAAACCAGTCCCTAAAATAGTAATAAAAAAACTATTGAAATAAGAACGCCATAACGAATCCCCAATTTTAAAAACAAATCGATATGCCTCCAAAGACCATTCTATTGGAATGAATGAATAACCAATTTCTCGAATGCTTGCCTCAGATGTAAATGAAATAATTGTTACAAAGATAAATGGTATAATACATAATAAACAAAATAAACCCAAGATAATTGTGAAAATAATTTCAGTAGGAACACTTACTGAATTAATCACCCTTCTTTTTTTGCGTTTAGAAGGATTTTGAGCTCCATCTATATTCTTCATTCTTCTCCTCCTAAAAAAGACTACTTTCCTCATCAACTTTGCGTACAATGGTATTAGTTACCATAATACAAACAAATCCAACCAAACTTTGCAACAAACCTGCCGCTGTACTCATGCCTATATTACCTCCCGTTGCATTAAGCACTCGGTAAACATAAGTATCAATAACTTGTGTAGTAGGATACAAAGGCCCCATGTTCATCGGTAAGTTCCAAAACAAACCGAAATCTGCATTGAAGATTTTACCAATATTCATGATAAATAGAATAATTATTATGGTTCTTAAATGAGGTAATGTTATATAGATTATTTGTTGCCATTTACTCGCACCATCAATACTTGCTGCTTCGTATTGATTTGCATCTATGCCAGTAATCGCTGCCAAATATAAGATACTAGAGTAACCAACATTCTTCCACAGATTGGCTATTGTCAAAATAATTGGCCAAGGCCGATAATCACTGTACCAGTTTATTACCTCCACTCCCATTTTCTTCTGAAGGTGAACCAAAAGTCCACTTGTAGGATCTAGAAATGCTAAAACAAAGTAACTAGCAACGACCCAACTTAAAAAGTATGGGAAAAACATTAATGTCTGATACGATTTTGCTACAAATTTGTGCGTAAGTTCATTAAGCATAATTGCAAAACTTACAGCAATAATCAAACCCAGGACAATCCATAAGATATTATAACCTAATGTATTACGAATCATTTTCCAAGCGTCTGATGTTGCAAATATAAACTTGAAATTCTTTAATCCCACCCAATCGCTATGTATAATATTGTTAATAAAAGTTGGATCCTTTGTATAAATTTTGTAATCTTTAAATGCGATTACAACACCTAACATTGGAAGATAACGCAAAATAAGAAGCCAAATTGCGCCTGGTGCAACCATACTAAGAAGCAACAACGTTTTTTTTCTACTAGCAGCCATCTTAAACGGTACCTTCACCTTAGTGGATTGTTTTGACATAATATATTCTCTCTCCTCTCCATGCGCTTTTGCATATGCAAAATGCTGTAAAACTCTTCTTCTTTTTGTATCGATTGTGTATATTTTACACAATAAATCCATTATAGTCACGGCATTAGATTGTTATTATTTGGATATTATTGTTAATGTAATCATTCGTAGAATATTTAATTTAATAAAAGGAGTATTGCAAAATAAAATATTTGCAATACTCCTTAATATCAAACTATCTTACATTTATAATATATTACAGGTCTCATATTTATTATGCATATTACCTGGGTTTTATAGGATTTATCAAACATACCACCTAGCTTGAATATGATACATACTTGAATACTTTCCTTGTTGGTCTATAAGTTCTTCATGAGTCCTCATTTGGTATCGATTGTAAGTAGTTTATATGTACGCAAAAAGCCGTCGTTCTATCAACGGCTTATTCCCATTCTATCTATCTCGTATCATCCAATTCATGGTCTATATCCCATTTGAATTAAAGGACTTAGTGGTAATTCCATTCTCATCGTTTTATCTACATTACAATTTTGACACACTACTAAATTTCCAGTAAGACTTAAAAGTATACCTGCTTCATATGCATCCATTCCCACTTCATCTATTAAAAACTCAAACATCATTCTTGTAGCTTCCTCTGCTGCTTCATCTAAAGTTTTACAAGAGGCAATGGTTATCCATTTGTCATCTACACATACTGCTGGAGTGGTTCTTCCTGTCTTAGGTAGTATACTTACTTTCACAATTGCTGTACCTTCTATTTCTAGACCACATTCACTGACTTCACCATCACCCATAAGAGCATGCATATCTCCAATAGCTAAAAGAGCTCCCTCAGTAAACACAGGAAGATATAATACTGCACCTTTCTTTATCTCTTTACAATCCATATTCCCACCATGATTACCTGGTAGTGCTGTTGGAATATTATTTTCCATTGGTGCTACCCCTATAACTCCAATCATAGGTTCTATGGGTACAAATACATTTTCAAATATTTCTGCCGT